>JAKACW010000082.1 GCA_021821045.1 Pseudomonadota bacterium
CACGTCGGCGTAGCTCTTCTCGAGTACGCCGGCCGGTGCGGGATGACAGGCGACGTTGTTGGCTTCCTTGAGCTTGACCACCGGACGGATGTATTTGAGCACCACGTAGCTGCCGGGCTGTTGGGCCGTAAACATCCGGCGAATTACGCCCTAGCCACATTCTGAGTCATCGTACACAGTGCCTTCCGTCGGATCAATCAACGGACGGAGGTAATCATGAAGCCGAAGCAAGTGTCTCGCCGCGACACCAATTCGCGCCAGTGGCGCGAGCGGATGGCGCGTTGGCGCGCCAGCGGCTTATCGAAGGCGGCGTTTTGTCGGCAGGAGTCGCTGAGCGTGGCGAGCTTTCACTATTGGCATCGAATCCTCGCGCAGCCGGCGCATAAGGATTCGGCCACGCTGTCGCGCTTTGTACCGGTGAAGGTCAGCGAGCCGCTGGGCGAGCTGCGGGTACAGATCGGCGATGTGGTGCTCTGCTGCAGCGAGGCCGTGAGCGCGGAGCAGTTGAGCCGTTGGGTTAACGCATTGCGGCGGGCGTTATGTACTTTGTGACGGCTGATGCGGCGGTTTACATCGCGCGGGAGCCGGTGGATATGCGCAAGCAGATCGATGGCTTGGCGCTGCTGGTGCAGGAAGTGCTATTGCTCGATCCTTTTGCAAATCAGTTGTTCGTGTTTCGCAATCGCGGCAACGACAAACTCAAAGTGCTGGTTTGGCACGACAACGGCTTTTGCCTGTTGTATAAGCGCTTGGAGCGCGGCCGCTTTAGCTGGCCGCGCAGCGATGAGAACGTGGTGCAGTGTTCGTTGCGTGAGTTGCAGTGGTTGTTGGAAGGGTTGAACATGGAGCAGTTGCCGCCGCGCGCAAAGTTATCGGTTGCACGCGTGTAATAACGCGCACGTCATCGTGAAAAGATCGCGCAATTGCGCTATGCTTTGCTCATGTCATTGAGTGCCCTGCAAGAGTCTTTACGTCAGTCGGAAGCGCGTTGCGCGCAACTGCAAGCGGTATTGCAACAAGCCAATGCCCAGCTCGAAGAGAAGCAATCGCGCATCGACGCCCTGGAAGAGCAATTGGCGCTGTTGCGTGCCAAGCGCTATGGCCGGCAGAGCGAGCAACTGAGCGCGCTGCAGGGTCAGCTCTTCGACGAAGCGGAGTTGGAGCAATCCATTCGCGAAACGGAGCAGGCGCTCGCCGCCGCCAAGGGCGAGCGCCGTCAACGTCCCGCCGGCGATAGCCAAGCGGCACCCGCAAAACGCCGAGCACTGCCCGCCCATCTCAAGCGCATCGAGATCGTCATTGATGTTGCGGACGAGGAGAAGCGGCGCATGGGCGAGGATTGGGTACTGATCGGTTATGACACCAGCGAGCAGTTGGCGGTGCAAGAGCGGCAGTACTTCGTTAAGCACTACAAACGGGCCAAGTACGTGCCCAAGGCGCCTGCGGCGCCGAGCGAGGACGCGCTCGCGCCGAGCCAAGGCATCGTCGTTGCGCCCCGTCCCAACGTGATTTTGCCCAAGACGCTGGCTGATGCTTCCTTGCTCGCCCAGGTCATCACCCACAAGTTCGTCGATGCGCTGTCGTTCTACCGCACCATCAACATCCTGCGCCGCGAAGGCATCGACATCGGGTACTCCACCCTGTGCGATTGGCCCATCCAGTTGGCCGAGCGCCTCGCACCGCTGCGGGGCTTGCTGCTGGAGTACGCGCAGTCGGCGCGGCGCTGGCATCTGGATGAAACTACGTTGCAGGTGCTCGATGAGCCCGGGCGCGCGAATCACCAGAAAAGTTATCTGTGGGCGCTACGCGCCGGCCCGCCGGGGCAGGAGGTGATGCTGTTCCACTACGATGAACGGCGCAGCTTCGAGGCCCTCGATGACTGGTTATCCGCCTACATCAAACCCTTTCGCGGCGTCATCGTCACCGATGAGCACGGCGCCTACAATCGCTTTGCCAAGGTCCATTCTGGGATCCTGGCGCATGGGGGCTGCTGGGCCCATGCACGCCGTCGATTTGCCGATGCCATCAAAGGGCGACGCGATGTCTCGGACGCACACGCGATACTCAAAAAGATCGCCGAGCTCTACCAGCGTGAAGCCAGCGTGGAGCAACTCGAGGGCGAAGCGAAAGTGCAAGCGCGCCATGCCAAGGTCAAGCCCGTGCTCGAACAGATTCACCGTGCCGCCACCGACATGGCCGGCCGCTATCTGAACCAGGGCCTGATGGGCGAGGCGTTGCGTTACTTGCTCAACCATTGGGACAAGCTGACACGCTTCCTCGACTACGCCGACCTGCCGTTGGACAACAACCCCATCGAGCAAGCCATTCGCCCCTTCACCGTGGGACGGCGCAACTGGCTCTTCAGCGGCAGCCCCCGCGGCGCCCACGCCAGCGCGCTGATGTATTCGCTGGTGCAAACCGCCAAGCTCAATGGCTGGGAGCCCAAGCACTACCTGCAAACGCTCTTCGAGCGCTATCCCGACGCCAACAACGATGAGCAGCGCCGCGCCCTGCTGCCCATGTTTTTAAAACCGGACGCCTAGTTTAGTAAGCGCCAATCCTGCTGTTGGCGGGATGCTTACGTTCCAGAGGTCATATTTGTCGAGCACAAAAGAAATTCAGATGCGAGAATGCAAGTAAGTCCATATTACATTCCGGTGGAGTAGTACAGTGCATCGAGTGTGCGGCGGGTTCGTTTAAAGGATGGAAATGCGCTTCTTCGGGGTGAAGTTCCGCGGCGCCCAATCCGCCTGCGGATCGCGCGCGAGGGACTCGGCCTGACGATAACTGTTGCGGGAATTGCTCTCGTGCCGGTTGCTTGGATGTTTAGCCGAGTTCTCTGGTTTGTTGCGGGAGTGTTGATCTTTGTCGGAGCGGCGCTCTTTTACACTGAACGCGTGCACAAGCGAGCTGAGCAGCTTGAAAGAGAGAGCGGTGGCGGCGCATACGGTCCTACTGTTCCCAAAGACGTGCACAACTATTCTGGGTGGCAAACCGGCGGTCGATCGAACACAATGGATGGAGATTCAGGAGATGGCGGTGGTGACTAGGCCACATAAACAGCAGCCCGAGCGGACCCGTGGGACTACGCTGCTTTTTGTGCCTGGCGCTGCGCCCCATTACGGCACAAACGCCGCTCCGCCCACGGCCCGCTTAGCTGTGCGTTTTGGTCTGAAAGTCGAATGAGGAGATGTTAATGTGACTGCGAAGTCATCGTCTAAAAACAAGAAGCAAGGTCCGAAAGACGCGGATGCATATCTAGCCTCGCAGCCAGAAGCCTTTGTGTATGGCATCCCCGGATTCAAGCTAGACGGGAAGGCTTTTGTTTGCTACGCAGGCTTCAAGAACCACTGCGGCTTCTATCCCATGAGCCCGGCCGTTATCAGGGCTTATTCTTCTGAACTGAAGGACTATGAGGTTTCAGAGGGAACAATACGGTTCCAGCCTGAAAAAATGCTTTCCATGCCCCTCATTAAGAAGCTCGTTAAGGCGCGTATGGCAGAAATACGAACAACATGAAGATCAGCATTGAAACGTTCGTAAAATCTAATGTTGGAAAGGTGTGGTCCGCGTGGACTACGCCCGCTGACATCAATCAGTGGAACGCTGCAAACGACGACTGGCACAACCCGAGAAGCGAGAACGACCTCAGAGTCGGCGGAAGGTTCTGCTACCGCATGGAAGCAAAAGATGGTCGAATGGGCTTTGATTTTGAAGGAACGTATACCAAGGTCGTCCCGCAGAAAGAAATCGAGTACGTTCTCGCCGACAGCCGCGTTGTTTCTATCGCTTTTGAACCGGTCGATGGCGGTGTCCGAGTCGTTGAGACATTCGACGCCGAGGATGCCAATTCCGCTGAAATGCAGCGGCAAGGATGGCAAAGCATCCTGAACAGGTTTTCTTCGTACGTGGAGTCGAAGAAGTGATGATCACGGCGACTAACAACGCCATCAACACGGTCGGTCTTGGTCAACGCGGCTTCAATGACCATGGAGCATTGGGAGAAGCCTGCGTACAAGAACTGGGGTGCCAAGCGGGGTGCGCTGATGGGCTGGGCCCTTAATCTGCAACACTTCCGCGAGAACCTCAAGCTCGTGCCAGGGGGAGAGACCGGTCCGGTCAATGACACGGCTCGGGAATCCGCAGGAAGTCGTGATATTCGTATCGCGGGTGGGGCCGCAGTTTCGCATTGACGAGGACGTTTTCCACAATGGACATCCCACGGATATTCAACATCACCGAAAGTGCTCACCGCATCCACAACCCGATCACACCCGAAAAGCTCGCCACGCTCGGCGCGGCGCTACGTCTGGAATCGGGCGCCCGAGTGCTCGACCTCGGCAGCGGTTCGGGGGAGATGCTGTGTACCTGGGCGCGCGATCACGGCGTCATCGGCACCGGCATCGACCTGAGCCAGTTGTTCACCGAGCAAGCGAAGCTGCGTGCTCAAGAACTCGGCGTCGCCGATCGAGTCAAGTTCATCCATGGCGATGCCGCCGGCTATGTCTCTGACGAGAAGGTCGGTGTGGCAGCCTGCCTCGGTGCCACTTGGATCGCCGGTGGAGTTGCCGGCACTATCGAACTTCTGGCGCGGAGCCTGCGCACCGGAGGGATCATCCTCATCGGCGAGCCCTACTGGCGGCAGTTGCCACCCACGGAAGACATTGCCAAGGGGTGTCTTGCCAACTCGATCTCCGACTTTCTCATGCTTCCAGAACTTCTCGCGTCTTTCGGCCACCTTGGCTACGACGTCGTTGAAATGGTTCTGGCCGACCAAGACAGCTGGGACAGATACGAGGCGGCCAAATGGCTCACCATGCGCCGATGGCTTGAAGCCAATCCCGACGACGAATTAGCCAAAGAGGTTCGCGCCAAACTGACCGCGGAACCCGAGCGCTACGCCGCTTACACGCGTGAATACCTGGGCTGGGGTGTGTTCGCGCTGATGCTGCGGTGAAGCCGCGCAACAGCTACGCCGCACCGCGGGCGCGTTTAAACCGAGGAAGGGAGGTGCCCGATCATGCCGAATATGAGTAGCGAGGTCACCACGGATGTGTTGCAGGCCTTTGCCGACGCCTGGAATCGCCACGATATCGATGCCCTCATGTCATTTATGACGGAGGATTGCGTCTTCGAAGCTTCCGCAGGCACTGAAGTCTGCGGCACCCGGTATGTAGGCCGTGAGGCCGTGCGAGCTGGCTTCGCAGAGGTCTGGGCTACCTTCCCCGATGCCCACTGGGGAAACGCGCGCCATTTTGTCCGTGGAGACCGGGGAGTGTCGGAATGGTCGTTCACCGGAACACGGACAGACGGCACTCGCGTCGAAGTTCATGGTTGCGACCTGTTCACGTTTCGAGACGGCAAGATTGCATTGAAAAATTCTTACCGCAAGAACCGTCCGGCCCTTGGCGCCTCGAAGCATTGAGGCCGCTCTGCCTGCCTAACCGGAGCAACACACAACCCAGAGTCAGGCGAGTTACGACATTGCCCCGCTGAAACCGCGACCTATTACCTTTGTTTCTTCCCCTTTTATACTCATCGCAAACTGCGCTTTAATATTAGTTAATGGCTTGATAACAATTCGTGACCTATGCTCACCCTATATCTCGGTTTTAGCGCGCTCGTCGCTGTTTTGTTGATCATTGATTTCGTCGTGCTCAAAGCGCAGGGCGCGCATCGCGTTAGCGTCAAAGAAGCCGCGATTTGGTCGGTCGTGTGGGTGATGGTAGCGCTGGCATTTTGCGGTTGGTTTTGGTGGTACACCGGTCAGTCGCAAGGCCGCGAAGTCGCTGATGCTAAAGCGCTGGAGTTCATCACCGGATATCTGATTGAAAAGTCCTTGGCCGTCGACAACGTCTTCGTTTGGGTGACGTTGTTTAGCTTTTTCGCCGTACCGCCGGAATTCCAAAAGCGCGTATTGCTGTACGGTGTGCTCGGCGCGATCGTGATGCGCGCGATATTGATTTACGTCGGCGCGTTATTGCTCCAGGAATTTCACTGGATCTTATATTTTTTCGGTGCGTTCTTGTTGCTCACCGGCGCCAAGATGCTCTGGTTTGCCGAGAAAGAGCCGGATTTGGCGCAGAATCCGATTCTCAAGTGGATGCGTTCGCATTTGCGCATCACCTCGGAATATCACGGCGAAAAATTCCTGCTGCGTCGCGACGGGGTGCTGTGGGTGACGCCGTTGTTGCTCGTCTTGGTGCTGGTCGAAGTCACTGATCTGATATTCGCCGTCGACAGTATTCCGGCGATTTTTGCTGTCACCAACGATCCATTTATCGTCTTCACCTCCAATATTTTTGCGATATTGGGCCTGCGCGCGATGTATTTTCTATTGGCCGATATGGCACAGCGTTTCCATCTGCTCAAATACGGCCTGGCGTTCATTCTCATGTTCATCGGCGTAAAAATGCTGTTGCTGGATATTTACAAGATTCCCGTCGGCTTTGCGCTGGCCGTGGTGTTGGTCATTTTGGTGGCCAGCGTGGTCGGCAGTCTTTATACCAGTCGACCGGACAAGAAATCGTCGTAACACGGCCGCGACCCTGCGGCCGGACGGCTGGCCGCAAGCAACAACCGTTGGCTATGTAAACGACGGCCTGGTACTGTATTTTCTATGCGGCCTTGACAGCCAGAAGGCGAAGAATTTAGCGCGAGATGATCGCATCTCTCTGACGATCGATAATGACACAGCGGATCTCATGGCGATCACGGGCTTGTCAATGGCTGCGCATGCTTCCGCTGAAATACCCTGATGCACCTCCCTTGCCGATGAAAATGCCAAGCCCGGACGAGGTTCGCCTCTTCCGCGTGACGCCGGTGGTCATTTCCGTGCTCGACTATTCCAAGGGCTTCGGGCATACGGATCTCGTCACTTGCTAATCGAGGTTACCTATGGCGCCACTTACAAAGCAAAAGCAGATCGTCGGTCTTATCGCCTGGCTCATTGTCAGCTTCATCGCTGCAGCCATTGGTGCCGCCGCATCCATTCAGGCTGGCGCGTTTTATACCCAACTGCTGCGCCCTGATTGGGCACCCCCGCCGACGATATTCGGGCCGGTTTGGACAGTTCTGTATGTCCTGATGGGCATCGCAGCATGGCTGGTTTGGCGTGTTGGCGGCTTTCGTGCAGCCAAATCCGCGCTCACTCTGTTTCTTGTGCAACTGGCGGTCAATGCACTATGGAGTTGGCTGTTCTTCGGCTGGCATCGTGGCGCCTTGGCCTTCGCTGATGTCCTATTGCTTTGGGCGTTGATTCTCGCGACCCTGATCTCCTTCTGGCGCATCAGACCATTGGCAGGCGCGTTGCTTGTTCCGTATTTGCTGTGGGTCAGCTTCGCTTCTGCACTCAACTACGCCGTATGGCAACTCAACCCGCAGGTCTTGGGGTAACGCAGTGGACTCCGTTCTTCTATCAGCGCTGGGTTCTTGCGTGATATCTCCTTGAGCAAGCCAATGACGCTAATCGAAACTGCATACGTTCATATGAAATCGAGGTGAAACATGCCAAATACACCCATCTTCGAGCCCGACAACTCGGACGCACTTCTGCGCGGCTGGCTTCTTCACGCGCATAAGGGCAGGGACCGCCATGACTGGGCCGCCCGACGCTGCGACCATCAACGCTATCTCATCGGCATCCCGGCGACCATAACGTCCGCAGTCGTCGGAACCAGCACCTTCGCTGCACTCCAAGAATTACCCGATCCGAACGTCCAAATCACCATAGGCGTTCTCGCTCTCATTGCGGCCATCCTGACCAGCCTGCAGTCGTTCCTCGACCTTGGGGCGCGCGCCGAACGTCATCGAATCGCAGGCGCCAAGTACAAAGCTGCTATCCGCCATATGGAACAGTTGGGAATTGGGACGCTTTCCAAGCTGGCTTTGGATGCTCCCGTCGTAACCGAGTTGCGCAACAACCTTGATGCCCTCGAAGAAGAGATGCCGGTCGTTCCGCCGAGCGTGTACGATTCCGTCGAGAGAAAATATCAGCACAAAGCCTTTGTCGACTCTGTCGGGGAACCAAGATCGCATCGAAGCCCCGAACAAGCGGCATGAGGTGGGAACGGCTGCGGCGCGAGCCAATACACCAACGCCGACGACTCTGAGAGAGTAGTATTTTCCCGCGTAAAGGAACCCTTATGCAAATCGAAGAAATGATCGCCGCTGTGCAGAAGAAGCTGGGCATACAAGTGGATGGCCGGGCGGGCCCTGAAACGTGGACGGCGATTTACTCCCACATCGTCAAACCGAATGCGAGGCCTGCCGACTCAGCAAAACTAGTCGATACCGTTGACCCGAGAAGCGAAAAGCTCATTGCGGCTCTCTTGCCAGAAGTACAACCCGCCGCCCGAGCGCTCGTGCAAAAGGCCGCGCAGAATGGTATTCAGATAAAGATCATTAGCGGACTTCGGAGTTATTCGGAGCAAGATGAGCTTTACGCACAGGGGCGCACAAAACCGGGCGTCAAGGTGACGAACGCGCGTGGAGGGTATTCAAACCACAACTTCGGCATCGCGTTCGATATCGGAGTCTTTGAAGGAAAGAAGTACCTCCCCGAGTCGGCAAAGTACAAGGTCGTGGGCGTTCTTGGAATGGACCTGGGGCTGGAGTGGGGCGGAAACTGGAAAACGATTGTCGACGAACCGCATTTCCAGCTCCGCCCGATGTGGGCCGACGGCCTCGGTGAAAAACAAATGCTGGCCGAACTTCGCGACCGCGTCGAACGCGGTGCCCCGGTCTTTGCCTAAAGCAACGATTAACCCGCCTCCTCCCGGCCCCCCAATCACCGACGCACTTCGAGAATCAGATTGAAGGGCGTCTCGGCCGCGCGGCGAAAGCGCGTGAACCCCGCTTTGCGGAAAACTTCGGCAAGGCGCGCCTCGCCTGCTTGCGCGCCGAGGACGAGGTGCCCGCCATCGGAGATCGCGTGGGCGCAGCAAAGGGTGGTCGATGCAGCGTAGTACAGCCGCGCGACAGGCGAAACGTTGTCTTCGACTCGATCGTTGGCGAACGGCTCGACCAGCATCACCGTGCCATCGGGAGCGAGCGCCTTGGCGGCGTGACGGGCCGCGGCAATGGGATCGCCCATATCGTGCAGACAGTCGAAGAAACAGATGAGGCCAAAGTTCTTACCGGAATACTCCGCAGCGCGGGCCACCTGAAATGTTACTCGCCCACTGACGCCCGCCTCTTCGGCATTTCGTCGTGCCTCATCGATCGAGGCCGCGTGCACATCGAAGCCGTGAAAGCGCGACCGCGGAAAAGCCTCGGCCATCAGCACGGTCGAGTGGCCGTAACCGCAGCCCACATCGGCAACGTCGATACCCGCTTCCAGTCGCTCCACCACGCCATCGAGGGCCGGTAGCCATTCCGCCACGAGACTGGCGCGATAAGCGTTGCGATAGAAACCCGCCACGCCGCAGTAAAGGCGGCCGTCGTGGCCGCCCCACGCCACACCCTTGCCGGTGCGAAAAGCTTCGATGGCTTTATCCTCATCGAACCACATCGATGCCGGCACCTGCCACGCATTGGGGATGAACACCGGACTATGCTCGTCCGCCAGCACCAGCGCCTGCTCGGGCGAAAGTTCATAGGTATCGCTGACGGCGTGATAGTCAACATAGCCGCCCGCCGCTTGCGCGTTCAGCCACTCCCTCACGTAGCGCTCGGCGCAGCCCGACCGGGCCGCCAACTCCGTCGAACTGATCGGGCCGGCGCCGGCCATGGCTTTATAAAGCCCGAGCTTGCTGCCAAGGCTCACCATCACTCCGCCATAGCCGGCGGAAAGATCACCCACTGCGCGCGCGAGAAACGCATCCAGTTTCGTACTGTCGATCACGGTTGCATCCATCGTCTTCGCCTCCTTTGTGCGGTTTCGAATGTTGTAGCTAGGATCGCAGGATGAGCGCCACAGCCCCAGCGCCGGATTGGCCCAAAAACGGTTCTTTCGTGCCATACTTGCGGCGCTGTTTTGAAGAGGATCATGTGCCATGGCCAAACCATCGGCCCAAGCCGGACCGAACCCCCGTCACGTCAGTCTCGTGGCGTTGCCCGATGGCGTTGTATCGACCCTGTTCGGCATCTTCGATGTTATTAACGCCTCCGCGCTCATGGGCATGTCGCACGCCGCTGCCGGCGCGCGGCCTCCGTTTCAAGTCGACATCGTGGGGGAGGCAGAAGGTCCCTTGGACTCCGCGAGCGGCGTTCCGATCAACGTGCAGCGCTCGATAGACACCGTCGAGACGAGCGACATCGTGATCGTCCCGTCCGTGCTGCTGCGGCCGCAGGGCTGGGCGAAAGGCCGCTATCCCGGACTAGTCAACTGGTTACAGAAGATGCACGACCGTGGCGCCGTGCTCTGCTCGGCCTGCTCGGGAATTTTTCTGCTGGCCGAGACGGGATTGTTCGACGGCAAGGACGCCACAGTGCATTACAGCTATGCGCGTGCTTTTGCGGCCACGTACCCGGCCGTTTCGATTCATCCGGAACGCACGCTGGTGATCTCCGGGTTGCGCGAGGAGCTGGTGACCTCGGGCGCATCGACGACTTGGCATGACATGATGCTCTACCTCATCGCCCGCTACGCCGGTGCGACCGCCGCACAAGAAGTGGCGCGCCTCTTCGCCCTGCAATGGCACCAAGACGGGCTCACGCCTTACATTATTTTCGAAGGCAAGAGCGATCACGGCGATGCCGAAATTGCGAGCGCGCAAGACTGGTTGAGCGGTCATTTCTCGGTCGCCCACCCCGTGGAGGAGATGATTAAACAATCCAAGCTCGCCGAGCGCACGTTCAAGCGGCGCTTTACAAGCGCAACGGGGCTCAGTCCGATCGCCTACGTGCAGCGTCTGCGCATCGAAGACGCCAAACGCCGGCTGGAGCGGACCGATGCGTCGGTCGATGAGATCAGCTGGCGGGTCGGCTACGAAGATGCGGCGTTCTTCCGCCGCCTATTCAAACGCACCACGGGATTGGCGCCGGGCGCCTATCGCAAGCGCTTTCGAATTCCCGACTTCGCTCGCCATTTGCAGCCAAGCCGATGAGTCAACAGGCATCGCGGTGAATTACAATCTAAATGCGATCGCAACAAAAAGGACGGAAACAATGGGATATATTGAAGAGTCACTGTCAAACGGCGAGCAGGTGCGCGCGCGTTTCAAACTCCACTGGTTCGCCCGGGTACCGATGATCATTTGGCTTCTTTTGGCCATACCGACACTCGGCATCACATTGATCTTGGCCATCTGGGAGTGGTTGAAATTGCGAAGCATCGAACAGGGCGTGACCAATAAACGCGTCATTTTCAAAAAGGGCATCATCAGCAGGAAGTCTGAAGAAATGAAAATCACATCCATCGAGACGGTCGAGATTGTTCAGGGTGTGATCGGTCGCATGTTTGGATTTGGCGACGTCAAGGTAACCGGGCGCGGCGTTAGCGATGTGGTTTTCAAGAACATTGACGACCCAATGGATGTCAAAAGACAAATCGAAAGTGTGGAAACAGATTGAATCGCCCCTACAGGGAGGCATGGCGGCTGTTGTGGGAGCGGTTTCCTACCGCGATGCTTCGCCAAGTCAATCGCGGAATGATCCGCTCCCACAGGGTGAGATCGTTGCGGTTGTGGGAGCGGTTTCTTACCGCGATGCTTCGCCAAGTCAATCGCGGAATGATCCGCTCCCACAGGGTGAGATCGTTGCGGTTGTGGGAGCGGTTTCTTACCGCGATGCTTTGCCGAGTCAATCGCGGAATGATCCGCTCCTACGGCGACACCAATGATTGCTAACAACATCGTGGTTTTCGACGGCGTGTGCAGTCTCTGCGTCCGCTCCGTTCGATTTATTCTGGCGCACGAACGAGATGCCACGCTGCGTTTCGCGCCGCTGCAGTCGGCGGCGGGGGCGCGGCTGATGCGTCAGTTCGGGTTCGAACCCGACAATGCCAAGACATTCGTGCTCATCGCCGACAACAAAGCATATGTAAAATCCGACGCTGCCATTCGCATCGCGCGCTATTTTCGCGGGGCGTGGCGGCTGCTTGCCGTTGTGCGGCTCGTCCCGCGGCCGCTGCGCGACTGGGTATATGACAGCGTGGCGCGAAACCGTTACCATTGGTTCGGTCGTCTCGACGCATGCGTGGTGCCCAGCCCCGAGCTGAAGGCGCGTTTTATAGAAGATTAGAATGGATCCAGGAATGAGTGGTTTACCAAAATGCCCACAGTGTGGGTCTGAATACACATACGAAGACGGCGAAATGTTCGTTTGTCCCGAATGCGCCCATGAGTGGGCCAAAACAGCGGCGCCCGAGAGCACCGAAGGCGAAGTCGTTGTAAAGGACGCCTTCGGCAATCTGCTAAAGGATGGTGACTCGGTCACCGTTATCAAGGATCTCAAAGTCAAAGGTTCATCATCGGTGGTCAAAGTCGGTACGAAGGTGAAAAGCATTCGCCTCGTCGAAGGCGATCACAACATCGACTGCAAGATCGACGGCATCGGTGCGATGAAGCTGAAGTCCGAGTTCGTCAAGAAAGCCTAACGCTCCGACACGCCTTTATACGTTGCCGGCGGCAACCCTCCGGCGGATCCACCATGGGGCGTCGCGGTCGTATCACCGAGGGGAATCGTCCCCGGCTTGATCGGTCGGGCGAACGATGCCGATGTCGCCACCAGTGTCGCCATCGCCACGAGCACCGCAATTAACGCGCGCGTTTCCATACCCGCCTCCTCCCAGGGTTCTCCTGGATCTTCCGGCCATTAATTTCCTGCATTCAGTCTGAACCGCAGTTTCTGTTGGCGCGGTGAATTAGTCGCGTTGAACTTGTGCGGTGCGCACTTGATCCGGCGTTGCAGCGCCGTGAGTTGCGAAAATCGCTCGCTTGGCTCGACAGGCGCTGCAAGTTTACGGTCTCGGCGGCGACAAAAGACTGTGGACGGAATTGCAGGGAGTCGGGTGCAACGTGAAATTCATTTCTCATAGGAGCGACACGCCGCGCTACGACGACGCCGAAGCGCTGCGCTTGGTGCACGCCATTCGGGCCGGTGATGACGGCCAATTCTCCTGTCTTTACGCGATGACCCGCCCACGGGTCGAAGCCTATCTGTGTCGTCTCCTGCGGGACCAGAGCGATGTCGACGACATTCTTATTGATACCTACGTCGAGGTCTGGCGCGGCGCCAAACATTTCAGAGGCGAATCCCTGGTAATCACCTGGATCGTCGGCATCGCGCGCAACATTGCGATGAACACACTCAAACGCCGACGACAATGCGAATCGCTCGACGCCATCCCCGAGCCAATCGCTCCCGCGGCGAACGCCGACGAACAACGCTCGCGCCGGCGCCTCGTCGAAAAAGCACTCGCTGCCATTCCCCGACACCACCGTGAGATTTTAGTTCTGGCGCTGCTCCAGGAAACCTCATACGAACAACTTTCAAGGCTTCTTGCCGCACCGGTCAATACGATCAAAACGCGGGTCTTCTACGCTAAGGGTATTCTGCGCGCGCAGCTCGAAACCATGGGCGTCACCCGCGACGACGTCATCTGAGACGCACGATACCGAACCTTTTATCCGTCCCGCGCCACCTATCTATGACACCACTCTCATTTGTATCAGGAGGCATGACCATGACGACGAAGCAGTTCATTCACGTTTGCGCGTGCGCCCTCGCTTTGGGCATCAGTGGAAAAGCTGTGGGCCAAACCGATGCCGCGTACGACCATGTCGTAAAAGTGTTGGCACATAAAGACAACCACCTCTACATCGCTGTGGCAGGTAATTTTTCGCCGGACCACGGCTGTCCGACGCCGTGGTGGGCGAAGTCACAGCTCAATCTCGACCACGCCCAGACCAAGGCCATGTCGCAGATCGCACTGTCCTCGTTGCTCTCTCGCACACCCATACATGCCTACATCGACGGATGTGACTCCGGAGGGCGTCCGATTCTTGCTCAGATTCAAATTCAGGAGCGCACGCCGCCGCAGGGCACAGGAAGCACGTCTCCATCCAGCGGCCGCCCTGCACCCAACGATGAGCCCTGCAGCCCCAACTCAAACCAGTACTGCCCCTAGTACGCGATAGAAGGAGATCGATCATGACTGGTCCTCGCTTTGCGGCCTTGCTCTTGGTTCTCTCGGTTGGCGGCACGGCGGCCAACGCGGGTATCATTGAGCGAAGCCCCTACTTAGCTAACAGTTTCAACATCCTGGCCTACAACATCTTCATGCGCCCGACGAGCCTGTTTGCCAATGATCAATCCGATCGTGCCGAAGTACTGCCTTCGAAGCTGTCGGGATTTGATGCGATCACGTTCTCGGAAGCATTCGATGATGGAATACGAAACAAGCTCCTCGCGGATTTGCGCGGGGAGTATCCCTATCGCACCGAAGTGCTCGGCACAGACGGCGGGATCGAGCAGGACGGCGGGGTCATCATCCTCAGCCGCTGGCCGATTACCGCGCAGGCACAGCGCCTGTATGGCGGCGCCTGCAAAGGAACTGACTGTCTGGCCGACAAGGGCGTTCTCTACGCTCGCATTGTTAAACACGGTCGAGCACATCACGTTTTCGCGTCTCACACGCAGGCGGGCGACGACACGGACGAGAGAGAAACCCGAACGCGCCAGTTGCGTATCATCAAGAGGTTCATCGACGACCATCGGCTGCCTGAGTCGGAGCCGGTGTTCATCGCCGGAGACCTAAACGTGGACAAGTACGACAGCGGCGAATACGCCACCATGCTGCAAACCCTGGATGCGTCGTATCCCCAGCCGTTCGGACAGCCCTACACGGTGGACTCCGTCGTCAATTCGCGGGCCAATGGCCGAAAGTATCTCGACTATGTTCTGGTGTCGAACCGCCACTTGCAGCCGGCTAGTTCGATCATCGAAACGTTTATCCCGCGTTCTCCGATTGCCTTTGGCGGTGACTACGACCTGTCCGATCACTTCCCCGTATTTGGGCATTTCATGTTTCCGTCACCCGCGGAGATCATCGCTACAAACTGATCAATTAGGCGATGCCGAGTTTCTCCAATCGGTACTGCAACTGACGCGAACTCAGGCCGAGGACTTTCGCGGCCTGAGTCTTGTTGCCGCGGGCTTTGCGCAATGCCGTCTCGATGGCCTCCCGATCGTCGTCGCTGACTCTTTGATAGGGGCGCGCCGCGCCATCCCAGTTGGTCTGCCCAGCGCCGCCATTGCCATTCAGCATGGCCGGCACGAGCTGTCGCGGGAGTTTGTCGACCCCGATATCGGGCTCCTGCTCCATGATGCCGTCGATGTCCTCGGCCAGGATGCGGTCAGAATCCAGCATGATTACCGCCCGCTCGATAACATTCTCGAGCTGGCGCACGTTGCCGGGCCAGTTGTACGAGGCGAGGCGATCGAGCGCTTTGGCGGTCAAACTGGTATTGCGACAATAGCGCTGGTTTTCCCGGTTGAGGAAGTACAACGCCAGCAGCTTGATGTCGCCGGTTCGCTCGCGCAGCGGCGGCAGGTGAATCTGCAAAACGTTGAGGCGAAAGTAGAGGTCGAGACGAAAGCGGCCTTGCTTGACGGCTTCTTCCAGGTCGCAATTGGTGGCGGCGACAATTCGGACGTCGGTATCGATCTCCGCGGTGCCACCCAGGCGCGTCACTTTCTTCTCCTGCAGCGCGCGCAGCAGCTTTGCTTGCAGATCGACGCTCATGTCGCCGATTTCATCGAGAAACAAGGTGCCGCGGTTGGCCTGTTCGAATTTTCCCGTCCGGCTCGCCGTGGCGCCGGTGAAGCTGCCTTTCTCGTGACCGAATAGTTCGGATTCCAGCAACTCCTGCGGAATAGCCGCGCAATTGATGCACACGAATGGACTGTCGCGCCGGTTGCTGGCCAAATGAATCATGCGCGCGAACCGCTCCTTGCCGCAGCCCGACTCCCCCACCATGAGCACGGTCGCCGATGACTTCGACGCCCGCAGCGCTTTCCCGACCGCCTGGCGCAATGGGTCGCTTTGCCCCAGGATGCCGTACACTTGCCCGGCCGAGCGCAAGGACTCCTTCAGCTCTTCACACTCCGAAGCTAAACTCGCCGTACGTTGTTTGACCAAACCTTCGATCTGCAACACCTGGCCAATCATGGCGCCGCAGACTTGCATCACATAGAGGCTCTTCTTGAGCTTGCTTGTATCCGGATGTCGGGGATGGGCCGCCAGCACGCCGATCACGTTGTCATGTTGCAGGATGGGCACCGCGATATAGGCGACCTTGCCCGCCGGCAACGTCTCGCGCGCGGAAACACGGCCCAGATACGTCGGATCGGCGTCGATATCCGGCACGATCGCAAGTTGCCCGGTACTCATGACCCGCCCGGTGATTCCCTCGCCGATACTATAGGACCCGCGCTTGAGCTCGTCGTCGGACAGTCCATGGTTAAAGCGAATCCGCAGCCCGTCGGCGACGTCGTCGTGAAGAAGCACCCTGCCCTTCTCCAAACGCAAGCGGTCGGCGATGAGTCCTAGGATTGCTTCGATTGTCTGCTTGGGCTCCGGGGCGCGGCCGATGATCTTGGCGCATTCAAGCACCGTCTCGGCGCAACGTTCATCCACTGAAAGGTCGGTTTCGTATTGCATAAGGATGTGCCTCGTTTCGAACACTCCGTCGTTCGTGTTTGGCATGATGACATGGGGATATGACGCCGCCGTTAAAGTACGCAGCAAGATTCGTGCGCGCGCGAAGCGTGTTTGGACAATGAGAACGAGGAAATTGCGGTTCTTGGCGTCAAGGGTGGGAGCGGTTTCCTACCGCGATTCTTCGCCAAGTCAATCGCGGAATGATCCGCTCCCACAGGGCAAGATCGTTGCCGTTGTGGGAGCGGTTTCCTACCGCGATTATTCGCCGAGTCAATCGCGGAATGATCCGCTCCCACAGGGCAAGATCGTTGCCGTTGTGGGAGCGGTTTCCTACCGCGATTCTTCGCCGAGTCAATCGCGGAATGATCCGCTCCCACAGGGCAAGATCGTTGCCGTTGTGGGAGCGGTTTCTTACCGCGATTCTTTGCCGAGTCAATCGCGGAATGATCCGCTCCCACAGGGCAAGATCGTTGATGTTGTGGGAGCGGTTTCTTACCGCGATTCTTTGCCGAGTCAATCGCGGAATGATCCGCTCCCACAGGGCAAGATCGTTGATGTTGTGGGAGCGGTTTCCTACCGCGATTCTTCGCCGAGTCAATCGCGGAATGATCCGCTCCCACAGCGGTTACGTCGTCTCCCTAGCTTGATACTTGGCTGGCCAAGCGATCGGTGCGAAACGCGGGCACCGATTTGGTCAGGCCAAGCATTGCATAGAGAGGATCCCACGCCAGTATGGCGGTAAACACGGGATAGGCCGCCAACAACGCCAACCACGCGGGCGTGTATGCGCTCGACAGAACGGCCATTATCAGTCCGCCGCCGAGAATCCAACGTAGCGAGGTTTCAGTGCGGCCAAGGTTTTGTGCTAAGAGTGAAGTCATGTGTATTTCTCCAAGTGATGTTTCGTTTGCACGGCATCCGAAAATGTTTACGTCAGCGGTTGCCTCCTGCCTTGTACTAGAGCAAGGGTTGGGCCAACTGCGGAGAAATTCGATAAGACGATAATTAATCGAGCTATTTTCGGATTGCGCGGAAACTGTTAAATGCAAAATGTGTCGCCGGTTTGATTAACATTGTTAACAATGTGAGCGTCGAGCCCGCGAATTGAATCGGCTGTATCGAAAGATCTCGGCGACAATCGCGGAATGATCCGCTCCCACGGGTGAAGCGCGGTCCAAACTGTGGGAGCGGATCATTCCGCGAATAACGACAGTATCAGTAACGACCGTTCTGGCGATGAATGTAGCTCGTGAGCTGCATGAACTGATCATTCATGCGCCGCACGATATTGTGCGCATTGCGAACGACCGCTCGCATCACTTTGTAAACGAGTCGCGGGTTGTGCGACAACTCGGCTTCGAGATCGGCGCGAGACATCTCCAGCAGCCAAGTGTCGCCGAGCGCGCGCAAGTCCGCGCTGTGCTCCTGCTCGTCGATAAACCCCATGGCGCCGGCGAGTCCGCCGGGAGTAATAACGGCGAGGCTTTCTTCGTGATCGCCGATGCGCTTGATGGCTTCCAGTGCGCCGAACGTCACGACGTACAAGGCATCGCTGCGTTCGCCTTCGCGGATGAGATATCCGCCGTCGCGCAAACTACGCTCGGTCATGATGCCGGACAGTGCTTGGCATTCGGCGATTGTTAGATCGCCAGCAAGACTGGAAAGGGAAAGTTTCTCGAAAATTTGGTCGCTGTTGATCGTGGCAAGCATGGGTCTTCCTCCTTAGGCCGCTGGTAGGCAGCCCGGAAACAATTCACAAAAACTCCTCCACCCCTGCTCACAGAAAATTCTACCGTCTCTTTGTTACGCTTCTGTTGCGTGTTGGGCGATGGGACGCTCTTGTTGACCCTTCGTTACCCTCGAAGTTCGCGCTTGACGACGCAAGCGCGTGACGCGCGGAAGCGACATACGCGAACCTCCGCATGTCGTGTTTCAAGTTTGGGGCCAAGTCTTATGAATCGTCGCGCGGCGTTCCACGCGCGTCGCCTGGTAAGCGCCATCTCATTGAGTTATAAACGCAAACACTGCAAACTCGACGACCTAAGCGAAGACGTCCAAATCCATGCTCTTCGAAGCGGATTGCACGACACAAACGCACGGAGCTTGGTCAACGCACCGAAGTAGTTCGCAAACTGAATCAGGAGGCCGTCGTGTTTGAATCCGCTGAGCTGGGCAACGCGATCGACAAAGCGACTTACCAGGAGGAAGAACCCAAACTGCGCGAAGCGCTGATCAACGCGCAATTCGATCTCAAGCA
>JAKACW010000083.1 GCA_021821045.1 Pseudomonadota bacterium
CAGGCCCGAACGATGTGGGTGTTGCTGGCCCGCGGCGAAACGTATCAAGCGGCCTGAGCGCCCTGACGAGAGGTAATGTAACGTTTTAGTGGAGGAATGACCTGCCCGCGATTGCGAAGATAGAACTCATGTGATGACGATACCGGTTCAGACCGGCTCTTCTGGCAACCTGTCAATTCGTTAGGCTCATATGGCGCAAGCCGGCAAGCCGTGTAGGAGTGTAGAGGCCAGAGAGTGCGCGGAATTCATTGTGGCCAGGCGGACGACAAAACCCGCCGTCAACAGGCCGGATATAAGCGCGCAGTCGCAACCCCATCGTCAAAAACAAGAGGGCTATCTTGCAAAACAGGACGGGTCCATATAAGCGGATTTATCCGCGATTGAGACACTGACAGAGGTTCCACACTTGAAGCTTTTTCAACCCATTTACGCCCGCGTCATGCAGTGGTCGCGGCACCCGAAAGCGCCCTGGTATCTGGGCGCAATGAGCTTCGCGGAGAGTTCCTTCTTTCCCATTCCGCCCGACGTGATGCTCGCTCCCATGAGTTTGAGCCAGCCCACGAAAGCGTGGCGGTTCGCGACTCTGACGACAGTGATGTCGGTCTTGGGCGGCATGTTCGGGTATTTGATCGGCGTATGGGCCTTCGATCTGGTGCAACCGTACTTGGCGCAATGGGGTTACCAAGAGGCGTACGACACGGCGCGACAGTGGTTCGATGAGTGGGGCTGGGTCGCCATATTCGTGGCAGGCTTTTCGCCCATCCCCTACAAAGTGTTCACCATTGCCGCCGGTTCGCTGGCGATGGCGTTTTTGCCCTTTGTGCTGGCCTCGGTGGTCGGTCGCGGCGCGCGCTTTTTCCTGGTGGCGGGCATGATGGCTTGGGGCGGCGCGCGCGCCGAAGCCGCGCTGCACAAGTACGTCGACACCTTGGGCTGGCTGGTGATTGCTGCCGCAGTGATCGTGATTTGGGTGTTCAGATAGGTGATGCGTGGCGGGCGCTCGGCTTCGCTTTACTGGCAGGGAGTGTTACGGGGCGACGCGACATATTTGGGTGCTCGGGCTGTTGGTTCTACTTGCCGGCTGCGCGTCGGTCAGCGGTTATCGTGTCGAGCCGGGGGACACTTTGTACGGCATCAGTTGGAAATACGGCTTGGATTATCGTGATGTCGCGCGGTGGAACAATCTTCCGCCGCCGTATCGAATTTTTCCGGGCCAGACGCTTGCGTTGAGTGCGCCGCGCGAAACCGAATGGACCTTGTTAAGCAAGTCCTCTACTGAGCCCGCGCCCGTCGCGACGGCGCGAGGGGGGTCACCGTCCAATGCCCAAACCCAAGGCATGGTGCGCACGCAGCCGCCGCGATCAGTTGCCCGGCCCTCGCCGATACTCGCGAAGCCGCCCGCGCAAGTTCACGTCCAATGGCGTTGGCCGGCGCAGGGGCCGGTGACGCTGCGCAAGAAGGACGGTTTGGTCGTGGGCGTGGACATCGGCGGCGGCGAAGGTCAGCCGGTTCAAGCCGCCGCGGCGGGTCGCGTCGTGTATAGCGGCGATGGGCTCAAGGGTTATGGCAACTTGGTGATCATCAAACACGACGATGAATTTTTCAGTGCCTACGCGCATAATCGCCGACTGTTGGTGCGCGATGATCAGCACGTCACGGGCGGACAGCGCATCGCCGAAATCGGTCATGATCGCAATCAGCGGCCCAGTTTGTACTTCGAGATTCGCCGCGATGGAAAACCTGTAGATCCGCGACGTTACCTTCCCATCACGAAACATTGACGCGCTGTTACAAAAAAATATGCAAAGAAAGCTTGACAAATTGCAGAAACATTGCATCTTATGGTGCTGGTCAACAATTGGATGGATGGAGCGATGAACTTGGAATCGTCCCGACTGGAAGCGGAAGAAGAGATCGAATTTGTTGACGATGCGGTTGACGACGAAGTCGCCGAAGAACCCGCGGTCAGCGCCGCAGAGGAACGGGTCGAACGCCGCGCTCCCGGTCCCCGCGGACGCAGTGTCGACGGCCGCTTGGCGACGGATCGGGAATTGGACGCCACACAAATCTATCTCAACGAAATCGGCTACTCGTCATTGTTGACCGCCGAGGAAGAAGTCTACTACTCGCGATTGGCGCAGCAGGGGCAGGAAGCAGCCCGTCAGCGGATGATCGAAAGCAATCTGCGGTTGGTCGTAAAAATCGCACGCTATTATCTAAACCGCGGTCTGGCGCTGTTGGATTTGATCGAAGAGGGCAACCTCGGCCTCATTCACGCCGTCGAGAAATTCGATCCCGAGCGCGGCTTTCGTTTCTCCACCTACGCAACGTGGTGGATTCGCCAGACCATCGAGCGGGCCATTATGAATCAAACCCGCACCATCCGGCTGCCGGTGCATTTGATCAAGCAAATAAATCAGTATCAGCGGGCGGCGCGCAAATTGGCGCAAACCATGGATCACGAGCCAAGTCACGAAGACATCGCCAAGGTGCTCGATTTGCGCTTGGAAGACGTCAAAGAACTCATGAGTCTCAACGACCAAATCACTTGCGTCGATAGTCCCATCGCCAATCGCGAGAAGTTGTTGTTGGAGGCGGCCGCCGAGGGCGGATCTTCCGATCCGACGTCCGTGTTGCAGGACGAGGAAATGCAACGCTGTATCGAAGCCTGGCTGGCCCAGCTCAACGAGAAGCAGCGGCAGGTGGTGGAATCCCGCTTCGGAATCAACGGCCAAGACGCGGCGACGTTGGAGGAGGTCGGCGAATCCATCGGTGTGACCCGCGAGCGGGTGCGGCAGATTCAGGTGGAAGCGCTCAAGCGGCTGCGTAAGATTCTCGAACGCGAGGGCATGTCGGCGGAGCTGCTGCTGGGATAGACCGTTGCGCCGTAAATTAGATACGGCGCGTGGTGTAATTTAAATCATCATCAAGGCCGCGGCGACGCGCCGTCCCTCGAACATCAAGATGTTATACGTGCGGCAGGCCGCCGCCGTATCCATGATTTCAAAGCCGATCGCCTTATTGCGCAGTGGCGCCAACAGCGCGTGGTCTGGCCAGGTCAGAGCGCGCCCGGTGCCGATGAGGAGAACCTCCGGCTCCAGTTCCGCCAATACAGTAACATCCTGAATGCTAAGCTCATTCGGTTGCTGCGGCCGCCAGTCGTCGATCAGCAGTTTCGGTGTTACCACCGCACTGCGGACGAGGGTGCGGCGGTTGAGCAGCGGACGGCGATTGCTCGACTGCGCCGCGTCCAGAATGAGTTCGCTGGTCAGCGGCTCGGTGATGACCACTTCCCCTGCCGAGTACGCGCGAATGACGTAGGCGGTGGCGTCCGCTTCCTGGGCAAACTGCATTAAGGTGTCTCTCTCTTTCTCGATTCGGGTTGTCGTTTGGGGCCAAGCAAGGTTCTGTTTTAAACTCTGGCGAGTCCAATCGCAACCCCGGCCGGCCATAGCCGGCGTCGCCAACCCCGTTTAGGATTGACACGGCACCGTCGCAAAGGTACCTTTTCACGTTCTTTTTTGCCGTTAGTTATTGAGTCAGCAACCTTTTTTGGATATCACCCTTGAACACAGATTTTCAGCGCATCAAGCGCCTGCCGCCCTACGTTTTTAATATTGTCACCGAGCTGAAAGCCAAGGCTCGGGCGCGCGGCGAAGACATCATCGACTTTGGCATGGGTAACCCCGATCAGCCGACGCCGCCCCACATCGTGGCGAAACTGCTGGAAGCGGCGCAGCGTACCAACACGCATCGCTATTCGGTCTCCAAAGGCATTCCGCGTTTGCGCCGCGCCATTTGCACTTGGTACAAACAACGCTTCAATGTCGACCTCGACCCGGAGTCGGAAGCCATCGTCACCATCGGCTCGAAAGAAGGGCTCGCTCATCTGCTATTGGCCACCGTCGGTCCGGGCGATGCGGTGCTGGTGCCCAATCCGGCCTATCCGATCCATCCCTACGGCGCGGTGATCGCGGGCGCCGACATTCGCCACGTTCCCTTGATCGAAGGCGGGGATTTTTTCGCGGAGTTGGAAAAGGCCATCAAGGATTCCTGGCCGCGCCCCAAAATGTTGATCTTAAATTTCCCGGGTAATCCGACCACGCAGTGCGTCGAGTTGGATTTTTTCACCAAGGTCGTGGAGATTGCACGGGAGCATCAGATCTGGGTCGTGCATGACATCGCCTACTGCGAGATTGCGTTCGATGGCTATGTCGCGCCGTCCATCATGCAGGTGCCCGGTGCCAAGGAAGTTGCGGTCGAGTTCTACAGCATGTCCAAGACGTATAACATGCCGGGCTGGCGTGTTGGGTTCATGGTGGGCAATCGTGAACTGGTGGCGGCTTTGGCGCGCATGAAGTCCTATCTGGATTACGGCACGTTCACGCCCATCCAGGTCGCCGCGATCGCCGCGTTGGAAGGGCCGCAACAGTGCGTGCAGGAAATCTGCGCCACCTATCAAAATCGCCGCGATGTGCTGTGCAGCGGCTTGAACGCCATCGGCTGGGAAGTGCAGCCGCCGAAGGCGACGATGTTCGTCTGGGCGCCCATTCCCGAGGACTACCGCCATTTGGGCTCCCTCGAATTTTCGAAGAAATTGCTCGAAGAAGCCAAGGTGGCCGTGTCGCCCGGAATCGGCTTTGGCGATTACGGCGACGATCACGTGCGTTTCAGCTTGATTGAAAACGAACATCGCAGCCGGCAGGCTATCCGCGGCATCCGCGATATGTTTCGCCAAGGCAACCGGTCATAACAAGAAGCGGGAGGGGCAAAAAAATGGAACCAGTGAAAGTCGGTCTGCTCGGACTGGGCACCGTCGGCGGCGGCACGGTGAACGTGCTTGCCCGCAACGCCAAGGAAATCACCCGGCGCGCCGGCCGCGGGATCAATATCATTCATGCCGCCGCGCGTGACGTGAACAAGACCCGCGGTTGCAACCTCGATGGCATCAAGGTAACGACGGATGCATTCGCTGTTGTAAATAATCCTGACGTGGACATCGTCGTCGAGTTGATCGGCGGCACGGGCGTGGCGCGGGAGTTGGTGCAAAAGGCCCTGGAAAACGGCAAGCACGTCGTGACCGCGAACAAAGCGCTCATCGCCCGGCACGGCAACGAGCTTTTCGCCACCGCGAGTTCGAAAGGCTTGATGATCGCCTTCGAGGCGGCCGTGGCCGGCGGGATTCCGATCATTAAAGCGATTCGCGAAGGGTTGGCGGGAAATCGCATTCAGTGGCTGGCCGGCATTATCAACGGCACGACCAATTTCATTCTTACCGAAATGCGCGACAAGGGCCGCGATTTCGCCGACGTGCTGAAAGAAGCCCAGGCGCTCGGCTACGCGGAAGCGGATCCCACCTTCGACGTCGAAGGCATCGATGCGGCCCATAAGCTGACGATTCTGGCATCCATCGCTTTCGGCGTGCCGCTGCAATTCGACAAGGCGTACACCGAAGGCATCAGCGGCATTACCCGCGAGGACGTGGCGTATGCGGCGGAGCTGGGCTATCGCATCAAGCATCTGGGCATGGCGCGCAAGCGGGATGACGGCATCGAATTGCGGGTGGCGCCGACGCTGATTCCTCACCGCCGTTTGATCGCCAACGTCGATGGCGTGATGAACGCGGTGCTGGTATACGGCGATGCGGTCGGACCCACCTTGTATTACGGCGCCGGCGCCGGCGCGGATCCCACGGCTTCGGCCGTGGTCGCGGACTTGGTCGATGTCACTCGAACATTGACCGCCGATCCGGAAAACCGAGTGCCCCATTTGGCGTTTCAGCCGGAAGCCATCGCCAACGTGCCGGTGTTGCCCGTGGAGGAGATCGAGACGGCGTATTACATACGGTTGCTGGCGGAAGACAAACCGGGCGTGCTGGCGGATGTGACCCGCATCCTCGGCGATCAGGGCATCAGCATCGAAGCGCTCATTCAGAAAGAACCCGCCGAAGGCGCGGATACCGTGCCGGTAATCCTGTTGACCCATCGCATGCGGGAGAAGCAAATGATTGCGGCGATCAAACGCATCGAGGCGTTATCGTCCATTCGCGCGCCGGTGACGCGCATTCGCCTCGAGCATCTGGGCGCGAAGGGCTGAGCGCTGAATCAGATATGTTGTGGGAGCGGTTTCCTACCGCGATTTGAATCGGTGCTGGCGGTGATTCGGGCGAAGAATCGCGGTAGGAAACCGCTCCCACAGTGTCGACCAGATAGATGAATTCGAAACTTTAAGGTATAGACCATGACAACGACACGTTACACAGGATTGATCGACCGCTATCGCGACCGTCTGCCGGTGCGCGAGGACACCCGCATCATCAGTTTAGGCGAAGGCAATACACCGCTCATTCGGTTGAATAACATTCCGCGCGCGTTGGGCAAGCACGTCGATATCTACGTCAAGTACGAAGGACTGAATCCCACGGGATCGTTCAAGGACCGCGGCATGACCATGGCGGTGACCAAGGCGGTGGAAGACGGCAGTAAGGCGATCATTTGCGCCTCCACCGGCAACACCTCGGCGTCCGCGGCGGCCTATGCGTCGCGGGCCGGCATTACCGCGTTCGTTATCATTCCCGAGGGCAAGATCGCGTTGGGCAAACTGGCGCAGGCGATGATTCACGGCGCGGTGGTGTTGCAGATCAAAGGCAATTTCGATCGTGGCTTGCAGTTGGTGAAGGAAGTGGCCGAACACGCGCCGGTGACCATCGTCAATTCCATCAACCCCTATCGTCTGCAGGGCCAGAAGACCGCGTCTTTCGAGATCATCGAGGCATTGGGCCGCGCTCCGGATTTTCATTGTTTGCCGGTGGGCAACGCCGGCAACATCAGCGCTCACTGGATCGGTTATCAAGAATATTTTTCCCACGGCGCCTGCAACAACCGACCGCGCATGGCCGGTTATCAAGCCGCTGGCGCCGCGCCGTTCCTGCGCGGCAAAGCGCTGGACAACCCGGAAACCATCGCCACCGCCATTCGTATCGGGCATCCCGCCAGTTGGGATTTGGCCTGGAAAGCGCAGAAAGAATCCGACGGCTGGTTCGACGAGTTGACGGACCAAGAAATTCTCGACGCCCAAAAAATGCTGGCCCAGCTTGAAGGCGTGTTCTGCGAACCGGCCTCGGCGGCGTCTATCGGCGGCGCGATGCGCGATATCAAGTCTGGCAAAATTCCCGAAGGCTCGACCGTCGTCTGCACGCTTACCGGCCACGGGCTGAAAGATCCTGACACGGCGATCAAGCAAGCGGGCGATCGCTTGCTGAGCGTCGACGGCAGTCTGGAGAGCGTGCGCAAGGCGATCCTAGATCATATGAAATAAAGGATTGGGGCCGTGCGGTGGTGGCGCTCCATCGGCGCCGAGCAAGGGGCGACAAAAAACCGCGTAAAGGCGAGCACTGTTCGAGCCGACATCAGGCGAAGCCGTCGGCGACTAAACGGCAGGACGCAGTTTGGGCGCACGAAGTGCGCCCGAAGGGCGAGGCACAGGGATGTGCCGAGTCAGTTGCGCAGCCAGCGGTTTTTCGAGCCCCGCAGCGTCTTGCGGCGTCGTCGAAGCGCCACCACCGCACGACCCCAACTAATTAATCGAGGTGTTTTCCTTTTTCGCGGCGCGCGGTTTTTTGTCGCGGATGACGCGATCCAACTGGTCGGCCGGCATGGGTCGGTAGTAGAGAAAACCCTGCGCCGCGTCGCAGCGGGCCTGCTTGAGGTAGGCGGCTTGCGACTGACGTTCCACGCCTTTCGCGATGACGTCCACCCGCAGCGCATGGGCCAGCGCGACAATGCTCGAAATAACCGATGCGGTGTGCCGGTCGTGGGGCAGGCCCTGCGCGAATCCGCGATTGATCTTCAAACGATCGATGGGCATGTCGTGAAACTGCTCGAGTCCGCCGGAGCCGATGCCGTAGTCGTCGACGACGATCCGAATTCCAACGTCGCGCAAGGCTTGCAGGGCGCGCTTGCTTCTGGCAGGCGCGCTGGTTAGCGTGTCTTCGCCGATCTCCAACTGCAATGCGCTGCCGTCGACGCCGTACTCGTCGATCTTCCCTTTGATGCGCAGCAAGAACTCTTCATCGCCGACTTGACTCGGCGACAAATTGACCGCAATGGGCAGCGCTTCTTGACCGCGCCGCTGCCATTGGGCGATCTGGCGGCAGACGCTGTCGATCAGCCACTCGCCGATGTCGTCGCTCAGATCGCTGCCTTCGGCCAGCGCGAGGAACTCGGGCGGGGGAATGTAGCCCTGCTCCGGATGCTGCCATCGCGCCAGCGCCTCGACGGCGACGATCTGGCCGTTTGCCAGGTCGATTTGCGGCTGGTAGTGCAGGCTGAGTTGATGCTGCGCCAGGGCGTCGCGCAATTCCGATTCCATGACTCTGCGCTGCTCGGAGTGATTTCCCTGCGTTTCGTCGAAACGGAGCAGGCGGTTGCGGCCCTGCTGCTTGGCCAGATACATCGCCACATCGGCGTGCTTGGTGATGTCCTCCGCCAGCGTCGCATCGTCGGGAAACAGACTGATGCCGATGCTGGCGCCGATGTGCAGTTCGTGTCCGTCCAAGTGAAAAGGCTGGTTCATTGCATCGAGAATCTTTTCGCCGACGATCACCGGCTCGTCATCGGAGTGCAAGTCGTCCAGGAGTACCGTGAATTCATCGCCGCCCAGGCGCGCCACGGTGTCTTGTTCGCGAACATGCTCTGTCAAGCGGCGCGCCACCTCTTGCAGCAAGCGGTCTCCGACGCTGTGCCCAAGGGAGTCGTTGATATTCTTGAAGCGGTCCAAGTCCGCGAACAGCACTGCCACCTTGCTTTGGCGGCGCTTGGCCCGCTCGATGGCGTGCTTGAGTCGGTCGCCGAACAGGCGTCGGTTGGGCAGATTCGTCAGCGCATCGTAGTAGGCAAGATGCTCGATATGCGCTTCCCAGTTCTTCTTCTCGGTAATGTCCGTGAACATGACGATGAAGTTAGTGACTTCTTGCTGGCCGTTGATGACCCTCGATACCGTCGTCCACGACGGAAAGACGCTGCCGTCGCTGCGGGTCTGCCAAATTTCACCCTGCCATGTGCCCGTGGTTTCGGCGCTGTGCCAGACAGTCGATTCCAACGAATCCCATTTGAGCAGTTGCCCCAACGGTCGGTTGAGCGCTTTTTCGGACGGAATGCCGGTCAGTTTTGTGTAGGCTCTGTTCGACTGTTCGACGGTGCCGTTGCGGTCGGTCACCACAATGGCTTCGGCGCTGTGCTCGAACACCACCGAGGCCTTGGCCAGGGTGCGCGTGGTCTGATGTTGCTCCGTCACATCGATGAACGTCGCCACGGCGCCGCTGGTGCGCCCGTCTTGTTCCATCGGGTAAACACGCAGGGAAACCGTGATTGGCGACCCCTGGCGCCGCTTCAAGGGAATCTCGGGCAAATAGAGTTTCCGCCCGTCTTCCAGCGCTTGGAAGAATTCGGCGCGAAAAGCGGTTTCATCCTGCTTGGGCGGCGCGCCGAAGAATCCCGCGACGTCCTTGCGCAGCAGCGCCAGCGAATTATCGAAACCCAGCGCTGTCGCCGCCGTCGGGTTGCAGAACGTGCACTGGCCACGGTGGTCGATGCCGATGATGCCTTCGGCGGTGGATTCCAAAAGCGATCGCAATTGGCGCTCGTGTTCGTAAAGTCTGTTCTGGTGCTGGGCGATCTTTTGCGCCATGCGGTCGAAAGCGCGTCCCAGCGCCGCCAGTTCGTCGGTGCCGGAGAGTCGCACCCGCGCGCGCAGATTGCCGGCCGCCAACTGGCCCGCGGTCTGTGTCAGTCGTTGAACACGGGTGGTAATCAGGACGCGGGCCGCGGCCCATAGGACGATGGCGGTGACAATAATGAATGTCGTGAAGAAACCGGTTTGCGAGGCCACCATGTTCGCCGCCGCTTCCTTTCTCAACCGCATATCGTAGGTGACGGCGATGAAGCCATACTCGGTCGGACGGGGCGTTGCGCGGCGTTGCTGCAAGCGCACGGGATAGGCCCCGATGAGAAAATTCCGTTCGTCATCGATCCGTACGTCGCCCCGTCGGTCGCCCTGAATGGTCGATGTCAATGCGCTCCACTCATCGGCCATGTCGGGCGCGGTGGCGGCGGCCACGTCAAAGTGCTCGCCCAGCCAGGCGCGGCGCGATGAGGCGATGATGCGGCGGTCTGCGTCGACGAGGACGGCGGCCCGCACGTTGGGGTCGGCGCCGAGGGCGGCCAGTTCGGCTTGGGCCTGGGTTAAGTCGCCGTCACGCATCGTCTGCTGCATGGAGGTTTGCAGCAGCGCCAGCGCGTCGGACAGATCGGAGGCGGTATCGCTGATGATGTTTTCCTCGGCGACGCGGCTGTGATAGGCGTAGTTCACCAACCCGATCGTGACGACCAGCAGCACCAAGGCCAGTGCAATGCGCACGCCCAAGGAGTGTATGCTGGCGACGGTGAACGGTTCACTTTTCACGGTTAAGAGCCACTTGCAGGGGGTTGGGATCGACGATGCGCGCCGTATCGATCGGCGACGCGAGAAGGTTGCCATGGATCATGATGTCGCTGATCAGGGCGAGGTTTTGGATCAGCCGGGGCTCGTCGCCGAGCATCAACTCCTTGTTTGTTTCGGCGTCGCCGATCTGCAAGCCCGTGAGCGTCTGCCGGAATGCATCGTCCGACATTTGGTGCCGTTTGGCCATGACCGGCAGGGCCTCGGTTGAATTCTTGGCGTAGTCGTCGACGGCGCGGAACCAGTTGGCGATGGCCGCGGTGACCGCGGGCTCCAATCGTTCGAACGCATCACCGCGCACCGCCAGTACGCCCACCACCTCCCCGGGCAGATCCTTGCTCGAGAATAATTCGTGAGCGCCGGCTTGCACCAGGCGGCTGCGCATGGGGTCGAATGTCACCAGCGCGTCGACGCGGCCGAAGCGGAAGGCGCGCTCATGTTGGTCCACCGGCAGCGGCACGATCTCGAGGTCATCGCGCGTCAGGCCGGCATGATCCAATGCCCGCTGCAGCAAATAGGCGCCGAACGCGGTGTTCTCAACGGCGACGCGCCGCCCGCGCAAGCCCGCCAAGGTTTGAATCTCCAATGAGCCCAGGATGGCGTCGCTGCCGGAGGAGATGGCGGTGACCAGCACAATGCGCACATCTTCTCCCGTTTCGGCAAGCAGTATGGCTTCGTCCATGGTGATGGCGGCGGCATTAATAATGCGGTTGCGAAAAGCCCGCAGCACTTCTGTGGCGGTTGAATATTCCACCAGGTGCACTTGCCGCGGATCCAACCATCCCCGCTCCCGCGCCAGGTAGAAGAACTCGTAGCCGGGGGCAAGATTGGTGCCGATGCGCAAGGTTCCCTTGTGCGGCGCGCTGCAACTGGGCAGCGTGGCAAGGGCCAGCAGGAATCCGAGTTTGAAAATCTTCGCCAAAAGCCGGGGCGATCGTGGACGTGTCATGTCGAGTCGGTATGTGCGACGAGGGGTCGGTAAGTCGAAGTATAGACGGGGGATCGAGGCATACAACTGTTTAGACTGTGGACATTGTCGTGAGTGTTCAACACAGAATTACCCGCGGCTACAGGCTGAGCCGTCAGTTTGGGCCAATAATTCCGCGAAACCAAACAGTTACAATTGTAACTAAATGTATCGCGCGAGCGGTCGAAAAAGGAGGAAGACGCCAAAATCAAAAAATACGAGGAGGAACCCGCCGTGTCTCCGAAAAATTTGGCTGCGATTCTTGGAGTATCCCTGAGCGTACTACTTTCCGGTTGTGCCACCGACGGCGCCCCCGTCGAGCAGCTGGCGAAGCGCCTGAATCAACCGGCGGTACCAGTGGTGCCCGCCGCCGCGACCGCCGATCAAATGGATCGCTGGCACGATCATCCGGGTTATCTCTCGGGACTCGACGCGTTTCATCGTCAGCATTACGCCACCGCGCTCAAGGCCTGGCAATCGCTGGCGGGCGAGGGTCACCCCTCAGCCCAAGCGGCGATGGCTTATCTGTACGCGCAGGGGTTGGGTACGGCGCAAGACGAAAAACAAGCGCACAAACTGTGGCAGCAGGCCGCCGAGCGCGGCGATTGGGACGCGCTGACCAACCTCGGTTTCCTGCACGCCAAGGGGAAGGGTGTGCCGCGCGATCTCCATTTGGCGATCCAGTACTATCTTGCGGCGGCAGGTCAGGGTCACCGCGGCGCGCAGCAAAATCTCGAGGCCATGTACGTGCAGCTTCGGCCCATCAGCACCCAGGAGTCTGAGCCGGTGATAACGCTGACCGCGAAAGCGCAAGGCGGCGATCCGGTGTATCAATATCTTCTGGGCATGCGCTACTTCAAGGGCCAAGGCATCGCCCGCAATGAAAAGCTGGCGGTTGAATGGTTGACGCAGTCGGCCAAGCAAGGCTTTCCCGCCGCCGAGTTCCAGCTCGGCCATTTCTATGCGGAAGGGAATATCTTCGCGCCGGATCAGGAAAAGGCCTATTTCTGGATCCGCCGGGCGGCGGACAAAAAGCATCGCGCCGCGCAGTCCTGGCTGGCCGAGCACAATTACGCGTTCTAAACGTTGGAGGGTCCTGGACTGCGGGCCTAACTCGATGATATCCGTGGACAATTGACGGGAGGATTGGCTGCATCAAGCGCCTCGCTGCCCAAGCCGATAGTTAATCGGTAGGAACACTGGCATTGAGGAGGTTTCCATGGCCCAGTCCAACAGTCCGCGTTCGGCTCCATCGCGCGAGCAGCGCGAAGAGATCACCACCCAGGTGATGCAGGCGATCATTGAAGACGCCAACGATCGTCCCGAGACGTTTTTGAAGGACTCGGAGGTTGTGGAAGGCGGCGAATAATCCGCCGCGCTCTGCGATCATGCTCAATCGACTGATGGGACTCGAGACGGAGTACGCGGTACGCCGTCTCGGTTCGCATTATTTTCCCCTCGGCAATCTTTATCTGTTTCGCGCCTTGATGACGGCGATGCGCCCGTACTGCGATCAAGTGCGCGGGCGGGATTTCTCCGTCACCGGCGAACGCTACTTCGTGCAGAACGGCGGCGCGTTTTACTACGAAGCATTGCCGACTGCCGTGGACGGCGGACTGATCGAGGGCGTGACCCCCGAGTGCACCTCCCCTCACGAACTGCTGGTCTATCAAAAGGCGCAAGAGCATCTGCTGATCGATGCGCTGCGCAACGCCCGCCGCAATCTCCCCAAGTCCGAGGACGAGCAGCGCCAATTCGGCTTGCTGAAGAACTGCCGCGATGCGTACGGCCACGTCCATGCGGCGCAAGAGAACTACGAAGTCGAGATCGCCCGCGGTTGGCGCTTGTGGTTGTGGCGCGCGGGATTGGTGGCGTTGGCACCGGCGATTCTGCCCATTGCGCTGGCGTTGTGGGCCATGACACTGGTGTGGGTGATCCCCGCGCTGGCGTATACGTTGCTCGGCAGCGTGATTAAGGGCGCCGCGCAGCGAACCAAGAGCGGGGCCGCCGAGGAAGTATTTTGGTCGTTCATTCAGCGGCTGGCGCGACCCTTGGTGTGGACGGAAGTGGCTCTGTGGGCACCGGTGACGCTGGGGATCAATGGTCTGATGCGCCTCTGCGCGTTTCGCGACATCCGACGCAACGCCATGAGTTTTTTCGTCTCCCGCAGCGTGATTTGCGGCGCGGGCAGCATGCATCCCAACGGCTCCTTTACGTTGGCGGAAAAAGCGACTGTCATAAAACGCGTGCTGCGCTTGACCAACAGCCCCAGTGATCGGCCGATGCTGGATACCGGCAATTTGCTGAAACAGTTTATGGCGCCGGCCATGCTGCGGTTCGATCCGTTGTTGCGGCTGTTCTGCGGCCGCCAGCGTTTGCAACTGGGCTTTGCCGACGCCAACATGGCGCCCACCGCGGAGTATCTCAAACTGGGCATGACGGCACTGGTCCTCGACATGGCGGAAGAGGGGTGGCTGCAGGATGCGCCTCAGCCCCGCGATCCGGTGGCGGCCCTGCACGCCATCGCCCACGATCCGAGCCTGCGAACGGACATCACCATGACCGACGGCAGCCGCTGGCGCGCTTTGGCCATGCAGCGTTTCTATTTGGACCGGGCCAGCAAGTTCGTCAGCGAAAGCCGCACCGTTTCGTTGGAGGCCACGCGCATCGTGAAGCTGTGGCGCGACGTGCTCGACGGGTTGGAATTCGCGCCGGAGCGGTTGTTCGGCCAGATTGATTGGCTGACCAAGAAATCGTTGCTCGAACGCGGACAGTTTTCCTGTGATTACGCGGGACTGAAAAAGATCGATCTACGCTACCACGAACTGGACGACGGCTATTTCGAGTGGTTGCGCGCCAGCGGCCTGGTGCCGGAATTTCTGCGCGATGCGGAAGTGGAAGTCGCGTTGACGAAACCGCCGCGTTCCCGCGCCGCGCGGGTGCGCAGCTATTTCATTCGCAAGCTGGCCAAAGACAAGATCCGCGGCGTGTTGTCCTGGGACGGGGTCAGACTGAGCCAGTTACACGATTCCAGCCGGCGGCGAGTCGTGCGCTTTAGCCGCCGCTGCGGGTTATGATCGACCAACAATAACGAACTTGTGTGGGAGCGGATTATTTCGCGATTCGATGTGCGGCTCACCCGGGCTATTTAAACGGCCCCGTCACCGCATCGCCGATCGCCGCGCTGGAACCGGTCAATGAAAACTCCGTTTTCTGCGCCTTGCCTTTGTCATCCACGTAACTGATTTTGACCGTGTTGCCCATACGCCACGGAACCAGCGTGTCGTTCGCGCCTAGTTCCAGTTCCGGCGAAGTCCAAATGCGCCAGGCGGCTTCGTTGCCCGCGATGTAGCCCCAGCGCTGTCCTAAGTTTTCGCCGGCGATCGTAATGAAGCGGGTGTCCTCCGGCGGCGCGGAGTCGATCTGGAAAACCGGCATCTCCTTGCCGAACTTCTGACCTTTGCCGAGGGTGAGATGGGCGAATGCTTCATAACCAGCCCGGCCGATTTTGCGCTTGATCGTCAGCGTGTGGCCATCCGCGTTTTTGGTCTGCGCCACGTACTTCGTGCCCGATCCCGCTGGCGCTCTGACCGTTTCCCATGATTGTGCAAATGCGAGCTGGCTAAAAAGAAGTCCGACGATGCCCCACCATCCCCAGCGCATAAAACCTCCCTTGGATTTTTCTGGTTTGCGCCAAAGATTACCTGATTTTTGGGGATTAACAAAGCGATGTGGTGTGGTTCGAGGCGCGGGATAGCGGCCGCGCGTGGTGTCTTCATCCGGTTCCCGGCAGATGATCGGGGTCTTGGAGAGCATGCTGCTGAGCTGGCGAGGTCGTGAAAAATGGAGGGATGGGCTATTATTGAATCACTACGTACACTGCTTTAAGGAAAGTGTTCTATGAGCCAATTGCACCGAATAACCGCCAGTCCGGATATCTGTGGTGGCCGTCCGTGTATTCGCAACCTTCGCATCAGGGTGACAGACGTTCTCGATATGCTTGCATCCGGGGCGAGTCGCGAGGAAATCCTCGACAGCTACCCGTACCTCGAGCCTGAGGATATTACGGCGACGTTGGAATATGCCGCGAGGCAGTCCGATCACCCGGTCTTGCGCGTTGCCTGATGCGCTTTCTGATCGATGCGCAGCTACCGCCCGCTTTGGCGCGCTGGATAGAGTCCCAAGGATATTCCGCGGAGCATGTCGCCGACATCGCGCTGGCCGAGGCGTCGGATACAGCGATCTGGGACTATGCCAAACGACATGGCGCGGTGATTGTTACGAAGGATGAAGACTTTGCAGTCCGTCGCACGCTTAACACGTCGGGACCAGCGGTGGTTTGGATTCGTTTGGGCAACACCACAAAGTCCCAGCTTTTGCAGTGGTTCGAGCCCATCTTTGGTCGGATCATCGAGTCACTGCAGCGTGGCGAACCACTAATCGAAGTTACTTAGGCTGGTTCACAGTCACTTACCGCCACGCCCCAAACACATTCTTCTCATCGTTCCTAGCGCCCGACCAGGTTGATCTCGGCCGCCGAGGACCATGGATTGCCGTTGACTTCGCTCAGCGCGCGCAGACGGACGTAGCATGCCGGCGTTTCGGGGAACGTCACGCGCTGCTCGGCGTGCGTCGCGGGGAAGCGGCCGCTGGCCACCGGTGTGCCCCAGTTCACGCCGTCGCTGCTGAGGTACACCTCATAGTCGGCGATGGTCCCATTGAAGCTGTTGTTCTGGCGCGGCAGGTAGCGCAACTCGCTCAGCCGGTAGCTGGTGCCGAGATCGATCTGGATCTCGTGCGGCGGCAACGGCGATGCGCCCGACCACTGTGTGTGCCAGATCGTCGACGCATTGCCGTCGAAGGCGTTGCTGGCGGCGCCGTTTTCGCCGACCAGTTCCTGGCTGTCGACGTAGTGCAGGGTCCAGCCGCTCTGCGGCAGCAGTGCCGGCAGGCTTGGATTGGGGTCGACCACCGTTATCGTCCGCGTCGCTGGCGTGGGATCGGCCTGGCCCAGCGCATCGGCGACCGTCAGCGTCACGTTGAATATGCCGCTGCGGTCGAACTGCACCGGGCCGGGCTCCGCCACATAGCTCGGCGGAATCAGCGCATCGCCGAAGTTCCACACAAAGCTCAGCGGCAGATCCCCATCGGCGTCGCTGCCGGATCCGGCGAAGCTCACGCTGGTGCCCATGTCGACGGTGACGTCGGTCGCGGGACTGACGATGACGCTCTCGGCCGGGCTGTTCGCCGCTCCGGTATCGGGCACTCCGAGCAGGTTGATCTCGGCCGCTGAGGTCCACGGGTTGCCATTGACCTCGCTCACCGCGCGCAAGCGAATGTAGCGCGCCGACACTGGCGCAAAGCTCGCGGTCTTCTCGGTTTGATTGGCCGCCCAGGTTCCGCTCGCCACCCGCGTCCAACTTGCGCCATCGTCGCTGATCTCGACTTCATAGTCGCGGGTGGTGCCGTTGAGCGTGTTGCCCTGGCGCGGCAGGTAGTAGAGCGCGCTCAATACATAGCGGCCACCCAGTGCGATGGCTAGGGTATGGGGCGGCGCCGGGTCCACAGAGCCCGACCATTCGGTGTGCCAGAGCGTCGACGAATTGCCGTCGAAGGCGTTGATGGCGGCACCGTTCTCGCCGATGAGTTCTTCGCTGTCGACCTCGTGCAGCGACCAGCCGCCCTGCGGCAGCCGCGTCGGCGTCGGCGCGGGATTGGGGTCGACCACGGTGATCACGCGCGTCGCCGGCGTCGGATCCGTCGCTCCCAGGGTGTCGCTCACCGTCAACGTGACCGTGTAGATGCCCGGGCGGTCGAACTGCATTGTGCCCGGTTCGGCCACATAGCTCGGCGGAATCAGCGCATCGCCGAAGTTCCACAGGTAGCTCAGGTTGGTGTCCCCGTCCGGGTCGCTTGCCGCGCCCGCGAACAGCAGCGCTTCGCCAACGTCGACCGTCACGTCCGCCGCCGGACTGCTGATCCAGCCGTCGGGTGCGCGTTTGGCGCCAGGCAGCAGCGAGTCGGCCACCAGGTTGATCTCGGCCGCCGACGTCCAGGCATTGCCGTTGACTTCGCTCAGGGCGCGCAGGCGTAGGTAACCGGCCGTCACCGGCGAAAAGCTCGCCGTCTTCTCGATTTGATCGGCAGCCCAGGCGCCGTTGGCGACGCGCGTCCAATTCATGCCATCGCTGCTCAGATACACCTCGTAGTCGCGGATAGTGCCGTTGAGCGTGCCGCCCTGGCGCGGCAGATAGCGCAGCGCGCTCAGCGTGTACTCGCCGCCGAGATCGATCTGGATCTCGTGCGGCGGCAACGGCGATGTGCCCGACCACTGCGTGTGCCAGATCGTGGCAGGATCGCCGTCGAAGGCGTTGATGGCGGCGCCGTTCTCGCCGACCAGCTCCTGGCTGTCGACGTACATCAGGCTCCAGCCGCTTTGCGCCACGACGCCGCTGCCGTTGTGGACGGTGGGCAGGGTGCCGAAGGTGTATTCGTCGGCGTTGCTGACGCCATCGTTGTCGAGGTCGCCCAGCGCATCGCTCGGGTCGTTCGGGTTGAGGCCGTAGGCCAGTTCAAAGGCATCGGGCATGCCGTCGCCATCGGTGTCCGCCGTGGGCGTCCCGTTGGCGATGGTGATCGCGCCGTTGATGGCGGTGTAGGCCACATCCGCCGCCGTTGCGTCGCTGACTTCGACATGGGTGAGCGTTAGCGCGACGCCACCGGAGGGCGCGTTGGCGGCGACGGTGAACGGAATGCTTACTAATACGTTGCTGCCCAGTACGGCGTTGTTCTGCGGCGGGCTGACAATGATGCGCAGCGTGCCGGGCAGCGTTACGTTGTAGGCGATGCCGTGGCCGTTTAGGGCTGCGGCGCCGCTGGGCGTGCCGGCGGTGAGTTGGGTGCCGTCGAAGGTGACATCGAACAGCGTCGCGACCGCGCTGCCGTCGTTGGCGAGGGAGACGGGAATGGCGACCGTGTCAGCCGGCGCGGCGGATGCGGAGCCGACGGTCAGCGTGACGGCGGCGACGGCATGGGTTGCCGTGAACGCGGCGAGCAGTAGGGCCAGCAATGTTCGAGTAAGGGTTGTCATGTTCAGTTCTCGGTATGTCGAATGTTTTCGTTCTGCTTATTCGGTGATGTTCGTCTCACGCGATTCCGTAGGTCGCCAACGCCAGCCTCGCGTCTTCCCCGTGGGAGCGGTTTCCGATGCACACGGATGTGCGAATGTCGCGAAAGGGCAGGATGCCCGTAGCGACTACCGCGATGACTCGCCGATGCTATTTGCGGATCCGTTCC
>JAKACW010000018.1 GCA_021821045.1 Pseudomonadota bacterium
GCACGTGCCGCTGCACCACCCGACCACCGCTCACACGCGTGTTTTCCACGATGCTCCAATAGTGGTGCACCTTGCCGTCTTTCTTGCGAGGCGTTGCGCGCAGAAACATAGTGGCTCGTCATTATCCACATGCCTCGTTGCTTGGCAACAAGCAAGGTCTGCACTACAGCGCTTTTTGCCGGTTTTTGGCGGGTCGAGCGCTTGTGCGTCAATGACTTAAAAACTGGGAAAGGGGAAAATCGGGGGCGAATCCGCTAAGTCGGGTTAGATGGGGGTCTGACCCCGGGCTTTGCGGTCGAGTTGGCGCAGGTATTCGAGTTTTTCTTTGATTTTGGTTTCGAGGCCGCGGGGGACGGGTTGGTAGTAGGTGCTCGGCGTCATGTCGTCGGGAAAGTAGGACTCTCCGGCGGCGTAGGCTTCGGGTTCGTCGTGGGCGTAGCGATAGGTTTTGCCGTAGCCGAGTTTCTTCATCAGGGCCGTGGGCGCGTTGCGCAGGTGCAGCGGCACTTCCAGCGAGCCCTTGCGCTTCACCTCCTCCGCTGCTTTGTTGTAGGCGACATATACGGCGTTGCTCTTGGCCGCACAGGCCATGTAGATCACCGCTTGCGCCAACGTCAGCTCGCCTTCCGGGCTGCCTAAACGCTCCTGCACATCCCACGCTTCGAGCGCCAAGGTCAACGCCCGCGGGTCCGCGTTGCCGATGTCTTCACTGGCCATGCGCACCATGCGGCGGGCGATGTAGCGTGGATCGCAACCGCCGTCGAGCATGCGGCACAACCAATACAAGGCCGCATCGGGCGACGACCCCCGCACGGACTTGTGCAGCGCCGAAATCTGATCGTAAAACGCTTCGCCGCCTTTGTCGAAGCGCCGCACGCCGCCGGCCAGGACTTCGTTCAACACATCGTCTGATATGCCGTGCCCGCCGCCCTCGCCCGCCGGCTCCGCCAAATCCGCGACAAGTTCCAGCAGGTTGAGCGCGCGCCGGCCGTCACCGTCCGCCGCTTGGGCGATTCGATCGATCTGCTCCGCGCTTAGATCAAGACGCAACGCCCCCAGGCCGCGCTCAGCATCCTCCAACGCCCGATACAGCATTGCCGTCACTTCCTCCACAGCCAAGCGCTTTAGAACATAAACCCGCGCCCGCGACAGCAACGCGCTGTTCAATTCGAACGACGGATTCTCCGTGGTGGCGCCGATGAACGTCACCGTGCCGTCCTCGACATAGGGCAAGAACGCGTCTTGCTGCGCCTTGTTGAAGCGATGAACCTCATCGACAAACAAAATGGTGGCGCGCTGATGCAGACGGCGCTCAGATTGCGCCCGCTCGATGGCTTCCCGAATGTCCTTGACGCCGGACAACACGGCCGACAGCGGAATGAACAGCGCGTCGCTATGCTGCGCGATCAGCCGCGCCAGCGTCGTCTTGCCCGTACCCGGCGGCCCCCAAAACACCAGCGAATGGGGTTTGCGCGACTCGAGCACGCGGCGCAGCGGTTTGCCCGCGCCGAGTAAATGGGACTGGCCGGCGATCTCGTCGATCGAACGCGGTCGCATGCGATCGGCCAACGGGCGGTTTAATTCTTCGTGTGAGGACATGACTCGAAACTCTTACAATGCGCGGAAGAGGCCGCGCTGGACTCTATGGGACCACCCTTGCCGTTGTTCTTGCCGAAGGTCGTCGCCCGCGCCGATTCAATCGCGGAATAATCCGCTCCCACAACCTTTGCCATGGCGCCGATGGATTTCTACTCGCCCACCACATCAACACCCTTAGGTATGTCCAATTTGAACGTCGCCCGATCCAATTGCGGATTGACCTTGATGTTGCTGAACGTCAGCACGGTGTGGTGACCCAGATTGTCGCGCAGTTCCATGGTTGCAAGTTGCGATGCACGAAACGCCAGCCGGATGCTCGCAAACACCCCATCACCGTCTTTCGGGATCAACTCGACCCAGTCCATGCCGGCGGTTTGACCCTGATCGGCGATATCGAATGTTTCTTCCAACTCGGCGGTTGTGCTCAACAACTGCGCCGGCGTCGAACCCAGCGTCTCCTTTTGCGAGCGCACCGTCACTTGAGCCAAATCCTCGTCATAGATCCACACTTTGGCCCCGTCGCCGACGATCACTTGTTTGAAAGGCGTTTCATAATCCCAGCGAAACAAGCCCGGGCGCTGCAACACCATGGCGCCGTCCGATTTCTGCACCGGCGCGCCTTCGTCGCCGTAAACCGTTTGGGAAAAGCGCGCGCTGAAACCTTGGGTTTCGTTGAAAAAGGTTTCCAGGGCGTCACGGCCGCTGGCGGCCAGTGCGGCTTGAGTGGCAAGGCTTAGTAACAAAAGAACGAGCAATCGCATCGATAGGATCCTAAATAGTCAATCGCGGTAGGAAACCGCTCCCACGGAAGATGGCGTCCTAATTGTGGGAGCGGATTATTCCGCGATTCCTCGCGGTAGGAAACCGCTCCCACAACGCTAATCCTTCGGCGGTGCCGCCGCGAACACTTCCCGCATGCCGTTGGACTGCAGCGGCCCGACGACGCCCTGGCGTTCCATTTCTTCGACCATGCGGGCGGCGCGGTTGTAGCCGATTTTCAGCCGCCGCTGCACGCCCGATACCGAGGCTTTGCGCGTCTCAGTCACAATACGCACCGCCATGTCGTATAACTCGTCCATTTCGACCGGTTCGCCGGTGATCTCGTCGATAGACACATCGCCGCCACCCGCCTCGCCCATCAAGATGTCTTCCACGTAATCCGGTGCGCCCAGCTTTTTCAGCTCGGCCACCACGGCATGAACCTCATGATCGTCGACGAACGCGCCGTGAACACGAATCGGCACCGCGGTGCCCGGCGGCAGATACAGCATGTCGCCGTGACCCAGCAGTTGCTCCGCGCCCATTTGATCGAGGATGGTACGCGAATCGATGCGCGAAGAAACCTGAAATGCAATACGGGTCGGAATATTGGCCTTGATCAAACCGGTCAACACGTCGACCGACGGCCGCTGCGTGGCGAGAATCAAGTGAATGCCGGAGGCGCGCGCCTTCTGCGCCAAACGGGCGATGAACTCCTCCACCTTCTTGCCCACCACCATCATCATGTCGGCCAACTCGTCCACCACGACGACGATGTATGGCAAGGGCTCCAGGGTCTCGGGCTCGTCGACAAACTCGGCGTTCACCGTCGGATCGGCGATCGGTTCTCCGGCTTCGATGGCATCCGTGACCTTGCGATTGTAGCCGGCGATGTTGCGTGTTCCCAACGCCGCCATGAGCCTGTAGCGCCGCTCCATTTCGTTGACGCACCAGCGCAAGGCATTGGCCGCCTCCTTCATGTCGGTCACCACCGGCGCCAGCAAATGGGGAATACCTTCGTAGATCGACAACTCCAGCATTTTCGGATCGATCATGATCATGCGCACTTGATCGGGCGTGGAGTTGTACAGCAAGCTCAACACCATGCAATTCAAGCCGACGGATTTACCGGAACCGGTCGTTCCCGCCACCAGCAAATGCGGCATTCGCCCCAGATCCGCCGCCACCGGCTGGCCGCCGATATCCTTGCCCAATGCCAGCGTCAACGGCGAACCCACTTTGGCGAACACCTGACTTTCCAGAATCTCACCCAGCGTCACCAGTTCGCGCGACTCATTGGGAATTTCCAAGCCAACGTAAGGCTTGCCCGGAATGACATCGACGATGCGCACGCTGATGACCGACAGCGCGCGCGCCAAGTCCTTCGCCAGATTGGTGATCTGACTGACCTTCACGCCGGCGGCGGGCTGCAGTTCGAAGCGCGTGATGACCGGTCCGGGATGCACGGCGACCACTTCCACCTCGATGCCGAAATCGAGCAGCTTAAGTTCGACCAGGCGCGACAACGCCTCCAAGTCCTCGCGGGAAACGTTGCGCGTTTTGGGCTTGGGTTTATCCAACAGGGCCAGCGACGGCCGGAATGATGGGCCCGGCTCGAGAAACAGTTCGCCTTGGCGATCCGCCTTGGCCCGCTCGCTGGGCTCGATCTTGGCGATGACCGGCTCGATGCGCGGCGCGCGTTTGGAGATTTTCTTCTCCGTCTCGCGCACATGCTCATGGCGTTCGGCGCTGGCGCGGCGGGCGCCCCAATAGTCGCGCAAACGGCCGCTGGAGTAACGCGCCCATTCGATCGATCGCAGCGTCAGCCGCCCCACGCTGTCCATCACCCAAAACCACGACAGTCCGGTGAACAGCGTCACCCCGGCAAGAAACAATGCCAGCAGAAACAGCGTCGCGCCGACGAAACTGAAAGGCGCCACCAAAGTCTGACCGGCGAACTCGCCGAGAATGCCGCCCGGCCCCGCGGGCAGCGCGGTCAACGGACTGCCGAAATGCAATCCGGCCAGCGCGCTGCCGGCGGTGATCGTCAACACGCAGCCGCCAAGACGCAGCAGAAAATGCTTGGGATCAAATCCGGCGTCGTCTTCGCGGTCGCAATACACCAGCCAGCCGGCGTAGGCGACCATGAAGGGGAAGATGTAGCCGAAGTAGCCGAACAAATACAGAAACACGTCGGCGAACCAGGCGCCGGCCACGCCGCCGATATTGGTGGTTTGGTCTTCGAAGCCGCGGTGCGACCAGCCCGGATCACTGGGATTGTAGGAGGCCAGCGCAATGAGCAGGTACACAGCAATCGCGCCGAAAACAAACAGCGCTCCTTCCCTGATGCCCCGATTCACGGGCGCGGTAAGTGCTATGCCCGACTTTTTGCGCGTCGCTTGTGCCATTCCTTAGTTACGAATTACAGCCGTTGGTAGAACGTTAACAATGCCGGACACCCGCCGGGAAAGGCCAATGCAAAGATCGAATATGAGTTGCACAAACAGCGGGACTACATCCATGAAACACCGCTTTGGTGAGAAAAGTTACAGCGCCGTCTATTCTACCCGAAGTAGCGATGGAGGCAAAACACGTTACATTTTGGCCAAACTGCGCAACAAACCGGGGTGAACGATCTTTCCGCCTTCGACGTTTATCCCGGCGCGCAGCGCCGCATTCTGGCGCCAATCAGGCTGCGTCAACGCGGAAACGTACGGAATCAGGGCCGCCGACAACGCTTGCGACGCCGTTTTCGGCACCGCGCCCGGCATATTGGTCACCGCAAAATGCAACACGCCTTCATAAGTGTAGACGGGATCGGCGTAAGTTGTAGGCCGCGTGGTTTCGATGCAACCGCCTTGATCGACGGAAATGTCGATAATCACGCTGCCGGGCTCCATTGCGCCAACCGTCGCGGCATCGATGAGATGAGGGGCTTTCTCACCCACAATAAGCACCGCGCCGACCACCAAATCCGCGCCCTTCACCGCTTCCCGGATCTGATGCTCGAACGGATACAGCGCAGTGACATTCGCCCCCAGGGCCCGCATCGCCGCCAGCTTGTCGCGATTGCGATCGAACACGGTCACCCGTGCGCCCATGGCCGCGGCCAGCGCAACCGCATTGCCGCCCGCCACCCCCGCGCCCAACACAACCACGTGGCCGCGCTCGGCGGCGGGCAACCCACCGAGCAAGATGCCCTTTCCGCCCAACGGACGATGCAGGTAATGGGCGCCGGCTTGAATCGCGATGCGCCCGGCGATATCGCTCATCGGCGCCAACAACGGCAAGGCGCGATTCGTCTCTTCCACCGTTTCGAAGGCCACGGCAGTTAAGCCGATGTCCCGCAGATTCTTGGTCAGTTCGGGTTCCGCCGCCAAATGCAGGTAGGAAAACAGCAGGTGATCCGGGCGCAACAATCTCACTTCCGCCGGCTGCGGCTCCTTGACTTTGACGATCAGCTGCGCGGCGTCGTAAACGCTTTTCGCATCGGGGAGAATCTTCGCGCCCATTGCGGTGTATTGAGCGTCGGCAAACCCGCTCGACTCACCGGCGCTCGCTTGCACCGCAACCTCATGACCGGCGCTCACCAACGCGCCGACCGCCGCCGGCACAAGTCCAACGCGGCCTTCCAACGTTTTGACTTCTTTCGGAATTCCGATGCGCACGTTGAGTCCTTTCATCATCGTCACACTATCAGCATGGCCTAATTTGATGCTACGTTACGGCTTCCCTTATTATAGGGCCATCATAAAAGCTCACCGGGAAGGGTAACTACGTGTCACAAGAAAAACATTGTCGACTGCTGATCCTCGGCTCCGGCCCGGCCGGCTACACCGCCGCCGTCTATGCCGCGCGCGCCAATCTCAATCCCGTACTCGTGACAGGGTTGGAGCAAGGCGGCCAGCTTATGACAACCACCGACGTGGACAATTGGCCCGGCGACGCTCAAGGCGTGCAGGGCCCGGAACTCATGCAACGCATGCAGCAACACGCCGAACGCTTCAATACCGAAATCATTTTCGATCACATCAACAAAGTCGAACTGCGCCAGAAGCCGTTTCGACTGACCGGCGACAACGGCGTCTACACCTGCGATGCCCTGATCATCGCCACCGGCGCATCGGCGATGTATTTGGGGCTGCCGTCAGAGGAGACGTTTCGCGGCCGAGGCGTATCGGCCTGCGCCACTTGCGATGGCTTCTTTTATCGCGACAAAGCGGTGGCCGTGATCGGCGGCGGCAACACCGCAGTGGAAGAAGCGTTGTATCTCGCCAACATCGCCAATCATGTCACCGTGGTCCACCGTCGCGACAAGTTCAAGTCGGAAAAAATTCTGCAGGACAAACTGTTCGAAAAGGCCAAGCAGGGAAAGATTACGGTGAAGTGGAATCATGTCGTTGACGAGATTGTCGGCGACAAATCCGGCGTCACCGGCCTGCGCGTAAAGGACACTGTTAAAGGCTCGACCGAGACACTTAACCTCGACGGCGTTTTCGTCGCCATCGGCCACCGCCCCAACACCGGTCTTTTTGAAGGGCAATTGGAGATGAACCACGGCTATCTGGTGGTCAAAGGCGGCTCGGCGGGCAATGCCACAGCCACCAATGTCCCCGGCGTGTTTGCCGCCGGCGACGTGGCCGATTCGATCTATCGCCAAGCCATCACTTCCGCCGGATCGGGTTGCATGGCGGCCCTGGATGCGGAGCGCTACCTGGACAACCTCGCGCGCTAAGAAATGTGGCACACTTAGGCGAATGAACAGGCAAGGAGCGAGCAGATGCTAATCACGCAAGGGGAACGACGCGCGTTTACCCGCCTCCCGGTAAACTGCAAAGTGATTTTTCGCCATTCCGAGAACACCAAGGAACTGCAGGGCCGCGGGCTCAATTTGAGCGGCAACGGCATCATGTTCGTGACGCCTCAGCAGCTTCCCATCGGCGCCGAACTGGAACTCAATGTGCTGCCCACATTGCCCAGCCTCGCTCCCCTCACTGCGCTGGTCAAAGTCGTTCGCGCCGAACCGAGCGCCGAACCCAACGAGTTCGCGGTCGCGGGAAGAATCCGACAAATCCTTGGTTGAGTTGTCTTCCGCCGCGTCGATCACGGCCCGAGTTATCGCGTCACTCGACGAGGTTGCGGCGGACCAGTGGAATGCGCTCGACGCAACGGACAACCCATTTCTCAGTCATCAATTTCTATCCGCGCTTGAAAACACCGGTTGCGTCGGCGGCCCAAGCGGCTGGCATCCGGAGCACATTACGCTTTGGCAGAACAACCAACTCGTCGCGGCGGCGCCCGCCTATCGCAAGGATCACTCCTTCGGCGAATATGTCTTCGATTTCGCATGGGCCGATGCGTACCGGCGGGCAGGCTTAAGATATTATCCAAAACTGCTGGTCGCTGTTCCCTTCTCGCCCGTCACCGGACCGCGCCTGCTGGTCCATCCGCACCACGCTGCCGAACCGCTGAAAGCCAAGCTGATCGATGCGCTCATCGCCCACTGCCACGCGCGCGGTTACTCCACCGCCCACATCCTATTTCCCGATGGGCGGGATCGCCAGCATTTGGCGGCGTCCGGCATGATCGAACGCAGCGGTTTTCAGTTTCATTGGCGCAATGAAGGATACGCGGCATTCGACGACTATCTCTCGGCACTGTCGGCCCGCAAGCGCAAGAACATTCAGCGCGAACGCCGCCAAGTGCACGAAGCCGGCATTCATTTGCGCGTCATTACCGGCGCGCAAGTGCAGGAAGTCGATTGGAACCGCTTCTATCAACTCTATCGATTTTCCGCTGAGATCAAAGGCGGCAGCGCCTATCTCACCCGCGCATTTTTTGAAGAACTGGCGCGCCGCATGCCGCAGCGAATTGTGTTGGTCGAAGCCGCGCGTGGAGCGGAATTGATCGCCTACGCGCTTTGTCTGCGCAGCGGCGACACCTTGTACGGGCGAAACTGGGGCACGTCCGGTTTCTACCCGGGACTGCACTTCGACGCCTGCTACTACACGCCCCTGGAATACTGCATCGAACAGGGCATTCAGCATTTCGATGCCGGCGCCCAGGGCGAGCATAAACTGGCGCGCGGATTTCTGCCGATGCCGACCTATTCGTTTCACTGGGTCGCTCATTCCGAGTTTCGTGACATTCTGCGCCGCTATCTCAAGGAGGAGACACGTCATGTGGAGCACTACGTGGATGAGTTGGAAGCCGCAGGGCCGTACAAGAAGCAGTAATCGCTTTGCACCTTGCCAAAACGGCATTCTTTGACAACCATTGCACTGTGAATGGAACAACGTTGGCAAGCATTGACCTATGGTGAGCATCGTCTGGCTCGACAACGTGGCGGACCCGCAGTGGTTTCCGGACCCGCGGCTCGCCATGCGCGATCCCAACGGCTTGTTGGCGGCGGGCGGCGAGCTGACGCCGGAACGCATTATCGCCGCCTATCACAGGGGAATTTTTCCCTGGTACAGCGAGGGCGAACCGGTATTGTGGTGGTCCCCCGATCCCCGCGCGGTTTTGTTGCCCGACGAGCTGGACATCTCGCGCAGCCTGCGCAAGACGCTCAAACAGCGCCCTTTCACTGTTCGCAGCGACACGGCGTTCCGCCGCGTCATGGGGGAGTGCGCCGCCCCGCGGGCCGGACAATCGGGCACCTGGATCACCGAGGACGTGCTCGACGCCTACTGCCGTCTCCATGACATGGGTATCGCTCACAGTATCGAATGCTGGCAGGACGATCAGCTGGTCGGGGGTTTATACGGCATCGCGCTGGGCAAGGTTTTTTTCGGCGAATCGATGTTTTCCCGCCGTGCGGACGCATCGAAAGTCGCGCTGGTCTACCTCACTGCGCAATTGACGCGGTGGGACTACGGCCTGATCGACTGCCAAGTGTCGTCGGCCCACTTGCGCAGTTTGGGGGCGCGGGATATTCCGCGGGACATTTTTCTGAACATGCTCAATCACTGGGTGCGGGAACCGGGACAGCCGAACTGCGCCTGGCGATTCGATGACGATATTGACGCCGCGGCGCTGGGCTATCAAAAGCGGCGAGTCGTTCCGGGAAATCTAGGTTAGTACGGAATCGGCTCAGTCGTCGCGGCGCCTAGGTACGTCCCTAACCGCTCCCCCGGTCCAAACGGGCTCCGAATCGACGACCAAGTGCGACTGATCGTCGTGGTGCACCAATCGAACGGCTGTCGATGCAGGCATATCCCCTGGGAGCGACACCCGAAAATCCAATGTCCGTGAGTTCTCACGGGCCTGGGGGTAGTCGAATTTGGCCGTTCTAACGACCTCGGCGTTGGCGTCGAGCACCTCAACATGAAGGTGACCGGGTATTGGCCCGCGCACCGGGTAGCGATGAGTCAACTCGCCCTCCAAGACGATTCGACTATCGATCAGTAACACGCGCGCCCGCGTAATTAGCACGGTATGGGAAGGTACACGCACCACGACTATGGACGTCTCACGTTTGACGTCGGTCCCCGTCGCGCAGCCTTGGGCCGCGAACACGAGGGCTAGGACGAGCGGTGCGCCCAAACGGGGGTGCGTCATCGGCACCAGACTTCGAAATCCAAGCCGCACCCCGATACCAAACGGCATGCCGATTGTAGGCATCACAACGCCTCCACCAATCGCTCCCAGACCCGGGTGAGGTGCTCCGACCGCTCCTTTGAACATCGGCCAATTTCAATCACGTCGGCCACTCGTCGCGACGTATCTCTCATATGCCACTCAACGTGTTTGCGGTACTGACTGGACCGCGAGTTCGTGGCTCTCACGCTCTTAAGTTCGTTCAGAAGGTCATCGACCTCTTCGTCAATCTCTTCGGAACTGAGGTCACAAAGCATAAATGTAAATGACAACGGCGCCGCCTGCGCCATCGACACGACACCGATTCCAAGGGAAATCAACAGCGCACCTTTTGCTAACTTCATAAAACCACCTCTCACATTTAATTTCGCAACAACCAACGCATCCGTGCACAAATCGCTTTGTCCGTCATGGCCAAAGCACCCTTAACCTGCGCGTCATTGAGCACACCGCGCTAAAATCGACCAGGCTTTTCCGCCGGCAACACCCAATACACGCCCTGCCCAGCCACGCCGCAGTCGGCGGTGCCTATAGCAGAGATCACAGCGTCCACGTCGTGGTCATCCAACAAGACGTCGACACGGATACGCGGCACATATCCCACCACTCGATCCCGAGCGGACAGAAACGGGTCATCGTCGACTGGGCTGCCGTGCCCCTCGGCATGACTAAAGGTAAAACCCCGCACTTGGCGGAGATCCCGCAGGCAGTCAGCCAGGTCTTGCTGCACGTTGGCATGAACGATTATGACCAAGTTTTTCATATCCTTTCCTCCGCGAGGCGCTCTGTTCGACGATCGCTTCGCCCTTCGAGCCAGGCGTATAGCGTCGGCAACAAAACGAGCGTTAACAATGTCGACGTAGCCAAGCCGCCGATCACCACCACGGCCAAGGGCCGCTGCAACTCGGACCCAGGTCCACTCGCGGCGAGCAGCGGAAGCAGCCCCAAGCTGGCAATAAGAGCAGTCATCAGCACTGGACGCAGACGCCGCTCTGCACCTTCCTTCACGGCTTCGAGCACCGTGCGCCCCGCCGCCCGCAGCTGATTGAAATAGGTCACCATCACCACACCGTTCAGCACTGCCACCCCAAACAAGGTGATGAATCCCACGGAAGCGGGTACGGAGAGATACAATCCCGACGCGAACAGACCGACCACGCCGCCGATTAACGCGAACGGAATGTTCAAAAGTATCAGCCCCGCCTGCCGCAGCGAGCGGAAAGTGGTAAAGAGCATGAGGAAGATCAAAACGATGGCGATAGGCACCACCAACGCCAAACGCGCGGCCGCCCGCTGCTGATTCTCGAACTGACCGCCGAAGGTAATATAGTAGCCCTCGGGCAAATCGACTTCGCGCTCGATCGTCGCACGGACCTCATCCACAAACCCGACCACATCGCGCCCTTCGACGTTGGCCTGAATGACCACCTGACGTTTCGCCGATTCCCTGGAGATAACCACCGGACCGTCCACCTCGCGAATATCCGCGAGCATACCCAACGCGACCCGGTCGCCGTCGGGCGTCTCGACCAGCAACGCGGCGATATCTTGTGGCGAGGTGCGCGCCTGTTCGGGGTAACGCAAAAGTACACCGACCCGCCGGCTGTCCTCGATTACTTCCGTGATGACCCGGCCACCGACGGCTACTTCCACCAAGCGATTGATGTCTTCGGCGCTTATGCCAAAGCGGGAAATCGTTTCGGGGCGAATCTCGATCTGCAGATAGATTTGCCCCGATAGCTGCTCTCGAAACACATCCACCGCCCCGGGAACTTCATTCACGACCTCTTCGATTTGTTTAGACTTCTCCTCCAAAACCGATAGATCGTCGCCGTACAGCTTAATAGCCATAGCGGCGCGCACACCCGTGAGCATTTCGGATACCCGCATATCGATGGGTTGAGTAAACGCGTAGTCGATCCCCACAAAGCTATCGAGCCTTTCGCGGAGCAACGCCTGAAACTCACCCAAGCCAACTGTCCATTCATCCCGTGGTTTGGTGATTAGAAAATTATCGGTTTGGTTCAAATCCATCGGATCCAAACGCAACTCGTCGGCACCAGTGCGTGACACCACCCCGATCACTTCGGGCAGATCCATCATGGCTTTCTGATAGGGCTCGTCGAGTTCCAGAGAGCGTTCCAGCGAAATGCTCGGCAGCTTCTCGATGATGACCACCGTAGTGCCTTCATCCATCACCGGCATGAACTCCTTGCCGATCAGCGGGAAGAGAGCAAGCGACACGGCTAGCGCGACGACCGCGCCGCCGACGGCCACCTTTCTACGGCGCAGCGCCCAATGCATAAGCGGCAAGTAGAGCCTTTTCAGAGCGCCCAACAAGCGACCTTCGTGCTCGCCGCTGCCGCGCATGAGCAGACTGGCCAGCACAGGGATTACCGTCAGCGACAACACAAGGGAACCGATCAGCGCGAAACTAATCGTGACCGCCAAGGGCGTAAACATCTTGCCTTCAAGGCCGGTAAGACTAAACAAGGGAAGAAAAACGATGATTATGATCAAAACGCCCGAAATCACCGGCGTTGCCACTTCAATTACGGCGCGATAAACGAGGTGAAGGCGGCTGATTCCCGGCTGCGCGCGACTCAGCCGGGTATGAATGTTCTCGACCACCACCACGGCAGCATCAACGAGTATTCCGATGGCGATGGCCAGCCCCCCCAAGGACATCAAGTTGGCACCAACCCCAAAGACCCGCATCATCGCAAACGTGAAGAGCACGGATAACGGTAGAATCAGCGCCACCGTTAGAGCACTGCGCAGATTGCCGAGCATAACCACCAACACGATCAGAACAAGAATCACCGCTTCTCCAAGCGCTTTCTCTACGGTCCAAACTGATTCGTTCACAAGCCATGTTCGGTCATAGAAGGGAATGATCTCCACTCCCTTGGGCAAGGCCGGCTTAAGTTGTTCCAATAGCTTTTTTGTGCCCTCGATAGTGGTACGGCTGTTGGCGCCTTCACGCAGCAGTACCAGGCCCGTCACCACTTCGCCCTCCCCGTCCGCAGTCACCGCACCGTAGCGGGTAAGCGAGTTGATGCGAACTTGGGCGATATCACGTACATGCACGGGGATACCGTTACGCGTGGCAACGGTTATGCCGCCGATGTCGTCCATAGTGCGCAGCTGACCGACCGTTCGAACCAGCAATACCTCGTTGTTGCGATTGATTCGATCACCGCCGGCGTTGCGATTATTGGCCAGCAACGCGGCTTCCAGTTCGTCGAGCCCTACACCGCGTGCAGCCAACGCTTGCGGTTGCGCAACGACTTCGTAGACTTTCACTTCCCCGCCTAGTGAGTTGACATCCGCCACGCCTTCGACTCCGCGCAACCGTGGACGGATTATCCAGTCCTGGATATAGCGCAGATCCTGGTTGCTATACCCTTCTCCCGCGACCCTGTACATGTACCCTTCGCCCAGCGGCGTTGTGATCGGGCCGAGCCCGCCCTCGACGCCTTCGGGCAAGTCGGCCCACACCTGATTGAGGCGCTCGGCCACCTGCTGTCGCGCCCAATAAATGTCAGTTCCGTCTTCGAAGTCGATTACGATGACACTCAACGCGTACTTGGTCGTAGATCGCAGCGTCGTCTGCCGAGGCAGTCCCTGCATCTCCACCTCAATCGGGAAAGTGATACGGCTCTCAACTTCAGTCGGGGAAAGGCCCGGTGCTTTTACGACCACGCGAACCTGAGGCGCCGAAATTTCGGGAAAGGCGTCGATGGGCAAGGTGCGGAAGGCCCAAATTCCCGCCCCTGAAAGCCCCGAAGCCAGCAACAGAACCATCAACCGCTGGATCAGGGAAAAGCGGATTAACGCGGTAATCATGGCTTACTCGCTCCCTTGGTACTGCCAGTGGGACTTGAGTTCAGCGACGCCGGCACTCACGATTTCGGTACCCGCCGCGACACCCGATTCGACGCGGACCCAGCCATTCGCAGGTTGCCCGACCACGACTTTTACGGGTTCAAACGTATTCGCACCGGTCACCTTAAATAGATAGTTATCATTCCCGCGACGAAACACCGCACTTTCAGGCACCATCGATACCGACTGGACTGGCCCCTTTAGTTCCACCTGAACATACGTACCTGGTCGAAGCAGAAGATTCCGATTGTCGATCACCACCCGGCCCGTAACGGTCTGGCTTTGCGAATCGACTTCGCCACTCACGGCCTGCAGTTGACCGGTAAATACGCGACCCGGGTAACCCGCGGCTCGAATAGCCACATCGCTACCGAGCACAACCTGGTTGACGTTGGCCACCGGTATATGAACGTCCGCCCACAGCACAGTCAGATCCGCCAGGCGAAACGCCGTTTCGCCTGCCTCCAGCATCTGTCCGATCTCCGCGGACATGTCGAGCACCACGCCATCGGCAGGACTGACGAGCGCGTAATAAGCAATATCATCCGGGTTGTCGATCGGCGTCTTTATTTGTGTTTCGCTCAGCCCGGCCAACGACAGGGCTCGGCGGCGCTGATCAAGCATGATTCGCGCGGTTTTGTAGTTGCTTTCAGCTTCGAGCAAACGGCTGTCCGCAACAACACCGTCTTTTCTCAGTTTCTGAACGCGTTGAAACTCGGACTCGACAACGTCAAAACGAGCCAGCGCTTCCAGGTAGTCCGCGCGCGCCTGACCTAACGTATTGCTACGCAGCGTGGCAAGACTTTGACCCTTGGCAACGGTGCCATACTCTACCGCTTTCAGTTCGGTAACAACGCCGTCTACGACCGGAGCAACGCGGAACAGCCGCTGTTGATCGGCTCTCAGGGTGCCATTGACCGTTACAGCGTCACCGATCTGGCGTTCGACGACTTCGGTGGTACTCAACTTTGCAGTGGCAAGTTGTTGCGGAGTTAGCTCGAGGGCCGTCGCGGATAGCGACAGCGCAACGGCAATCAACGACGCCGAATTTGCGAGAACATTTTTCATTGTTTGTTTCCTTCTAATGCATGGGATTGCGTGGAACTCAACGCGATACCGGCTGAGCGACGCAATTCGGCTGCCTCCAGCCAAGCCTCGGTAAGCAATTCCAGGTGCCGCAGGCGAGCGTCGAAAAAGGTGTCAACCGCGTCGACGAGGTTGAGTATGTCGACCTGACCTACAGCGAAACCTTTGCGTGTTAGCTGAAAGATATCTTCCGCAGGGAAGAGTACTTTCATCCGGTACTCTTCCGACTGCTCGATCAAGTGAGCCAGATGAAGATGATTCAAACGCACCTGATTAGCCAGGCGAAGTCGCAACGCGTCGCGCTCATACTGTACTTTTTGCTTGTTCGCCTGCGCCGTGTCGATACGCCCCGACCCACGATCCCAAAGCGGCAGCGTCACCGATACACCCACTGCGGTGACGTCTTGGCGACTTCCTCCTATATAGTCCCGTTCGCGCGACAACCATACTTCCGGGTCAACAACACGATTAGCGCGAGCCAGGTCGACGCCGTGGGCGGCGGATTCGATTCCGTGTGTCGCTGCAACCAGAGTAGGATGAAGTTCCAACCGAGACTCCAAATCTGCCAGGTTCGGTAGGTCCGGAGTACTTTTTAGCGCGGAGAATGTCGGATCGAGTTCACCGAGACTCAGCAGCGTACGAAAGTCTGCCAGCGCCTCGCTGTACTCTCCCTCCGCCGTTGCAATCGTCTGCATGGCCGTCTCTCGAACGACATCGAGACGCAACCGCTCCAAGCGCGACAGGTCTCCAGCTTGTTCACGACGCAAACCGATATTCTGCAGCTCGTCTGCGGCGCGCAGTCGCTCCTCGGCCAAGCGCAGTTCGGCCCCGGCACGTTGCAGAGTATGCAGAGCCCGGGCTGCATCATACTCCAGGGCTAAGCGTTGTTGATCAACCTCGGATTCCGCTTGATTGAGGTCCGATCGGGCTTGTTTGCGCGCGTAGGCAATGCGACCGCTTAGCGGTATCGGCTGTTTGAAAGTGAACTGCGTAAAATCCGTACCACCCTCGCCATCTTCCTTGCCGAGCGTGTTGTCAGCGCCCAGCTCGACGCTGGGATTCGGCCACTTTCCCGCCTGGTCGAGCATGCCTTTTTGGGCGGCCACCCGGGCGTCAGCCGCCAAGCGTTGCGGAGCCACGGCTAAAGCCCGCTGCGTTGCGGATTCCAAAGTCCACTCTTGTTGTTGAGCCCTAACACTCGACGCTGCCGCGCATACCAAAAGGCTGACGAACAGCGTGGTCCCCCGTTTCCTAGAACGCCGATGTAACACAACTTTTCTCCCCGTCGCCGTATCCGCCAGCCAGCCATCACTTCGTGGCCGGACGAATCGACGAGCATCAAATATTCAATGAATGTCGCAAAGCGCACGCGACCGGCGGTGAAAAACCAGCGGACGTAAACGCACTAGGGTGATCTGTCGGAGATAGACTTAGCGAGGAGGTGCGCGAAGAGGCGGGCGAATCGCCTTATCGCGCGATGCAACGAAAGAGATGTTCGAAAGTACCGCCCACCGTTGTCCGTACAACTGCAACGACAGCAGAAAGACAGTCAGAAAAACAAGAATGACCGGCAGGTCGCCGAATACCTTGGCGGTCTTGAGAACTACCGGGCCGGCGGCGTCGATCTCCAAGCCGGCACCGTGGTGCTCATCGGACGGCTGGGACACGATTGTATGGGTTTGCCCAATATGGGCGTGGTCCGTGGCGTCGGCGATCGCGAATGCGCCAGCGTGGGTGTGGTTAACGTGGGAGTGCGGCGATGCCATCTGCAAAAACGCGAACGCAAACAGTGCGTAACACAGGAAAACCCTGTTTCTACACCGGCTGCGTAACCGTGACAACCCTAAGAGCACTACGCCATCTCCCTAAGAACCGTAAGCGGTACCAAGTATCGATCAACAACCCAACGACGTCAAGGCGCGTTGGTGCGCTAAAGCGACCTTGCCCTTGATAGCGGCATGGTAATCGCGAAACCTTAACGCGAGCTTATGCTGTTGCGCCGCACGCCATTAAGAGACACAAACCGTTAGAGTTAGTTCGCGCTGCAATACTAAAAAAGCACTTGAAGCTGAGCGGACAATGTAACCGCATCGTTGTCCGTTCCGCCGTCGGATTGCGCATAGTCATCATCCCAGCGAAACTCCAGTCCAACGCTTGTGTTATCCATAACCGACGATCGCAGCCCGATCGAAAACCGAGACTCCGGCAAACTAAGCGCAACCGCTTCGTCGGTAAATTGCATACCCACGGACACCGTAGACTCGTTGCCCAAGAAATAAAAATCCATCCCCACCTCAAAATTCAGAGCATATAGTTCTGCGGGGCCTCCCTTAAATGCAAGATCAGCGGCGTTGAATTCCCCGGTATCGACATATTCCGCCAACAGCGAAAACGGGCCGTAACGCCCGGTTCCCCGAAGGACAAAACCGCCAACGTACTCCTGAACGGGGGATCCCGTCAGCTCCCTAATTACAAATGCTTCGCCAACACTGTTGATGTAGTCAAAACCGACATCGAAACTCAGCTCATTAAGTTCCGCGGCGAACCCGACGCTAAACCCAAAGTGCTCGATTGAGTCGTCACCCCGGGCCGCCGAGGCAACCTCATTCACCTCGCCGTTGAAAACATAAACCGAACCGTAGAAGCCCTGATAATCGACCCCGAATAGCAGCGCCGTTTCCCGCGTTTCGGTCAACGAATAGGTCAGAGGATCGGTAATCATATTGACTTGAAGCGTACCGAACGGTACATACTGACGGCCCGCATCGATGTGATAACCGTTGTAGGTCAACGCAAGATACGCTTGGTCCAGCTCCCACGGATCGGTACCGTCATCCTCGTGGAGCGCGTACATATGGGCGGAGATAACATCGTTAACCGCCGTGTCGAATCCGAGCTGGGCATAATCGACTCGGATATCGCCTTGATCGGAGTTATCCAGACCTTCGCCGAGGTAACCTTCGACGCGCACGTCCGCGTGCAAATCGACACGCTCGGACATATCGTCTAGGGTAATCCCGTTCGATGGAAAAGAGACGAGTGATACGCACCCTCCAACAAACCACGTCCAAACACGTTTATCCCCGTACATGACACCCCTCCCCAATTTGCAGATATACACCAACGGATTCGTCAAGCAAGATACGACCGCGACATGTCTAACCCTGTCCCGGAATAACAGCCGGCCTAATGATAGCCTCCTCGGGCCCGGGCCGTAATCCCCAACGGGTCCGCGATTACCGTGGCGACTTGAGCCGCGCCCCGAGCAAACCCGCCACGAAAAAGATGCAGGTCCAAATCACGATCATCGGGCCCGCCGGCGCATCCCACCAATATGACCCCATGACGCCCAAGCCGCTGGAGACCACACCGACCGCGACGGCGCCCACCGCCATTCTCTCGGGCGTGGCGGACCAGGCGCGCGCGGCCGCCGCCGGGATGGTCAATAGCGAAACCACCAACAGCACGCCGACGGCCTTCATTCCCAGCGCAATGACCGCCGCGACGACGACCACGAACCCGAGTTCGATGCGTTCGACCGCGATGCCTTCCACGATGGCCAAGTCGCGATTGACCGTGGCCGCGATCAAATCCCGCCAGGTGTATGCGAGCCAGGCGAGCACGACGACAGCAACGGCGAACATCAACGCGACGTCGGCCCAACCCACCGCGAGGATATCGCCGAACAAGTACGCCATGAGATCCATGCGAACCTGCTCCATGAATGCAACGACCACCAAACCCAGCGCCAGGGCGCCGTGAGCCAGAATGCTCAACAAGGTGTCGGTGGCGAGCATGCGATAACGCTGCAGCTTGAAAATCGCCAAGGCCAACACCACGCAAAATACTGCAACCGTATAGATTGGTTCGATGCCGATCAGGATGCCCAACGCCACGCCGAGCAGCGCCGAATGGGACAGCGCGGCGCCGAAGTAGGCCATGCGCCGCCACACGATGAAGCAACCCAACGGGCCGGCAATGAGCGCCACGCCGGTACCTGCCAGCAGCGCCCGAATCAGAAATTCATCCATGACGGTGCTCGTCGTCGTGCAGCGGAACCACTCCGCCGGTCGCATCGTGCACGTGATCGTGATGATGGCTGTACACCGCGGCCACCTTTGCAAACGAAGTGCCGAACAGTTCGACAAAGGCAGGATCCCGCGCCACCGAATGGGGATGGCCCGTGCAGCACACGTGGTGGTTCAAACACACCACATCGTCCGTCGCCGCCATGACGACGTGCAAATCATGAGAAACCATGAGCACGCCGCAATGGTAGCGGTCGCGAATTTGGGGGATCAGATTGTAGAGTTCCGTCTGACCGGTTACGTCGACACCGGCCAAAGGCTCGTCGAGCACCAGCAGATCCGGGCGACGCAACAACGCACGAGCCAATAAGACCCGCTGCATTTCGCCGCCGGATAGATCCGCCAACGGGTGTTGGAGTATGTCGCCGAGCCCAACTTGGCCCAGGACCTCGGCCAGCGACGCTTTCGACACCCCGCCGGCGAGCGTCAAAAACCGCAACACATTCAGGGGCAACACGGGATCCCGATCGATACGTTGCGGGACATAACCAATGCGCAGACCGGGGTGCCGCCGCACCGCGCCGCGCTGCGGTTTGATCAGCCCAAGAAGCGTCTTGACCAGCGTCGTCTTGCCGGCCCCGTTCAGCCCGATCAGAGTCACGATCTCACCCCGCCGCACCAGGAGGCCGACGTGATCGAGGACGTTTTGCGACCCAAACGCGACGCAAATGTCCGTCGCTTCGATTAAAATTTCACCTGGATTTGCCATCACGTCGCAATGAAATAAAAACCGCATAGTACACTAGGACTTCACCTACCACTAGAGAGAACAACTGCTTGCACTACTCCAATCTCCGAACAATTTTGCGTAACTCGCGCCGCCTCTGCGCGGTGCTATTGGTTCTGGCGACGAGCACCGTTCGCGCCGAAATCGATGTCGTCGCGACCATTGTGCCGATCCACTCGCTGGTGGCCGGCGTCATGGACGGCGTGGCCAGCCCCACGCTGCTGCTGCGCGCTAACGTGTCTCCGCACTCCTATCAACTGCGCCCGTCTGACGCGCGCGCGCTGGAAGACGCCGATATCGTATTCTGGGTTGGGCAGACACTTGAAACTTTTTTGGAAGGACCGCTGACCAAAATCGCCAAAAAGGCCGATGTCGTCGCGCTAATGGACAACGCCGATCTCTCACTCCTTCCGGCGCGCAAAGGCGGAACCTGGGAAGAGGACGAACATCATCACGAGCACGCAACGGCCCTCGACCCCCATATCTGGTTGGATCCCAACAACGCCAAAGTAATTGTCGAGCAGGTGAGCGCGGCGCTGGCAAAGGCGGATTCGCCCAATGCCCACACCTATCGGCGCAATGCCCGCCAAGTCATCGCCCGCATCGACGCTATGTCGGCGCAAGGCAAGCAATCGCTGGCGACGGTGGGCAACACGCCCTTTTTGGTTTTTCACGATGCCTATCAATATTTCGAACACCATTTCGGGCTGAAGGCGGCGGGCGCGGTCACCACCCACCCCACGCGCGCCCCGAGCGCACGGCGCGTAACTGAATTGCGGGCCACGATTCTCCACCACGGCGCGCGGTGCGTTTTCCACGAGCCACAGTTCAGCGATGCGGTGCTCAAAATCATTCTGGAAAACACGCCGGCGCGGCGCGGCCAGCTCGACCCCTTGGGCGTCCAATTGGACCCCGGCCCGGACGCCTATTTCGACATGATGGCCTACAATATGGAGGTGATTCTGGATTGTCTGAGGACGCCATGACCAGCGCGGCGATTTTGACTAAACTTCAGTGCAGGGAAACCTTCGGTGCCATTGGCAGATGAAAAACTCCTCGCCACTCGAACCCGTATCTAAGCTCGATTTCTATTTGAGCCAACCCCACGATTGCGGCTACTTTCCCAACCGCCGCGCCATGTCGCTGTTCGCCGATCCCGACCACCCGCACTCCGCGGAGGCCTACGCGCGCTTGATCGCGCTGGGGTTTCGCCGCAGCGGCCGCACTGTGTACCGGCCGCAATGTTTTGGCTGCCATGCCTGTATTCCCTTTCGAGTAGACGCGACCACCTATCAACCCACCCGCAGTCAGATGCGCGCCTGGCGGCGCAACCAGGACATCACGGTTGAGAGCAAGCCGGCGGAGTTTCGCGAGGAACACTTCGAACTTTACACGCGCTACATCGCGGCGCGCCATGCCGGCGGCGGCATGGACAATCCGACACGCGAGGACTTCACGCGGTTCTTGTGTCAGTCGATCCCCAACACCTGCTGCTACGAATTCCGCGCCGGAAAACAACTGCTGGCGGTGGCAGTGACGGATCAATTCGATGACGCGTTTTCCGCCGTATACACTTACTACGACCCGGGCGAAAACCAGCGCAGCTTAGGCACCTATGCCGTAATGTGGGAACTGGCGGAGGCGCGGCGGTTGGGCAAACGCTGGCTGTACCTGGGTTACTGGATCGAGAACTGCGCGAAAATGGTTTATAAGCAAGCCTTTCGGCCGGCGGAGACCTTTGTCGACGGCCAATGGCAACCTTTCCCCTAGATTAACGTTTCCGCATCGAATTCGGTTATAATTCGCCGCTGTTAATCGCTACCCCGCATTTGGATTATCAAGGAGATCTTTCCGTCCCTATGGCGAAAGAAGAAAATATCGAAATGGAAGGCACGGTCATCGAGACTTTGCCCAATACCATGTTTCGGGTTCAATTGGACAACGGACACATCGTTACGGCCCACATTTCCGGTCGGATGCGCAAGAATTACATTCGCATTCTCACCGGCGATAAAGTCACCGTTCAAGTCACGCCCTACGACCTATCGAAAGGTCGCATCGTATTTCGCGCGCGCTAAGGCGCAGTCCACTGGCCTAGCCGAAACATTTCCCATCAGCTCGATAAAGATGCTTTCGGCTGCTCACCGCTGTGGGAGCGGTTTCCTACCGCGATTTGAATCGGGAAAAACGACAAATCAAACGAACTATCGCGGAACGATCCGCTCCCACAAAAATATCTTCTGATTACTGACCGACGTCCTCTTGGGCGCGCTCTTTGGTACCGGCCTCTTCGATCTCGAATTCGAGCTTGTCGTCGCGAGCGGTCACGAACACGCTGCCGCCGTTGGACAATCGCCCGAACAACAACTCCTCGGCCAACGGTCGCTTGATGTTCTCTTTGATGATTCTCGCCATCGGCCGGGCGCCCATGGCCGGGTCGTAACCGTTGCGGGCCAACCAGGCGCGCGCGGCGTCGTCCACCGATAGGGCCACCCGCTTCTCGTCCAACTGGGCTTCGAGTTCGACGATGAACTTATCCACAACGTGAACGATCGTCGACTCGTCGAGGGACTTGAACGGAATAATCATATCGAGACGATTGCGAAACTCCGGCGTGAAGGTCCGCTTAATCACCTCCATGCCGTCGGTCGCATGATCCTGCTTGGTGAAGCCAATGGACGCGCGGCTCATTTGTTCGGCACCCGCATTGGTCGTCATTACCAACACAACGTTGCGGAAATCGGCTTTGCGACCGTTGTTGTCCGTCAATGTGCCGTGGTCCATCACTTGCAGCAACAGATTGAACACATCTGGATGGGCCTTTTCGATTTCGTCGAGCAACAACACCGCGTGGGGATGCTTGTTGATCGCCTCGGTCAGCAGGCCGCCTTGATCGAAACCGACGTACCCGGGCGGCGCGCCGATCAAACGGGAAACGGTATGACGCTCCATGTACTCGGACATGTCGAAGCGAATCAATTCTACGCCCATGATCAACGCCAGCTGGCGGGTCACTTCGGTCTTGCCGACACCCGTGGGGCCGGCGAACAGGAAGCACCCAATGGGTTTCTCCGTTTGCCCCAAGCCGGCACGCGACATCTTGATCGCCGTCGCCAAACTCTCGATGGCATCGTCTTGACCGAAGACCACCATCTTGAGGTTGCGCTCGAGGTTCTGCAGCAGTTCTTTGTCGGACGTGGATACGTTCTTGGGCGGGATGCGCGCGATTTTCGCCACCACCGCTTCCACTTCATGCACGCCGATTTGGGCGCTGCGCTTGGCCGGCGCCAACAGACGCTGCACCGCACCGGCTTCGTCGATGACATCAATCGCTTTGTCCGGCAAATGCCGTTCGTTGATATAGCGCGCGGACAACTCGGCCGCCGCCGCCAATGCGGATTGGGTGTATTTGACTTGGTGATGTTCCTCGAATCGCGACTTGAGCCCTTCGAGGATCTGCACCGTTTCTTGCACCGTGGGCTCGACGACGTCGATCTTCTGGAAACGCCGGGCCAGCGCGCGGTCTTTCTCGAAAATACCGCGATACTCCTGATAGGTTGTCGACCCCATGCAACGGATTTCGCCGGAGGCCAGCACCGGCTTGATCAGGTTCGAAGCGTCCATCACGCCGCCGGATGCGGCGCCGGCGCCGATGATGGTGTGGATTTCGTCGATGAACAAAATCGCGCCGGGCTCTTTACGCAGCTGGTTGACCACCGACTTGAGGCGCTTTTCGAAATCGCCGCGATACTTGGTCCCCGCCAGCAATGCGCCCAGGTCCAAAGCGTAAATTGTGCAATGGGCCAATATGTCGGGCACCTGGCCGTCGACAATCATCTTGGCCAAGCCTTCTGCCAGAGCGGTCTTACCCACGCCGGCTTCGCCAACAAACAACGGATTATTCTTGCGCCGGCGGCACAGGACTTGGACGGTCCGTTCGATTTCGGTCGCGCGCCCGATCAGCGGATCGATCTTGCCGAGTCGCGCCTGCTCGTTGAGATTGGTGGCGAAGTTTTCCAGCGGACTCTTGACCGCGTTCTCGCCCGATTCGTCCTCTTGCGGCGCCGCCGAGGATTCTTCGCTCTCTTCCTCCTGCGGGACTTTGGAAATGCCATGGGAAATGAAATTCACCACGTCGAGGCGATTGATGTTTTGCTTATTGAGCAGATAGACCGCTTGCGAATCCTGCTCGCCGAAGATGGCCACGAGCACATTGGCGCCAGTCACTTCCTTCTTGCCGGACGACTGAACGTGAAAGATCGCCCGCTGCAAAACACGCTGAAAGCCGAGGGTCGGCTGGGTGTCGCGGGTGTCGTTGGGCTGCAGCAGCGGCGTGGTTTCATCGAGAAACTGCGCCAGTTCGGTCTTGAGCTTGTCGACGTTGGCGCCGCATGCGCGCAGGACCTTTACGGCAGCCGGGTTGTCCGTCAGCGCGAGCAGCAAGTGCTCCACGGTCATGAATTCGTGCAACTTGGCGCGCGCCTCTTTGAAGGCCACGTTCAATGTGAACTCGAGTTCTTTGCTTAACATACCCGCCACCCTCTATTGATAAATAAAAAGCCTCAGGCCTTCTCGATTGTGCATTGCAATGGATGTTGATTCTCGCGCGCATATTGCACGACTTGCGCCGATTTGGTTTCCGCCACGTCGCGGGTGAATACCCCGCACACACCGACGCCTCGCGTATGAACGTGAAGCATAATCTCGGTCGCCTGTTCCGTCGACATCCCAAAGAACGCTTTCAACACGTGCACGACGAAATCCATCGGCGTGTAGTCGTCGTTCAGCATGAGCACCTTGTAGAGCGGCGGTTTTTTTAGTTTCGGCTGCGCTTCCTGCAGCGCGGTACCGCTCTCGTTGTCCATTAGATGCTGTTTGTCACTCATCGGCTTCCTACCGGAACCTTTCGCTTATTCACCGTTAGCATAGACATCGCCGTCGCACGGCGCGTTCAAACTCGCCCCCGTACCTGGCTGGCGCGAGCGGCAAACGGTAAGTGACTCACCCAGCCATGGTATATCGCGAATCACCCAGGAACCATGTCGACTATCCCCTATATTACGGATAAACGACCCCGCCTTCCACGACGGATGTCAGGGCAATTTCTGGATTCATAATCAGGTTAAAATTTCCCGGAGATTAGGTAGAATGGCCGCCTGATCGGCTCGCCGGTCAGGCTAATAAAAAGGGACTTTTATTAGGTGCTTATTATGAGGATTAGAAGACATGGAGACGGGAGTCGTTAAGTGGTTTAGCAATGCCAAGGGATATGGGTTTATTTCTCCTGATGAAGGTGGCGGTGACGTATTCGCCCACTTCTCGGCCATAGCAATGGATGGCTATAGGACGCTTCGTCGAGGTCAGAAGGTCAGATTCGAAATAACGGATGGCCCGAAAGGGCTTCTCGCTTCGCAAATCATGCCCGCCGAGGAAGACGGTGTTCCACAAAGTCCCCCACCAATGAGTGGCGCCGGACCGTCGCTTGCCGCGGGCGAATAGTCCGCGCTATTTCACGAGTGGCTTTTGCAGCATGCTCAAGGTGGATCTGCGGCATGGACGCCGAAGTACGACCCACCTTGAGCTTTTAACGCGCCTGCTTACATGTGGGCGATGATCACGTCGCCGAAGCCTGAACACGACACTTGCTTCGCGCCGTCCATGAGCCGAGCCAGGTCATAGGTGACCTGCTGTGAAGCGATCGCCCCCGACACACCATTGATGATCAGATCGGCCGCTTCGACCCAGCCCATGTGGCGCAACATCATCTCGGCCGACAAAACCAGCGAACTTGGGTTGACCATGTCCTGGCCGGCATACTTGGGCGCGGTGCCATGAGTCGCTTCGAACAGACCGACCGTGTCCGATAGATTGGCCCCCGGCGCAATACCAATGCCGCCGACTTGCGCGGCCAACGCATCGGAAATGTAATCGCCGTTGAGGTTCAGAGTGGCAATTACGCTGAACTCTTCCGGACGCAACAGAATCTCTTGCAGGAATGCATCGGCAATAGAATCTTTGATGATGATCTCGCGGCCGGTTCTTGGATTCTTGAGCGTGCACCAAGGGCCGCCGTCGAGCAGTTGGGCGCCGAATTCTTTTTGCGCCAACTCGTAGCCCCAGGTTTTGAAGGCACCCTCGGTGAACTTCATGATGTTGCCTTTGTGCACCAATGTCACTGACGAGCGATCATTGTCGATGGCGTATTGAATCGCCTTGCGAACCAAACGCTGCGTGCCGTCGCGGGACACCGGCTTGATGCCGATGCCGGAACTCTCGGGAAAGCGAATTTTCTTGACGCCCATCTCGGTTTGAAGAAAGGAGATAAGCTTTTTAACCTCAGGCGTCTCCGCCGCCCACTCGATTCCGGCGTAAATATCTTCGGAATTCTCGCGAAAAATGACCATATCGGTTTTTTCGGGATGCTTCACCGGACTCGGCGTTCCGGTGAAATAGCGCACCGGCCGCAAACACACATACAAATCCAACTGCTGGCGCATCGCGACATTGAGCGAGCGGATACCGCCGCTCACCGGCGTCGTCAGGGGCCCTTTGATCGCAACGGAAAAATGTTTGATTGCGTTGACGGTGTCCTCGGCAAGCCAAGTATCGGCGTCGTAAACCTTGGTGCATTTTTCCCCAGCGTAGATTTCCATCCAGGCGATCTTGCGCTTACCGCCGTATGCTTTGTTGACCGCCGCATCGACGACCTTCTTCATCACCGGCGTGATGTCGACGCCGATGCCGTCACCTTCAATGAAGGGCACGACGGGATTATTCGGAACGTTGAGCGAGTTGTCCTTCGCCACAGTGATGCGCTGCCCCTGAGTCGGGACCGAAATCTTGTTGGAGAACATGCTTTGCCTCTTTGAAATGCCAAACCTGCCGGGCGGCTCTTGAAAGGGCGTTAGTGTATCATTTCGAGCACACCGACACCTCACGCCGCGCCTATGATCGTTCTGTTCAACAAGCCCTTTCGCGTCTTGCCCCAGTTCACTGACCAAGAGGGGCGAGCAACCTTAGCCGACTTCATTCCCATTCCGAATATCTACCCCGCCGGACGGCTCGATTTCGACAGCGAAGGACTCATGGTGCTGACCGACGACGGCGCACTTATTCATCGCATCGCCCATCCACGGCGCAAAATGCCGAAAACCTATTGGGTGCAGGTCGAAGGTCAGACAAACGCGTCGGCTCTTGATCAACTGCGCAAGGGTGTCCAATTGAATGACGGCCCGGCGCGGGCGCTGAGAGCCGCAGCGATCGAACCGCCCGATCTCTGGCCGCGCGATCCCCCGATTCGTTTCAGAAAAGATATCCCTACATCATGGTTGGAAATAACGCTGACCGAGGGACGGAACCGCCAAGTCCGCCGAATGACGGCTGCCGTCGGCCTGCCTACATTGCGCCTGATCCGCATTCAAATCGGCGACTGGAAAATCAACGGATTAACGCCCGGACAATACCGGATTCTGGATACACATCCCTCCACCTAGTCCCGAAATATTAGCGTTCTCTAATTCGCAAAGAGTGCGTCATGTCAAGCACTATTTCTAAAGTTCGCGGCGGAATTTGACGTTACAGGCGTTGGTAATGGGGTTCTCGAACATCCACGTTAGGTAAACCACGAGCTTCATTTTTGAAGGAGTAAATTATGAAACGCGTTCTTTCTATATTTTCCGCCATGGTGCTGAGCCTGGCGATGATGGGCCTGGCCACCGCAGAAGACAAGACCTCTCCCGAAGCCGTCGCGGGTGCAACGACCGTCGACACCGCCAAGGCCAAAGAGCTGTTTGACCGCGGCGTAGTGTTTGTCGATGTGCGCTCCAATAAAGACTGGGACGCCGGGCGCATTCCGGGCGCGGAGCATCTCGAGCTGAAAAGCAACTACAGCGAAGCCAGTCTAAGCGGCGTCGCCGGCAAGGACAAAGAAGTTGTGCTCTACTGCAACGGTCACAAATGTCTGCGCAGCGCCGAAGCATCTGAAATGGCCGCCGCCTGGGGCTTCAAAAAGATCTATTACTATCGCGACGGTTTCCCGGCATGGCAAGGCGCCGGCTATCCGGTTGAGTAACCGGAACGCCGCTAGGAAGCACAGAGCATAATCGGAAACAGGGGAAGCTAACCATGACGCTGAGGTCTCGTATCGCTGTCGCCGCGTCTTTTGCCGTGTTGTTGATCGCAATCATTTCGAGCACGGGAGGCTTGAAATCGCAGCAGGAGGCGGAAGGCCGCTTCGAGCAAGCGCTGATCCAAGGCAAGGGTGTCTTGTGGAAGAAGATCATCGCCAGCCAGCTCGACAGCATGGAAGTCGGGATGTCTGGATTGACACGCGATCGCGACACGCTCAAAGCACTGGACAGCAATGAACTCAGCGTTCTCAAGGAAAGCGTTCAGACAGCTTATAACCGTCTGAGCACGTCGAAGGTCATCACCAAACTGCAAATGACCGATCTGAATGGTCAGATCCTGTTCTCGGCGCCCAAGGATGTGTCAGGCCGAACCGGCAGCGATTTGACGTTCGCAGCGCTGCGCGAGGGAAGGATCGCGCGCGGCGTGGAACGGGCCACGGATGGCTCGCTGGAAGCGGTGGTTAGCTTTCCTCTTTATTATCGCGGCAAAGCAGTCGGCGCAGGCATCTTCGCCCGCGACCTCAACGCCGCCATCGAAGACTTCAAAGTCAACGACGAGGCGGAAGTATTCATCATCGATGACAAAGGCGGCGTAGAATACACCACCAACGAAGGCATGTTCTCCGACCTGAAATTCGAAGTGCCCGAACTCGGCATGAGCAGCGTGCACCAGTCGACGCTCGACGGCAAAACGCTCGCCGTTGTTGCGCAGCCGATCCCGGATGTCAACGGCGCCCCGCTCGGCACGCTGGTCAGCGCCAAGGACTTCACCGAAAGCTATCAGGCCCAAAACAAGATCAACATGATGTCCTACGGCGCCAGCGCACTCGGTTTGATACTGGCATTTGTCGGCATTTACTTTTTCATGGTGCGCGCGTTTCGCCCCCTTGATACGGTCATCAACGGCATGAACGCCATTGCATCGGGCGATCTCACGGCGAACTACACCGTCACATCCAATGACGAAACCGGCCAGCTCATCGCCGCGATGAAAACCATGATGGAGCGCTTGAAAGCCATCATCGAAAACATCACCGGCTCGACCAGCAAGTTGTCCAGTTCGGCGGAAAAACTCGCCGGCATTACGGTCGAAACCAACGAGGGCGTCAAACGTCAGCAGGCCGAGGCCGAGCAAGTGGCCACCGCGGCCAATGAAATGTCCGCCACGGTGCAGGAAGTGTCGCGCAGCACTCAGATGGCCGCTGAGGCGTCCACGCGCGCCAACGAAGAAGCGTTCTCCGGCAAAGACGTCGTCACCCAAACCGTGCGCGCCATCGACGCTTTGGCCAACGAAGTCGAGCAGGCCGCCAAGGTTATTCATAAGCTGAAATCGGATTCGGAAAATATCGGCGTGGTGTTGGACGTCATCAAAGGCATCGCCGAGCAAACCAACCTACTTGCGCTCAATGCCGCAATCGAAGCCGCGCGCGCCGGTGAGCAAGGCCGCGGCTTCGCCGTCGTCGCCGACGAAGTGCGCACGCTGGCCAGCCGCACGCAGGAATCCACCAAAGAAATCGAAGGCATGATCGAGCGGTTGCAAACCGGCGCCGTCGAGGCCGTGCGCGTCATGGAAGAAAGCCAGAAACGGGCTCAGGTCGGTGTCGAACAAGCCGCCCGCGCCGGCGCGTCCTTGGAAGCGATTACGGAGGCCGTGGAGACCATCAACACCATGACCACCCAAATCGCCAGCGCCGCCGAAGAACAAAGCGCCGCGGCCGAAGAGATCGACCGCAACGTCACCAGCATCAGCCACGTCATTCAGCAAAGCGCCAAAGGTTCGCAGCAAATCTACGTTGCAAGCGAGGAATTGGCAGAGCTGGCGTCGGAACTGCATGGGTTGGTGGGGCAGTTTAGGACGTGACAATATACCTAATGCGATAAACGCCGCACTTTTCAAACGCCCGAGATTCCTCGGGCGTTTTTGTTTGACGACTTTGCATCTCCCCACGATTGACTCAAACAATCGCTCTCCACTACTCTAGACGCTTCGCAGTTCGCGCGCAGTGTGCAGGGTCTTTATCCTCGCTGTCTCTACCTGTGCGCTCATCACAACCAGGATGGTTTTTCCTCGAGGGACCGAATAATGCCGATGCCTTTTTCCGGGTTAGCCATTACCCGCTCTTTTGCCGTGCTTTTTTTCACCCTGATTCTGAGTGCCTGTGGAGGCGGAGGTGGCGGTGGCGATCCGGCGCCCGTCGATCCCGGTCCCGGCGGCGGCGCCGCACCGGACACCACCGCACCGATTACCACCCTGCTCTCCGCACCGCAGACGATCACCCAAGAAACTAACGCAACCTTTACCTTTGAAGCCAACGAGAGTGGCGCAACGTTCGAGGCCAACATCGATGGCGCGGGATTCGCCGCGGAGACAAGTCCGATTTCTCTCACCGGCCTGGCGCTCGGAACCCATTCCGTCCAGATTCGCGCCCGCGATGCCGCCGGGAACCAAGAGGACCCTGGCCTAACTCACCAATGGGAAATCGTTGCGCCAAGTTCGGATACGACGCCGCCCGAAACGACGTTGACCTCAGGCCCGAGCGGCACAACGAACCAAACCACGGCCACGTTCGCGTTTACGTCCGACGATCCCGCAGCGGTGTTTGAAGGCAGCCTCAACGGCGCGGCGTTTTTAGCAATCACTAGCCCCCATCAGCTGAACGGCTTGGCAGACGGTGCACATACATTTCGCATTCGCGCCATCGATCCCTCGGGGAATTTCGACGCCACACCGGTTGAGATACAGTGGAACGTTGACGCGACGCCGCCGACAACAACGATCACCGCGGCGCCGTCGGGAACGGACAGTCGAACCACTGGAACAATTTCCTTCAGCGCAAATGACGCGAACGCTACGTTCGAGGGCAGCCTCGACGGCGGCGCGTTTCAGGCAGTTACCAGCCCGCACCAACTTTCAGGGTTGAGCGAAGGCAGCCATACCTTCCGGATTCGCGCTACTGACGCACTCGGGAATGTGGAAAATCCGCCGGTATCGGTAACCTGGACCGTGGCAGCGGCCGCAACGCCAACGGCCTCGATTGTTTTCCCCACCCCGGTTTCGATGACCGACGCGGCGCAGATTACCGTCGTTGGTACGGCGACTAACACGAGCACGATCACCGGCATTCGCGTCAACGGCCAGGCCGCAACGAGTTCGGATGGCTTCGCCAACTGGCGCGCCAGCGTGAATCTCACTCCTGGCAATAACACGTTGACGGTTTCGATTGAGCGCAGCGGCGGCGCGGCCATTGCGAACGCGGCGACTGTCACTGTTAAATACTCGCCGAATCTTCTGACCCAGGCCGACGGGGTTGCCGTCGATGGGGCCGGCCAGCGCGCCTTCGTCGTCGATGATACACGCATCATTGAAGTTAACCTGGCCACAGGCTCACGCAGCATTCTGGCAGATGCAAGCACGGGCTCGGGGCCAGTCTTTCAGCGCCCGCGCGGGATCGCCTACGACGCTGCGTCCAACCGCGTACTGGTGGTCGATCAGACCGCGCGGGCCGTCATTGCGATCAACACGCAAACCAGGGCGCGGCAGGTGCTCTCCGACGACAGCACACCATCCGCCGTCGATTTCGCCGCGCCCCGAGGGGCCGCCATTGACAGTACTGGCAATCGCCTGCTGGTCGTCGATGCCGGCGCAGCCGTCAGGGGTTTGCTCGAAGTCGACCTTACAAGCGGCGCGCGCGAGATCATCTCGATCAACTCGCCCACGACCGGCAGCAACTTCACCTTGCCGGCCTATGTTGCCCTGGACGCCGCCAACAACCGCGCGCTCATCACCGATCTGGTGGCCAATGACATTGTCATCGCCGTCGATCTTGCCACAGGGGTCCAATCCATACTCAGCGGTCCCGGCGTGGGCAGCGGCGAGGATTTCAGCGTTGCCGGCAACATCGCGGTGGATCCAACAACAAACCGTGCCCTGGTTTCCGACCCAGGCGTAAACGCTGTGGTGGCCGTGAGTCTGAGCAACGGCAACCGCAGCCGCTTCTCCGACAACTCGGATGCGGGCCCCCGGCTATTTGAACCCCGAGGCGTGGCCTACGACGCGACCAGCTCTCGGCTGCTGCTTGCGGAAGGTCAGATCAAGAGCGTGCTTGCCATCAGCACGACTGCGGGCACCGGCGACCGTAGCCGGGTCAGCGACGACGCTGTCGGATCCGGCTCTGGCTTGGGCTTCGTTCAAGACTTGGGAATCGACTCTGCCAATGACCGATTAGTGCTGCTGCAGGAAGATCCCTTCGAGCTCACCGCGTTAAGCTTGGGCACAAGCAACCGCAACTCCTTGGTCAGCAACGCCTCCGGCAGCGGGCCAGCGATGGCGAGCGCGAGCCGGCTTGCGGTAACGAGCAGCGGATCGGAGGCCTATGTCATTGCGCAGAACGCGAACCAGCCGACGTCGCAGGCCCCCGCGTTGTTCCGCGTCAACCTGGCCACCGGCCAGCGCAGCGCGCTGGTAGCCAATCTCTCTGCTCTCGGTACCAGCTACCAGTCCATCACCTCAGGCGGGGTCGTTCTCAACGGCGCGGACCAAGCACTGTTTGTGGGCGGCTTTGGCAACGTCGTTGATCCTGGTCCTCCGCCAATAACGGAAACGATCGATTCCTTGGTGTCAGCGCAATTGGCGTCGGGCCAACTGGCAGAAGTCTCCGGCGTAAATAGAGGCACCGGGCCGCTCATCGGTGGTGACAACATCATGGATTTGGCGATTAGCGCCGCGGCCGGCGTTGTGTTCGCATCAGATATCGGCGAGAACCGTCTGTTGGCAATCGCACTGGGCTCCGGTAACCGCACTGTCCTTTCGGGTGCGGGCACCGGCACCGGTCCGGATTTCGGCAGCATCGGCAGCGTCGGCGTGAACGTCACGCAACAGTCGGCTTACGTTGTGGATCTCGGCGAGCGAGCGGTGTTGAGCATTCCGCTTGCGGGGGCTAACGCGGGCAACCGCGCCTTGGTTTCCGGCGCTGCGAGAGGCACCGGACCCGCGCTGGGTCCATTTGTCGGGCTCGACGTAGACGCCACGGATGGCGTGATTTATGGCTTCGATTTGGGCTGGTCTGGCATCATCGCCATCGAACCCGTCTCCGGCGACCGCATTATCGTCTCGCGCTAGAGACATAAGCTCACCCGGCACGTAGCGCGCCCAAAATGCGCGCTACGTGTTCCGGCCATGAGTTCGATTTTAGCCAGGCACTGTTGTCCAGGCTAACTCGCCCCTCTTTAATGTCACTGGCAAGGCACTCCAACGCACGACAGGCATCGGTGACGCTTCCTGGCGTGTATGCATCGCCGCACCAACCTGCCAGCGACGATTCGAAACATCCCAGGCGTGGGTAAACCGCGGGAACCGAAAACGTCGCGGCCAGCGGCAACAAGCCCGAGTTCAACCCCTTCGCGTGGCCGAGCAGCACCACATTCGATGCACTCAGAAATGCCGGCATCTCCTCATTGGAGATCGCCCGGTAGACGAACTTGCGGTCGGAATAGGGGAAGCGTTCCCGCCACGCGTTGCGCAGCTTGAAGCGCCACTTCTCCCACATCGAACCACGACCCTGATCGAAACTCCCCACGACCATTAGATACTTGTTCTGAATATTCGCCTGCCTGAAAACATCGAGCAGGAATTGCTCGTTCTTGTAGCCGCGCTGGCGGCCAAAATTCAGCAGCACGAACGCGCTATCCGGTACGCCGAGTTGACGACGCGCCTTGCCCCGCTCCACATGCCGATAGTGAACAAGATAGTCTCCATGGGCACACACGATATTCTTCTTATCCCGCAACTCCGGATAACGCTGTGTCGCCTGGCGCACGGACTCCTCGCAATGATGAACTACGACGTCCGCGTATTGAAAAAACTGCCCATAGGCGGGATCCGACTCCGAACTCCCCTCATGCGGCGACAGATTGTGTACCGTCAAGACGGTCTTGGTGCCCTGCTCTCTGTACCACTGCAATCGACGGGTGGCGGCCGCGATCTGCTCGGCTGCCGGCTTGCCCTGAAACGGCCCATACCAATACGTCAACCGCTCCGGCCAATGGATATGCAGCACATCCGGGACGAGGTTGGAATGGTAGAAATTGCTCGGATCGCACACCACGGTGTGGCCGGCTTGCTGATAGGCCAAAATGAGCGACTCGATGTAGCCGTTGAGCGCGGGCTTTTCCGTCAGCAGAATAATCATTGGTGCTCGGGCCTATTCCTCATTGCTTACAAAGTATAATCGCGCCGCTATATTGTTACTATTGACCGCCGCCCGAAATAGGACAACGCTTGTGCTCAAGGTTCTCGTATTCGAATTCTTTCCGTACCATGCCCAGAATTTTCCCATGTACCCGCAATTGCTGCCGGAACTGCTGGGCACTGATGACGTGTCGTTCGAATTCTATGCCGTGCCGGAGCAAATTCCGGATCTAATCTTCCCGCAGCCCGAACATCTGCATCGCATCTATCCTTCGACGGCCTTTGAGAGCCGGCTCAAGCGGCTGCGCTTAAACGTCCCGTATCTGAAAGGCGTCGTCGCCCTGCAGCGCCGCAAGTATCGACCGGACTGCATCGTCTTCAATACCCTGGAACCCGGCGCAACCTATCGCACCTTTGCCGGCATCAAGGCGACGAAAAAAATCGGTATTCTGCACAACCCGGACACCGCGCGATTCGCCAAGGACGCCAATACCCGCTACCTGTGCATGAACGAATATATTTACCAAAATCTCCGCGCCGACGGATTGCTCGACGGCTATCTGCTGTCGTTCTTTCCGCCTCTCGACCTCGGCGCGACCCCCGCCCACGACGGCATCGTGGTGGGCATTCCGGGCGGCATCAGTTTCAATCGCCGCGACTATCACGTCGCGCTCGACGCCGCCGCCATTTGGAAAGCCTCCAACAAACCCGTCCATGTTACTTTCAACGTTATCGGCGAAGTTGGCCGCAAGGACGGCCGGGCCTTGCAGGAACAGATCCGCTCACGCGGGCTGGAACGTTACTTCATCTTTCATGAACGCTTGACCGACGCGGATTTCGCGGTGCAGGTTCATGCCTGCGACTACCTGCTGCCCTTGGTCGGCGGTCAGCAGGAACGCTATTTAAAAGTAAAAAACTCGGCGACTTTTTCCCATTCGGCGCGATACCTCAAACCGATGGTGCTGCCCGTGACCGCTGCGCGCGAGTGGGATCTATCGCCCGAGTGCTGCATCACCTACGAGAACACGGCGGATCTCGCCGCGCGCCTGGCCAGCCTGCCCCAGCCCGACCCCGACATCCAGAAAAACTACGCCGCACTCATCGCGCGCAAACTCGCGGATAATCGCGCGGTACTGCGCGCGGCCGCCTTCTAGCGCGCCGTCGTGCTATTTACCTAACAAAGCGTCGTACGCCGCAAGCAAGCGCGGCACTTCGTGTTCCCACGCCAGTTCGTCCCGCACACGCTTTTGACCGATCTGGCCCATGCGCTGCCGCGCCTCAGGGTCATCCAGCAGTCCGATGATCTTCTCGGCAAAATCCTGGTGATCATTGTGCTTGGCGTAGAGCGACGCCTCTTGCGCACTATAGCGGCCTTCGGTGAGATCGAACTGTACGATCGGCTTGCCCAACGCCATATACTCCATGATTTTGTTCATGGTCGATTTGTCGTTCATCTCGTTGGCCACATCGGGATTCACGCAGATATCCGCAGTGTTCAACATCGCTAGCAGGTCATCATCCGGAACGCGGCCGGTGAAGGTAACGTAGTCGGCCACGCCCAGTTCTTGCGCCATCTGCTTCATCGCGTCCAGCGAAGTGCCGCCGCCGACCAAGCCGAAGTAAATATCGGTGCGCTTTTTATCGTGAACAATGTAACGCACCGCGTTCAATAAAATGTCGATGCCCTCCTGCTTGCCCATAACGCCGACATAGCCAACCAGATACTGGCGACCTCGCTTTAGTTCGGGCGCCGGCGGCAGCACCTTCAAGCGGCTCAGATCCGGACCGCTGCGCACGACGAAAACTTTGTCCGGCGCCATCCCACCGCGTTCAATGGCGATGCGTCGGTAGGACTCATTGGTTGCAATGGAGACATCGGCCGTCTTAAACGTCATCCGTTCGAGCCAGCAAATCACCTTGTAGAAGAAATCCCGCCGGCCGAACTTGGCGTCGTAAAGCTCCGGATTGATATCGTGGTGGTCGAACAGATAGCGCTTGCCGAACAGCTTGTAGAAAAGGCCGATGATGAAGATCGTATCAGGCGGATTGCAGGCGTGAATGGCGTCGAAGCCGCGCGTGAACAAGACGCGCAACGACAGCATAAACTCCCAGAATAGGGCGGAGGCGTACTCAAGGGCGTACCCTACCGCGCCCTCGGCCTCCAACGGCAAAGGATGGCGATAGATGTGAACATCGTCGATGACTTCGTACGATTTCTCGTACCCCTTGCCCTTGGGGCAAACGACGCTGACCTGATAACCCGCCGCAACAAGCGTCTTCGATTCCTGCCAGACCCGCCGATCGAACGGCAGCGGCAGATTCTCGACGATTATGAGTACACGGCGGCCCTTACCAGCAGATGCCGTCATAGGTGCTTCCGTCGCTCTTGCGATCGGCGACCCGGGCAAGATCGACGACAACCTGGCCGGCTTTCAATTTACCCGCCAGCGCCTTGAACTCGGGATCGCCGTTGCCGACGATGATCGTCTGGGCATGGGCCAGCACCTCATCCATCGACTGCACCATCAAACGGGAAATGTGCGGGATGTGGTTCAAGATATAGTCCTTGTTGGCGCCCACCAGGCTGGCGATGTTGACGTTTCGATCGTAGACCTTGATGTCGAACCCCTTCCCGACAAGACGCTCGATCATTTCGACCAGAGGGCTTTCACGCAAATCGTCGGTGCCCGCTTTGAAACTAAAACCAAGCACGCCGACTTTCCGATGGCCTTTCTTCAGCACCATTTGCATGCCGCGCTCCAAGTGCGCTTCATTGGCGTTCATGAGCGAGCCTAAAAGCGGCACATCAAGATCCAATGAACGCGCTTTATACGTCAGGGCACGCACGTCCTTCGGCAAACACGAGCCGCCAAAGCAGAAGCCGGGTCTCAGGTAGTACGAGGATAGGTTCAGCTTGTCGTCCTGGCAGAAGATCTCCATAACCTTGTGGCTGTCAATGCCCACGGCTTTGCAAATCGCGCCAATTTCATTGCCAAACGCCACTTTGACCGCATGCCAGTTGTTGTCGGCATATTTGACCATCTCGGCGGTTTTGACGTCGGTACGAATCAGCGGCGCGTCGAGATCTTTATAAATCTCCGCCAGCATCTCGCCGCTGCGCTTGTCGGTTTCACCGATGACGGTTTTCGGCGGGTTATAGAAATCGTAAACAGCCGTGCCTTCGCGCAAAAATTCGGGGTTGTTACATACGCCGAAGTCCACACCCGCCTTCTTGCCTGAGTATTGCTCGAGAGTCGGGATGACCACATCGGACATCGTGCCCGGCAATACGGTGCTGCGCTGGACAACGATGTGAAAACCGGATTTTTTCTTCAGCGCCGCGCCGATTTCTTCGCACACCTTGCGCACATAACGCAAATCGAGGCTGCCGTTGATCTGGCTGGGCGTGCCGACGCAGATAAACGACATCTCGGAGTTGTTGACTGCTTCTTCGACGCTGGTGGTCGCGCGTAACTTGCCCGCGTTGACGGCGTCACGAATGATGTCGCCAATCTCAGCTTCGATAATGGGTGTCTGACCTTTATTGATTAGATCGACCTTGGCTTGGTAGGGATCGACGCCGATGACGGTGTGACCTTCTTTGGCCAGCACGCCGGCCCCAACCGCGCCGACATACCCCAGCCCGAACACGCTGATTTTCATTGTCTTAGACTCCTTCGTCTTCCATTCGCGCCGCGGGATCGGTACATCGCGATCCCTCGCAAGCTTATCGACATCATCGCAACTGTCTGAACGAGACCCGGGTTGTGAAAGTCGATGACCCGGAAATGTCCGCACTGCAAACAATGGTTACCGTAGGTTGTTTCACATCAAAACGCCTCGAAACCCACCCTAAAGGTCGGGTTTCGTCGCCACGAACCAGGAGCGGCGACGCAAAAGCCTGGTCGAAATCAAAACGCACCTGCCAACCCGGAATTTCCGCAAAGGCGCGGTGGCCGTCAATTCGCACAGCCACATTCTCGGCAAAGTGCCAGAATTGTTCCACAGAATGCGAAGCGTTGCACTCAAGTTCGTCCACCACCTGCAAGTGCAACGACTCTCCGTCCAGTCGCAGATTGCGGCGGTGTTTGACCGAATCTGGCAATCGCACATAGCCGTCGTGCCACCCTTCGAACTCACCCTGCTGCGCACTATCGACGAACTTCGTACAGTGGGCATTGGCGTGTTGCATCCACATGAAATTTCCGCCAATAACGGACTGGTCCTGCCGATCCACCCGAACGGTGTTATGCGCCGACGTGCCGCGAAAATAATCGCGCCATTTCTTTTGCGTGTGGTATGCGTAAGTGCCGGGATCGACGAGAATCTCAGCGCCGCCGCAGGAAAGGGTAAACGCCAATGCATCGGCGTGACCGTGGGCCGCGATGGCCGAATAGCCGAGCGGTCCGGCATCGACCACGATCTTGATTTCATCCTCCGTCCCCTCGCGGTGGCTCAGAACGAAATAACCCGCCTCGGGGAACTGACTGCGCTTCGGTTGCGAACTGGCAGTTTTCGCCATCGCGAAATCTTGCTTTCCCTGTTCGCCGAACAACCACAGATTGCGCTCATCGACCGCACCGGCTGCCTGCTGAAAGTCACTGCGGCCAAACAAAATAGCCGCTGTCGCCAACATGGAGCGAAACGGATCGAATTGCGGCGCCGGATCAAGCCGCGTGACGAAACCGTCATCGGCATCCCCGATCATCGGCACATTCCCGCCGGCATCCCGCACCGCAAGAATAAATTCCGCCATGCGCTCCAAACGCTGCCAGTAACGGGACGAGAAATCGCTGCCGGCGGCCCGGGCCGCCAAACCCGCCGTCAACAGAAACTCAAACACAAACTGCTGGTAGGCAGTGGTCTGTTCCCGATCAACGCCGTCCTCAGTTACCTGTTTGACTGCTTCTTCCTCTAGAATCCGGGTCGCCACCCCTCGCCAACCCAGGCACTCGCGCCAATAGGGCCACTGCAACGAGCCCACCAGTAATCCCGCCGCCTCGCCGATGAGATGGTTGTTCGCCGAGGAGTAGCGCGAAAAATAACCGGCGATGAAATGCATGTGCCGGTAGATGCTGGCGATCCAGGTAGTTTTGAAATCGCGACCGCCGACCCCTTCGAACAGGGGCGAGTCAACCCCGCCGACAAGCTTCCAAATAACGCTCCAATTGATGAGCCGAATGGCGAGTTCCAGTGCACTGGTCCAGTTCGGGCCTTTGTTGTAAGGGCATTGATCGAACCACGACGACAACGCCTGTTGCAACCCGTCGAGATAACGCTTGTCTTTTGACAGATAATAAGCCTGCGCCAAGGTGACAAGGTGCAAGTGGCGATTCGGCTCCCAAAGGTATTTGATGTCGCCTACCAGATTCTCGTCGCGGTAATTGAGTAACTTACCGAATGCGAGGGGAGCGTCCTTTCCGGTTCGGTAGTCCCGGTTCCACCGGGGCGGAAACCCCACTTCTACATCATCCAGCGCGAAGATCGACAACTTCCCCCGTAGAATGCGCTCCGCGGCCGCAATATATTTGTCCTTATCAATATCCGCCGCAGGATGCGCCCATGACCCCGCGCTCGCGACGATGTTCGGCTGGGGAATCGTTTCGGCGACGCCTACGCCCCGACTCTCGAGCCGGGACTGAAGCGTCTTTCGAGCCCGATATCCGATTTCGGGCACCGACATGCGGCGCAACCGATTGATATACCATCCGATGTTCATGATCGATCGGGAGCCAGCAAATAAGGCTCCCAAAACTTTCTGTCGTATTTTTGCCAGGCGTGGCAGCCGAACGGCAATTGCCTGTTGCTAAGCTCAAAACAGTAGGACGGGACGCACTCAAACGCAAATCGCAGCGCATCCTCGACTGGCGCTACCCGAAACCCCGGATAGTAATGCGCAGCGCGATTGGCCCAAAAAGCATCTTCGTTACCCCGGAAGCGTCTAAGCTCCCAACGAACATTGTTGTACTCGGCAGAATGTAACAACGCATACTCGCGCAGCGCCTTCAAGCGCCGGCGCCAGTCTTTCGATCCCCACTGTTGGCGCAGAAATTCGCCCGGTATTATCGCCGGCACGCGCGCCTCAAGCACGTCGAGAAACGCCGCGACCCGCTTGAGTGAAAATCCGCCGTTGCCAACCTTCCCTTCGTACAGCGGCTTGCCGCGGTACGGCGCGTCCGCGTGACTGACCCAAGGCGGACCAATGAAATCGTAGCCAACATCGCACCAGTACTGAAGCTTATCGGAAAACACCAGCGCATCCAGATGGTAAGTCAGCAAGAACTCATAGTCGGCAAAAGCACGATAGAAATTCGGAGAAACCAGCAAGCGATTATGATTCGCGGCGCTGCCAAAATACTGGTCTTCGAAACGCAGGAGTGCAAAATCAGGCAACTCAATTTTCAGGGACTGGGGAACTACAGCGAAGCGATCATACGCACCCAAGTAGTATCGAAGATGCCGCAGGGAAATTTCCTCGTCGGCCGTAAATGTGCCCCGATTCGACAGCGGCACCATGATGGCGACGCGCTTGGACGGTTTTGGGTTCGTGCTCACGACCTAGTCCGTCCTAAACTTGATGACCCGCGCCGGATTGCCCACTGCAACGGCCATCGGCGGAATGTCTTTCACCACCACCGAGCCCGCTCCGACGACCGCGCCAGCGCCAATGCGCACGCCGTCTAAAACAATGACACCGTAACCGAGCCACACGTCGTCCTCGATAACGATATCGCCGCGGGAAACCAGCGGTTGCGTTCGCACCGGTTCGCTCGGATCAATTTTATGGTTGTAACAGAAAAATGCGCAGGCCGGCGCAATCTCGCACCGCCGCCCGATGAGGACAGAGTTGACGCCGGCGACCAGATGACAGCGGGCCTGCACGTGCGTGCCCTCTCCGATCACCAGTTTGCCGCCATGGGTCGTCTCTACAATGATGTCGCTGTAGAGCTTGACGTCGTTTTCAAGCGTCACGGGGCCTCCGGAATCGGTCCCGTAGATCGCGACGCGGTCACCGATGAATACACGTTGTCCGCGGTTCAAAATCCGATGCGCAATGGTGGCGCTTGGACTTATGTAGCCGTTGGGACCCCATTTGGCCAGCGGAACCCGCGCCTTGTATCCAGGCACGAACAACACTGCGAGGCGAGTAGCCAGACGCCCCAATGGGCTCATGCCTGACCGGCGCATCCAGAAAGATGCCCACTTTTTTTGAAGGCGGTTCATCGGCGATTGGCCGCAAGACTAAAACGACGCCCTCAGTTGTGCGATCCAGCGGCTGTAAGTCCAGACATCACCCGGCACGTTGGATGCCCTGTCGTACGTCTTGTACCCGAGCGTCCCGACAATTCGGCGAGTCAGCGCGTAAGAAAGCGACGCCGCAACAGATTTGTTCGTATCTTCCCGAGCCGCGCCTGTTGGCGCCACTGCCGCGTCGCCCTCATAGATCACGTCCTCATACAGCAAGTCCAGCGATCCCGACAACTTCGACGTCATCGAAAGCGTTGGTTTGATGCTGATGCCTTGCGTGACCACATAGCCCGAAATCTCTTCCCTCCCCCGCGCCTGGTTCCAAGCCCGAACAAGCAACCGCGTCTTTCCGGTGGCGTCCCAGGTGTAGGCCGCACGCATCAGGCGACCGTCATAGTCGAACTCCGACCCCTGCGCGGCGTCCACCTCGGAATAACCAAGCTCAAAGTTAAGTTTCGACTTGCCCGTAGTCTCCCACTGAAAGGTTCCGCTCATCGCCGTAAATGTATAGTCGTTGTCAAACGGTTCGCCATTGACAATTTGCGTGTTCAGATAATCGCCTTCCGTAACCGTGTAGCGCGCACCTATCTTCGTGCGCGCGCCGGTCGCATACCGCACTTCCCCGATCGCCGTGGTAGCGTCGAATTCCACCTCGGGCCGGTTATCAACTCGACTCTGCTGCGCGTCAAACGCACCGACAAGCTCCCAACGCGGGGTCAACTCAAAAATGAGAGTTCCCGCCAAATTAGTGTCTTTTCGGTCATCCTTGGTCCGGGTCGCCTGCTCGTCGAACGAACCGATGGTTTCGCTGTAGTTGGCCCGCAAATCGCCGTTCAATCGATTGCCCACGACCCAATCCCAGGTGAAATTACCATCGATATCATCGTGATCCAGAGAGTCGTTGACGTCGTAAGCGACATGAGTGTATTTCCCAGCGAAGCCGAAATTTTGCCTGCTGACCGGCAAGTTGATATCCACCCCGGCGCCCAATTCGAGGTAGGTATCACTTTCCGGATTCGTGGTACTGCGAAAAATATTGTCATCATCAACATAGCGAAGATCGACAAATGGCCGGATGGTGTCGCTTATTTGAGCAAGCGCGCCGACTGGCACGAGCGCGCACAAAGCCAGGCAGGCAACAAATGTTGTTCTCAGAACGGCCATTTCGGAATCACCCCACACGCATATTGGCAAAAGTGCTGAAAGTATAAGTTTCGCGTCCGCCAGACGCAAAGCCGCTAGCTACCACATCGACCATCAGGATCGCTTCAATAGGGGACGAAGCAAACGGTAAAGGGGGTTGCGCGTGATTCGCGCCACCTGAGCCTCGAGATAAGCCTGCCTATCCGCCATTCTGTTTAAATACTTGCGGGCATACTCGACCCCACCCGCCCGCATAATGACCAACGAGCAATCAACGACCATGCGATGGCGAAACGCCGCAGTCTTGGCGTCGGGATGGAATACAGCGCTGGAGAGGAGCTTGTCGATCTTGGCGAACGTTGAAATTTTCACCATCTTGAGCCATAAATCCACATCCAGAGCAATGTGAACATCCTCATCAAGTGGCCCTGCTTCGTCCCAGACCGACTTGCGGAAAAAGCAGGAAGGCTGCATAAAGTTGCCACCCTCCATCCATTGGCACAAACCGTCGAACGTCAACTCGCGCGGCGCCTTGTAGTACACCTCTTTACCGTCCGGATCGACCTTGCGGCCGTGACCCACAAAAACGCCCGCCTGCGGATTGGCTGCGGCTGCCTCCGCCACGGTCTGCAGCGCACCAGGCTCATAGTAATCATCGGAATTGAGCCATGCCAAAATGTCGCCCGTGGCGCGGGCCATTCCCTTGTTGATCGCGTGACTCTGACCGCGATCCTTTTCGCTGACCCAGAAACTTAATCGATCCGCATAGCGCTTGATGACCTCAACGCTGTCGTCCGTGCTGCCACCGTCGATGACGATGTATTCGAGATTGGGGTAGCCCTGGTCGAGTACGGAGCGAATGGTTTTCTCGAGGAAACGGCCCTGATTGTAGGAGGGGGTGATGACGCTGATTTTGGGCTGATCTGACATCACGGGTCATTTTACATGGAAGGCCGATCGAAATGTCTGAAGCGGTATTGAAAACTTGCCTAAACCGCCCCTCCATTCACCGCACCAATCGATTCGGCAACAAACACCATCAAGAATAGCTCAATTCGGCAGGTGGAAACACCCACTCGGCCCGTCTTAAGATCTGCGACTCAATCCACGGTCCTCACGAGGCACGTACCTGCAGCTTCGACGGCCCTACTTTACGACCGTCGAAAAGCACCTTTTCGATATTTATTTTTCAGTTTCTGGGGTGTAACATGGCGCTCGCGAGCGACAATCGGACGCACGCTCCCCGATTTCGGCTTCAGTTTTGGCGCATTTTGCGAACTGCAGTCGGGAGCAACTCGCCTCATCAGACCTCTCTTTGGACTTTATGAACCCGAATCTCTTTTTGCTTGCGGGAAGCCACCAATGCTGCTACCGAAAACATCGCCATTGACTCTTCTCCAAAGCACCGCGTATTTTGCCGCGATTACAGCCTCGGCCGCTGTTGCATCTCGCATACTGGCCGAGCTTGCACCGACGCGCGTCGTGGAAATCTATTTAGTAGCCGTTTTGGGCTTCATAGTCGCCGCGACTTCGTGGGTGTTAGGTCGACGCATCCCGAGGACGAGATTCGCGCTTTTCGTCGCCGCGCTGCTGCTCACCAGTGGCCTCCTAGCAGGCGGCTATCTAGCGGTCAAACGAAACCTGGACACGAAATTTCCGCCTGTTGCCAAATTTATCGACATTGACGCGGCCCGGCCCGGTAACGACGAAACCGCGCCGGCGCGGCAGAGCGGGTTGCTTGCCATCTTGCGAGAAACGCCCGGTTTTCGACTGCGTCTCTTTGACTTGCTGAATGCGCCGGTTCCACAGGAAGAGGTACTTAGCAAAGCTGCGGAATTGGTCCAATCTCGTTACCAGTTACTGACGTACGACTCCGTGCAGTTACCGCCAAGCCTCACTTGGGACGAAAATCCGCACCAGGACCGAAGCTGGAACTGGGCACTTCACAATATGGACTATGTCGTGACGTTGACTCGTGCCTATGAAGCGACAAACGATGCAGCATTCTTGCAGCGCGCGGAAGACATCGCTCTCGATTGGATAGACGTCAACACGAAATACTTTTTGAAACCACCATCCGAGTTTTCATGGGGCGATCATACGACAGCCCTACGCCTACTAAATTGGTTGTATTTTTTCGATGTTTGGAAAGGGTCCGAACTGGCTACCCCTGAGCACGTAGAAACGATTTTTCGCGCGTTACTCGGACATGCGCAGATGCTGTCAGATGCGAATTTCTATAATGACAATCACAACCATGGCATCGACCAAGATCGAGCGCTTCTCGCCTTTTCGTTGATGTTCCCCAACACCGCAAGATCCGCGCAATGGATGGGCCTGGCGTTAAGCCGACTAAGCTCCCAGGTGCAATTTGCAGTGTCGCCAAATGGAATTCACCTAGAACATTCCGCCGGCTATCAGCTTTACGGAATGCTGCAATTGCAGAAGACGCACTCATTTCTCCAGCAGTGGCAAGTCCACCACGGCGTGGTCGACTCGATGACCAGGAACATCGCGCTAATGGCCGATTACGTGCCGAACCTAGTCAAGCCAGACGGATTTTTAGTGAAGATCGGGGACACGGCCAATGCACGCATAACCGGTTTTCGTGAACAACTATCTCTTGTTGAAGCGGCCCCGCCCGCACTGAGAGACCTCGCTGAAAACGGCACCACGAACAAACTGGCGAATATATCTTTGGCCTTTCCCGCCGAGGGGTATGCTCTAATACGCGATTTCGAGAACGGACTGCGGGATTTTCAAAAATCCTTTTACCTGTTTTTTTCCGCCGCCGCACACCAAGGCCGTGCCCATCGTCATGCGGACGACCTCAGTTTTGTGATGTCACACGGGGGACGAGAAATTCTCATTGACCCGGGCATGCACAGCTACAAGCGTGGCGATCCTGGAAGAGCATACGTTGTGAGTGCCGCTGCCCACAATTCTGTGATCGTGGACGGTAAGTCGTATCAAGGTTGGGATACTAGCTTCGACGGCTATTTCGCCAATGATCGATTGACACTGATACGGGGATCGCACCGCAATTACCCCGGATTCGAGCACCTCCGGTGGTTACTCTATCTTCGCCCGGCAATGCTGATTGTACTTGACCGCGTCCGGCCGATCAGTGGTTCAAAAACTAACGCAGATGTCCCATTTGAACAGGTGTTTCATTTTTCATCAAAACTAACCGTAACGTTGGATGAGGCCGAAGGCCGAGCGACGGTTTTATCCGACACCTCCGATCAAGAGGCAGTCCTGTTATTGACACAAGTGGGACCTCAGAAGGGTTCTATGCGTGTCGCAAAGGGAGAAGAATCGCCAATGCAAGGCTGGGATTCGCCGGCGCGCGCGCAATTGGTTCCGACGCCAACCTTGGTTAGCCTGCAACGTGGAGCGCAAGCGGAGTTTGTGACGGTGCTTCAGATTCCCGCAACTGGCCAGTCGTTGGACGAGCTGGAAGAAATACGGCGAAGCCTTCAGGGCTCCATAGAAGCACAATCTTTTAGAATCGACTGGACTGAAGGCAACAGCCCGCATAAACTCAAGCTGGATCTAAGCACAAACGGCGTTCTCATCGACTAAGCACTTCAACGAAACCGGCATTGCCTTCCGGAACGCGCGCAAGATGCTGGCGGCGATGATGATGTGCACAGAAGAACTGGCATCCTCCCGCAGGCCACCCTTCCCGGCAACGCCGGGAAGGGTGTGGGCCTATTAATCTGCCACTAGCGCTCAACCGCACCTACATCAGGCTGGCCACCGCGGGCCCGCCCGAAGTAGTCAGTTTGCACCTGTGGAATCGCCAATCCCCTGCCGTTTGCCGCACTGGTGGATGAGATGCTCAGACCATCGGACGACAAACCAGGGTTACCGACAATCGCACCTGAGCCTGTAAATCCATTGGTTGCATTGTTACGCGAATAATAGAGATTATTTCGTACAACCGTCCCACTCCCGCTTATCAATCGAAGCAGCGTACCTTCAGCCCCAACAAGAATATTGTTAAAAAATGAGTTATTGTAGGGTGGTATATCCGCCATCTGATAGCCCGGATATCCCTCCACAACCCCTACCGCAATCGCACCTCGATAAGCGTCAACAATGGTGTTGTTCGCGATAATATTGTTCCCTGTAGGCGGAAACGAACTCCATTTGTCGGGCGAAAGCTGGAACTTTCCATAACAATTGACCGAGATACCGTTGCCCCGGTAAGTATCGACGACGACATTATTCCTCACAACATGATTCTCGCCGCGGACTGATATGCCGCTACGAGTATGCAAGAGATAATTTCCATCAACAACGTTCTTATTGCCCTCACGAAGAGACAATCCGCCGGCCACATTCCGTAAGGTATTGCCACGGATGACATTGCCACTAGCTTTGATCTCAATCGTCTCGCGCGCAACATTGACGAAACTATTAAATTCAATTTCCGCGCGCGTCATCAAATCAGGAGTTCCGCGACCGCCGGACCAGCCGGAACCCTGACCAATCTGAATTGCCTCTCGGCCATTTGATTTGGCTTCGGAGCTATTCTGGAATATGTTGTTGTCAATTCGAGTTCCAGTGCTCGGCCCACTTCGAACGTCAAATGCCGATAGATAGACGGCGATACCGTTCGCCCGAAGGTCATCAAACAGCAAGTGATCAAACCTATTTCGATGCGAGAGCTCCTTGACCTCGACGATTCGTTCACCATCGACTGTCCCGCAGGACCGAAATTCGCTATCGGTGAATCTGTTATTGCCTGCGCGCGCAAAAACGACCGCAAAACTTGCGCAGCCGCGGAACTTGAATCCGCCAATCAGATTGTGCGAGCCGGTAACATGTAAGGCTCGAACGGTCTGTCCATCAAAGATTACACGGCCTGGATTTCGAGCTGTGTAGATAATTGGCCGATCTGCCGTACCCGACGATGTAATCTTGAAGCTTCCGCCGCGATAGACTCCGTCTTCAAACAGTACAATGTCTCCTGGTCTCAAGGAGCGGGTAATGGCATCTAGGTTTGCCGGTGAAGAAATTCGATAAATCGTTCCAGTGCTTCTGGCAATGAGATCGCGCCAATTCACTGAATCCTCATTTGACCACCAATTTCCACTGGATGGTCCGTTTGCTGCGGTCGGTACATATGGGGTACTCGGCGATGCCGCAGGCGTCGACGGCGCAATCGGTTTCGCGGCATCAGTTCCCGAAGCTGGCGCAACGACCCCGCCCCCAGACCCCAAGAAGTTAATTTCCGCCGCACTCGCCCACGGGTTCCCGTTCACTTCGGAGAGCGCGACTAAACGAACGTAGCGGCCCGAGCGCGCATTGAAAATGACCATTTTCTCCTGGCCGTCATTGCCAAATGTGCCAGTTGCCACGGGGGCACCCAGATTGGTCGGCGAAGTGCCGACGTAAAGGGCATATTTGGCGATGCGTCCATTGTGTGACCAGGAAAAGCGAGTGGTCGGGCGCGGCAGGTATTTGAAGCCGCTGATACTGTAGGTGTTACCCAGGTCAATTCGAATTTCGTGCGGACCCGCTTTATTTACTCGCGACCACTCTGTATGCCATATGGTCTTTGGATTCCCGTCAAATGCATTGACCGCCGCACCGTTTTCGGCGGAAAGCTCCTGGCTGGTCGTCCACAAGAGCTTCCAGCCTTTCTGCGGAATAACCGTCGCCGCGCTCACCGAACCGGCTGCGAGCGACAAACCTAACCCCAACGTAACAGTCTTAAAGATGCGTCCAAATATCATGCTTAACTCTCTCCTAAAATTAACTGCTTTATTGCCCACGGGCTCCGCCCGGGTGGCCGACTCCTTCGTCGGCCCACGCTTGGACGCGGTATTTAATGCAGATGCCGTGCCATATTTATTTTTATCTATGAAACCAAACCTTTATGGAAGATGGGGGGATAGCGCCGCGATCGGAGTACGCGCAAAATCGTCTCTGTATAGAGACAGCTATTCCGCAAACCACTGAACTGGGGGCGATTCGTTCGGTCGCTGCATAGCGACAAGGTAATTTGCCCTTCTTACGTTTACTTCCCGCGAGACTCGACTAGCAAACCGGAGCAAGTGTGCTTGGCGTCACATCCAGGACCCCCGCCACGTTGACCGCACTTAACGTGCGGCCAATCTGTGACACAGTTCGGCTACAACTAGGCGCCAAAGACCGATGCTTACCTGGCACGAGGAAAGATTCTCCGCGAGGAAGCATTGATGACGGAAGCAAAGACAAACGGGCTATGGTTGGCAGCAGCGCTAGCGGTTACGCTGGCAGGATGCGGCGGCGGTAGCGGTGGCGGTTCGAGCACGACGGAGCAAACCCAGGCTGATCGAAGCCTCTCATCCCCGATCTTGGTCGAGTTCAATGGTCTAAAGGGGCCTTTGGCCTTCGCACAGATCAAGCTCTACCCGATGGACACGCGTTTCTCGGGCCTTTACGACCCTTCATCCACTCCCGTCGCCGAAACCCAAACGGACGAGACCGGCCGCGCGCAGGCGATCAGCATTCCCGAAGGCCTCAAGCCGCCGTTCGTCGTCGTTGTGGACGGCACGCGTGCGATGGACGTGACCACTTCGCGCACACCCGTCATCCCGACCCTGACCACCATCGTCACGGCGCGCATGCTCGTCAACGGAGCGGCAATTTATGCAACCCCGCTCACCACGCTAGCCGTCACAATGACGGCAACCGCCGTCGAGCCCGCCGGCTCGAGCGACGCGATCGCCGAGAGATTCGAGCAATCCGCTAAGACGGTGGCATCCACTTTTGGATTCGGACTGCCTAAAGAAGTCGACATCCTGACCACTCCCGCCGTGTTCTCGTCCCGCACCGGCACAATCGATGGTCAACAGCAAGCAGCCCATCATCGTGCAGCGATCGAAGCATTCGCATCGATTACATTCGAACTGGCCCAACGCGCCAACGAGCCTACGGATGCATTGATCAATGAACTTGCCAAGGACTTGGCAAGCGACGGAAAACTCGACCGTTCGTCTGGTGGTGAAACACTTGATAAAATCGATTTAGCGGTCGTATTCCAGGATCCCGCTCGATTGGTTATTGCGGACAGCACGATCACGGTGCAGGACATCGGAAGCGTAATGACCCAGGAATCGACGGCCAGCATCCTTCAAGGGACGGCCATCGAGCCGGTCGCGCCGCTAACCCTGGCCCCCGCCTCCGAAAGCGCCGACAGCGACGGAGACGGCGTCTTGAATATCGATGAAACGAACGCCACGGTGCCGAGCACTGAGCCTGTCAGCCACCACGGCCTCATCCCCCAATCCGCATGGCGGTTGGTTTACACAAACAGCCAGGAAACGGCTGCCGAGAACGGTGCTGCGGTAAATGCATTTGACGGAAATCCTGCTACGTACTGGCACACCGAATGGTCCAAGAGTCAGCCCATACATCCCCATGAACTTCGAATCGATCTTGGCGCGGCGTATGAAATATCGGCACTGCGTTATTTACCGCGCCAGGACCGCTCAACCAACGGGCAGGTAACAGACTACCGCGTCTACGTCAGCAACGACGGAAAAACCTGGGGCGACCCGATCACGACCGGGACGCTCCCCAACACAAAGCTTGAGCAGAGCATTTCCGTTCCCGCTACCCTAGCCCGTTATATTCGCTTTGTCGCGATGAGCGAGATCAACAACAACCGATTCGCGTCCATTGCGGAACTCAATGTGATCGGAAGGATTGCTAAAGATCAGAACATCATCGTAAGCCCAACGGATGTCACACCTACTTCAACCACCACAACGTCGACTACGACGCAATCGTCTACGACTACAACGCAATCGTCCACGACTACGACAAAATCGCCTACCAGCACGACCACGAGCACTGCCGGAACAACGACATCGACGACGTCGATGCCAAGCACGACCACCACAAGCTCAACAACGACCAGCACCAGAAGTTCCACTTCGACGAGCAGCACGACGACGACAACACAACTCAATCCTCCGGTTGACGGACACGGCGTAATACCGCAGACTTCCTGGCGTCTTGTCTACACCGACAGTCAGGAAACCAACCGTGAGAACAGCGCCGCCGTGAATGCGTTCGACGGCAATCCCTCGACGTACTGGCATACTGAGTGGTATCTCAGCCAACCGGCGCACGCCCATGAGATCCAGATTGACCTGGGCGCGACATATGAATTATCAGAGCTACGGTACCTGCCGCGCCAGGACACCAGCAACAACGGCCAGGTCAAGGACTTCCAAGTTTTCTTAAGCAACGATACCAGCAAGTGGGGCAGCGCCATCGCCAGTGGTACGTTCGCCAACAGCAAGGCCGAGCAAAGTGTTTCCGTGCCTCTTACCACTGCACGCTATGTTCGATTCGTCGCGTTGAGTGAGGTCAAGGGGAGGGTATTTACCTCGGTAGCCGAGATAACGGCTTACGGAGCACTCGCACCAACGCCGAGCCCTGATCCCGTTGCTGATCCGTCGAATCAACCCGGAACCAATGATCCTGTCGACATTGTGCCCACGGGCCCAGCCGTCGATGATCCCATCGACTGGCCGACGCAAATTGCACAGGCAACGGGAAGTATCTACTTCGTTTCAACTGCCAGCGAGTTTAATGCGACGGCAGCGGTCGCGCAGCCCGGAGACGTTGTAATTTTGAAAAACGGGACGTATTCCGGTTGGCAACTTAAAATTCCCTCTCGTGGCACGGCGGCTAATCCCGTGATTTACACCGCACAAACACCGGGAGGAGTCACTTTCACGGGACGCCATCAGAACGGATTGGTAGTCACCGGCGACCATAACATCGTGGGTGGGTTTCAGTTCAGAGACTGCGGTGCCTACTTCGTACGCTTTATTAAGGCGAACCACAACCGCTTAACCGACTCCAAGTTCTGGTCATGCGGAGAGGGCGACACTAACCGACTGATCGAGGTGAAACAGCTTTCCCACCATAACCGCATCGATCACCTATTGATGGACAACATCTTGTCCAATGGCATCACCGTCTTTCTCGATCAGTTCGACGTGGCTAATGGTCCGAGTCAGTACACCCGAATTGATCACAACGTCATTCAAAACAGCGGCGCAGGAGCGACCAACGGACGCGAAGCCATACAAATCGGCCAGGGCTCAGGGTGGTCCGGCGGGGCCGGGACCGACATGCTCGAAACCGTGGCGGTGGTCGAATATAACTATTTCACAAAAATGACCCGAGAAATAATCGAGATCAAATCCAGCCGAAACCTGGTGCGTTTCAATCGACTTGTGGACGCGGAAGGTAGCCTATCGATCCGACAGGGAACCGAAAACGTTGTCGACAGCAACTTCCTACATAACACAAAATCCGGAATTACTGTGAAAGGCGAGAACCAGGTTGTTACCAACAACGTGGTCGTCGGATCACGCAACTTCGGAATCAGCATAACCGCCTACGGTAACTTCCAGCTGACCGAAACTAAATGGTCCAGCTTCCCTCCAACGGGCAACATGCTGATTGCGCACAATACTCTAATTGACAACGTCAAAGGAGCCATAGACTTGGGCAGAAAGGTGGGTTACGTCGGCCTAACGAATGCCGAATTGCCTCCATATAACATTACATTTATCAATAACGTCTTCGCCGGGAGCTCGGGTACTCTTTTCAGTCACATCAAGAGTACCGGAACTCAGATTGTAAAGAACCTCTACCATACGTCGGGTACTGCCTCGATTGGGGACCAAGGCACCGAACCGGTGGTTGGCGACCCGAAGCTAGATGGTAACTTCAAGCCGACCGCGGGCAGCATCGCGGCCAGCGCCGGAAAAATGCTGTCATCTGTCAAATTGGATGCGGCCGGAAAAACGCGGCCCCTCAACCCGGCCTTGGGAGCATTTGAGAAATAGCGACAGTATCTAGATATGGGCAGCCCATAGGCAATCATCGCGTTTAGTCAGTTTGACCAATAGCACGTCCGAGATGCCCCGTCGCCCGATCGCTCCTCCCAGCGACAACGCAGTGCAATGACACGGGACTCGAGCAAAGGCTTCAAGGAAAAAAAAAGCACAACTTCGGACCGCGACCCGCGTCACTGATGCTTTGCCTACGCCGTCGCCCCCTACGGATCAATCGGCTGCTCGCTTACCCTCAGCTTGTCGAAATAAATATATCCCAGTCCGGGCGCATAGTTGGCGCGCAAATACAAAATCACCCGTTCGATTCCCAAAGACTCCACCGAGCGGAACCGCATGGCCGTTCCCTGAAACGCGAGCTTGCCGTCCACCCACATTTCGGACAGACCGTCATTACGACCCGGCGTATTGAGCTTCAAGTGCTGCAAAACGTGGACCCAGCGGCCAACAGGAAAATTGCCTGCGGTCTCGTCCCATAATGTGTCGCCGCTGGTCAAGTCTTCCTGGTCCATGTGATAGATATAGGCGACGATCTTGCCGCGACTTGCGAAGTTGGTAAAGGTGCTGAAGCCGTTCTGCCCATCAGGCTTCTCGTGGATGTAGTCGGGTCCTGACAACGCCAATAGTTTGCCTGTGGTAGGCCATTGGAAATTTGAACTGAACATTATCCGGTAAGACAAATACAGTTCGTTGTAGGCGCGATTTAGCATGACGTTGGCGCTGATACCAGTTTTGGTTTCCTTGATATTGGCCGGTATAGTCACGCGCAACGATGCACCTTCGTAGGCGTTGCTGTCGCGGACGATATGTAAGAAATTCTCATCGATGAACGTGCCCGTGAAGTTGACGCTCAGGCTGGGCATGTCGCGCTGCAACTGCGTCGTCGAATACGGGCCTGCCACATTGTTGTTGAAGTCAATTTGAAGAACGCTGGACATGGGTGATACGACAAGCGTTTGCGATGGTGCTTGAGCGCTTAGGTTATCGTTGTCTGTGACTGTAAAGCTGATGGTGTGAGTGCCTTCCGACAAGGTGCTGGATACGAAGTTTTGGTTTACCCCGATGACGCCATCGAGACTGGAGCGCCAGCTATAGGACGCGATGACGCCGTCAGCGTCACTGGCAGAACCGGAGAAGGCCACAGGGGTGCCAACGACGGCGGGGTTCGGCGTCATAGCACTAATGGCGGCTTGGGGTGGCGTCAAAGGTGGATGCTCCGCGGTTGCCGGTACAAACTTGACGGCATCGGCACTAAAAGAGTAAGGACCACCGGCGTGCAGCGCTTTGGGCGTCAAAGAAACAGAGCCGCCGACGGTGTTGAAGTCGTATTCGCCGAGCAATTGCCAGAGACCGTTGTTGCTGCGTTGATCAATGTTGTCCACGTAGTGAGTGCCGGTGGCGGATTCTATCGTATACGTCGTCTGCGGCGATCTACTGCTGGCAGCGACCCAGCGTGCAAAGACGCGATAACGACCGGCACTGGGGAGACTAGCCGGCCAAGTGTAAATCATTGTGTTGTAGCCGTAGCGGTGATTGCCGCCGTAGGCAGCGCTGTCGTTGCCGAGATACCCGGATTCGATAGTACCCGGATCGCCGTTGTCGACAATGATGTCGTTTCCGTTCGCCAATTGAGATACGAATAGCGTCGCCAAGACAATTAGCAGAGACAACGGCGACACCTGTTCACGCGGCGAGGGTCTTCGGGCCGCCCTGAACCGGGCGTCGCTTCCGCGAGCAGGGCAATTGGACCGCGAAGGCGTTGCTTCAATAGGCATGTTTCGTTCCCTCTGCGCTTATGGCGGAATGTGAAGTATAGACGACCTTTTTCGAGAAATGGAACAGCATCCACCGCCCGCGCTGTGCAAGCCAGACTGCGACTAAGATATGATCATAGCGCTCCGACGCATGAATTCGATAAGCCGTCATCGCGCGACCGGGCACATCCACTCTCTTGCTTTTTCGAACTGAAATACTCTAACATCCTGAGCCATTGCATTGGCGCCATACACTGCTCGGCCGGTGAAGGATCGGTTGTCGTACGCTCGATCACGCGGGGCGTTGATACAGTTGTTTATGCAACGCAGCTGAGTCGAGAGGACTTTTTGTCGCGAGCTTCAGCAGGGAAGTTGAATGAGAATTCAAGTATCCGCGCGCCACGACCGGCCATTTTAGCCGGCTGGGTTCAACAATTTGCGAGGCGCAACCATGTGGGAACACCAGCTCGATAAAACAGACAAATCGGGGTACGACAGTTACTATCGTGGAAAACTCGCTGGGTTAGCTAATGTATCCGGGCCTGCAGAATATGTCGACGCATACAAAAGCCAACGCCTGTCTCCGTACTGGCTTGGTGGAGCAACAAAGGGTTTCGTTCGTGGCCTTGCAACTCGGCGTCTACTCTCCGCTGTTACGACAGCGGGACTGTCCAACAGAGTTGTAACGGTCCTCGATGCAGGCAGCGGTCTTGGCGGGCTCTCCGTGTACTTAGCGTGTCTGGGATTCAACGTCACAGGGGTCGACATTTCCGAGCAAGGGTGTGCAGCCGCCAAAACACTTGCTGAGAAAATGGGGGTGACTCGCAATTGCCAATTTCTAGCAGAAAGCCTCGAGAAGACCTCTATTGCTAATTCAAGTATCGACTTCATCATCGGACACGGATCTCTTCATCACTTTATCAAGTACCAAGGGGTTCCCGCGGAATTCAAGCGGATAATGAAACCCAGTGCAGAGGGATTTTTCGCAGATTCGTTTGGCGAATTTCGGCCATATCACTTGTTCCACGACAAAGCGAAAATGCAGCGTTTGGGGGACGTGACGCTTACCAGAGACCTTATTCTCGAATATTTCAGCGGGTTCGACGTCGAGCTGGTTCCGACGGACTGGTTCACTATGCTGGATAAACTATGGATAAAAGTGTTCAAAGGTCGCCTGGACCGTGCCGTACGTCGCGCGTCCAGAATTCACTTCGCGCTCGACCGAAAAATTCCAGTTTCGTCGCCCGCCACCTTATATTTTTCCGGCGCGGTAATGACGCACATACGAAAGTCCGATCCATAGCCGGCTCCTGAATTGGCAGCACGTCGAAGTTGTCGAAACCGGTGAAACTGACCTAACGGTCCAACCGAACGTCTGCCGACATTGAAGGTTTTGGCGGCGAGATTTGGCTATCCCACTTTCAAAAGACGCGCCCATGCGTTCATAACTGAGCGGCATATTCGCGCTTCAACAGTTTCAAGATGATACTCGGAACTGCCAACGCGAAACCGCAGATCGCGCTGCTTTCTAAGCCGGTTGCCGGTAAGAATGTGCCGGATATCCAAGATCGCCCCTTCGCTTATTTTTCTCCTCGAGACGGTTAGGTCGAGACCGCTCCATTTTTCGATTCTGGCTAGCGTCTCGTCTGGTGAGGCCACAAACGCGTCATAGCGAGCCATCAACACCTGATCGTTGAACCGTCGCTTAACGAGCCATGCGCACGTCATTACATAGAGATAGTACATCATTGCGACGAGCGGGCGCTTCGGCCGTTGCTCCTCTTTGTTGGGTTTCGAGAACGCGCTCAACACCCCATCAGGCGACCGCACCAACCAAATCACAGCCACATCATCTTTCATCGCCTGCAGCAGCGCCCATGCTCGCCCTGCATATTTGGAAGAGTCGACGATTGTTTTGGCGCCGGCAAGTTCGCTCACCCGTGAATACAAGCTAAGGTTCTCAGAGCGATAGCGCTTCAAAAGCCCGTCCTTCTGAAAACCAAGCCAGGTCAAAAAAAATCTTGAATGCGACTCAATTCGTCGAAAAACAATGTCAAGATCGGCCGCCGTCTTCTCCGTCCATCCAAGGAGCCGAAACAAACTCGACCAAAACTCGCAACGACGAGCTTTCTCCCCGCAACTGCAAACTTCATCCCTTATGAGACCATCTCGAAAGACATGGGTTACTTCACCTACCCCAAACACGTCAGCACTATTTGCCAACACGACCTCGAGAATCGTCGTCCCGGACCGTCCCGTTCCCATGATAAACAAAACCTTCGGTGGTTTTCTCATGTCACGATTCCTTCAATGCCCGGACTCGCGGCGGTTCGCCGCTCGCGCCGCACTTCCCGAACGCGGACCCTGTCTCAGCTGAACATACAGCTCCTCCAATCGATCGACACGAGCGGAAAATGACAGCTCTTGTTCGGCAAGTCCTCGACCGTCGGCGCACAGCTTGGTTAAGCCATTGGGATTCCGCATCAACTCTGCGCAAGCCTGCTCAAAGCCGTCAGACGATGCCGGACACAACAATCCCAATCGCTTGGTTGAAAAAAGCTCCTCAAGGTCGCCGGTGGGGTTTGTAAGAATTGGTCTTTCCAAGCTGAGGTAGTCACCGATTTTGTTTGGCCATCGCCCGGCATTTCGAGCCGTCGGACGAAGAGGCAGGACAAACACATCGCACGCCGCGAGATAGAGGTTGTACTGCTCGAAGTCTAACCAACCCGGATATATAACCCTATCTCGACACGGAAACGCGTCAAGTAGTGCATGCAGATACTCCGCTCCGCCCGTGACAAGTAGGCGAACATCGGGGAAACGCTCCGCAAGGTGACAAAACGCATCAAAAAATAGTCTGTTATCCCCTTCGTCGTCGGGGTGTACATTGCTCATCCCAAAAATGAACAAGTTCTCCGAAATTGACAAGGCTGATCGCGCCTGCGGTTTGCCAATGGGGCGCAGTGCACTTGCCTCTGCGCCACCACGCAGCACGAAAGACCGTTTGTAGACATCAGGCCAGCGACTTAGGCGGGCACGCAGGGTGGAGGTGATGGGCAAGGTTAAGTCATAGAGTCGCTTAGCCGGCAATTCAAACAGGGAATCGTAGGCCCCCATGATTTTACCCATCATCCCTTTTCGCTCGTCGGCCAGGCCGCCGCGTCCATGCCACTCCCACCACTCACAAACAAGCGACGAATTCCGAAACCATCGGCCGCACAACGACGGGATAATCTGGGCCGGCCGTTGACCGGAGGTCACGTGAATAATGTCGTAACCGCCCGAAATCGCCTCTACAGTCTTTACGACAGTATCGAGAGCCCCAAAACCACCACTCCGAAATCTTGCCGGGAACCATCCAGGGGACTCGACCAGAACGAAATTTGGCAACTCCTGCTGACGCACCGAGCGTGTCGACTCCAACGACGGGAACACGTAAGTAACTTCGTGCCCACGCTCTGCTAGCGCGCGCGCGGTCAAGTACCGAACACGATAAGCGCAGCTCGCTCTATGCGCTTTAATGAAGTCTCCAAGCATCAAAATTTTCATCGATTCGTCAGCCAATGCACGAAGCAACCAAGAGGATTTTTGCGCGATTTTCGTCGACTTGGCGCACCCGGTTTCAATTATCCTTGCAACTTGGAAGATGCGTAGCGAAGGGCCATGCCGCCTATAATTCTCGTGTACTTCCGGATCAAGTAAAGCCACCATATGCGGCCCAGATGCTTCCTTGCGAAGCGATAATTCACTGTCCAGTTGTTGGGCGAGTACAAACCTCGAAACGTTCGCACGACCCCCTGCAGCGACATAGCTTGACCGGGAATCGTCATGTTCTTTTGGTTAACGTCGCTGTAGACGACCGTGTCGAAGTCCACGAGAACAGGAATTCCCGCTTCGTGCGCCACTAGCGCAAAGTCACTGTCAGCGTGGTAATGAGGAAACCTCGCCTCGTCGTAGATCCCGAAGCGCTGGAACAGCGCAACTGGAATGAGCACGCCCTTGCCAGGAACGTGGGTGACCCGCCTTACGCCAACACAAGACGAGTCGCGCGGCTGGCCACGCTTTGTCACCGGTCGCCAACTCCCCGTCGAATAGTTCAATATGAACCCACTTGTTTCAATCTTGTTAGGATCCTCGAGGAAAACACATACAGAACCAATCATCGAGTCCGGGTACTCGCCAGCCCGCCGAACCTTGCGCTCTACGTAGTCCGGGTCAACTACGACATCATTGTTAATTGTCAGCACATAGTCCCCTGGACCCGATGCACCGAGGACATGCTGAATGCATCGGTTTATACCTCCGGTCCACCAAAGATTCCCTGTTCCTTGAACAACCTTCACTTTGGGATAGGCCGCCTGTACCGCCTCCGCGGTTCCATCCGTCGAACCGTCATCACACATCACGACTTCGATGTTCGGATACGTTTGAACCTCCATACACTTCAAAAAGCGAAGCGTATCACTCTTTCTATTAAAAACAGGAAAAGTAACAAACACAGTCGGACTCATGTCAAAGTCTACCGTTAACGCGCAACGATGGGGTTTCACTGTGAGCAATGGTGCGGCTGAATACAAAAGTACTGGCAATCAACATAAGCGGCAAAGGACGCAGAACCAATGTTTCCGCCCAAAAATACATCCCGACCAGGGCGATCGCGGTCAAACGCAGGATAAAATCGTCCACGTAACGAAAAAAGAACACCAACATCGACCCGAAGACGAACATCCCGAAGGGCAGACCGTACACAGCCAGCAACTTAGTGACGCCATTTGACGATCCTGACATTTCCTCCGGACGAATGAACCCAACCGACAGACTTGTGAATTTCTCCCCGTAGTCTCGAAATCCAGCGCCGAAGAGATTTTCCGAGAATATGCGCATATCCGCGAGCACGTCGAATTTGCGCCGCATGGTGACACCTTCCTCCAGCGACGAGCCGGACAGATAGTGAGCAACTTTGTCGTGAACTACTTCCTCTACCTTATCGTAAAAAAGCACTACGAAGGACATCGCCCCAACCACAACAACCGTAACCAACCGAGGGTCTAGCCTTCTGGCGCGCAGCACTAAGACAAGAAGCTGCAAGACAAAAATCAAGTATCCTGTGGTTGATGCACAAGTTATAAGCGCTACGATCAATAGTGCAAGGTACTGCATACGCCGCTTTGTCACCAATCCAGGCGAGCAAAATAAAAGCAGAAAAATAGCCAGATTTAGAAACGCCTGATAAACAGCCGGCTCGAAAAAAATCGAAGTATTGCGAGTAAGATGTTCGTGATAGCCGAAAGCGTAAGCCACACCCTCATAGAACTGACCCCGGTCTGGAAGGAATGCGTAAAGACCGCTAAGGCCAGGAATTTGGTCTATCGCAAAGCCGACTAAGCTGACCGCGGCCAGCGCGGCGATCAGATTGACGTATACACCGATGAACCGCTCTCGAACAATTAACAACACAAGGTAGGCAATGGTCAGCTGCATTATCGAGCCCACAACCGAAGTAATGGGCAGCGATCCTTCCGTGTAAATTGAAATCCACCACAGAAGCAGAGTAAACGCGCTCAGATAGGCAATAAACGCCAAACTAAAATTCCGAACATAAACGGCCGCAGCGCCCAGGCATAATCCAAAAATCCCGATGAGAAATTTGTCCTGGGCCGTCTGGTAGAGTAGTCCACCGCTGGCGAATACCACAAGGTAGACGAGAATATACTCGATTACAGTACGAACCCTTGAGGGACTGACATTCGACTGAGCGATCGCATCGTTAGACATATCAACTCAAATCAGCCGGGCGACCGCCGCATGGTCTTTGCGACCGCGATGATTCGACTAGGCAGTAGCTGCTGAGCCCACAAAAAAAATACCCGACTCACCACAACCCCGCTTGCGTACCAGGGCAGCTTGCTATCGGCGGCCGCGGTTCGATAGGCCTTCCACGCTTCATCGAAAACTCCCGTTGCGAGTTTCCCGGCAGCCAGATGGCCCATTACTGTTGCAACGTACCGGCGCATACGCGCATCGCCCTCATGCGACCCGAGCCAGTCTCGGTAAGTTGGTTGCCACTTGGACACGTACTGGCGGACACCCTGTATTCGCCTCAACGTCGAACTCATAGCGGTCGAACGTGCAAATCGGTCGAAATGAACCACCAGCGGTTCGTCCGCCGCCGCCCCGGAATATCCTTCCACTGCAAGCGCCATCCAAATGTCATGGTCGACGGAAGACGCAAGACTTTCGTCAAAGCCGCCAACTCGCTCAAGCGCCTCACGGGCAAACAGGAAACTCGAGGAAGGCGTTCGCGCGCCCTCTCGAATGATTGCTTCTTTTAATGGTCCCACATTACCGTAAGGGCGTACGGATATGCGACCCGATTTTGGAAAATGCATTTCCGTTTTGCACGTTACCACGCCGATTTGCTTGCGCTCGCTGACCGGCAGGGCACTGAGAGCGTCGACTTGCTTCCGAATTCGCTCAGGCTTCCACACATCATCGTCATCTAAATAGGCGATATAGTCACCCGTAGATTCACGCAGACCTGTGTTGCGGGCCGCAGGGAGCCCTTTGTTGACACCGTGCGCAATATATCGAACCCGATTGCCGTAATTTCGGTGTATCCACTCTCCCAGTTCGGTTGCCGGTCCATCCTCGATTACTATAATCTCAGCAAGCGGGTAAGTCTGAGAGACCACGCTAGCAAGGGCGCGACGCACGTCGTCGGGACGTTTAAAAGTAGTGACCACTGCGCTGACCGCTATGTGGCGAGTGTTCTCAACCATACTTAGGAGCGCCTCAAAGGGCCACGACCTGCCAATTCCACCATCCCCTTAGCAAACTTTTTCCAAAGGTGGAGGGAGAATGGGTATAACCTCATCGCCTGAAAGAAATTCGAGAATGCCGCTTTCCGCTCCCGCAGTTGAGCGTAATCATAGCCAATGAGGGCATGAATGTTCGCCCTCTGCTTCGGATATTCGCTCAGCACTGAAGCAAATTTGCGCAACTTGATCTCCTGGCTCAGAATCTCCTTTCGAATATGCGCTTCCGATACTCCGGTGATCCTCTCATAGCCGTGGCCGACATCAATTCGCACCAACACTTCAGGAACAAAGTCTACGTCATACTTTTGACAAATCCGGCGGATAAAGTCGCCGTCATTTCCGCGGGGCAATGATTCATCAAAAGGACCAACATCCGCGATGACGTTACGTCGAACAAGCAGAGTTGAAGAATTTCCAATGGGCTGGGTATCTAGAACGTCCGCAAAAATGTAACCGCGCAGACTGGGTCGAAGCGATTTCTGGAAACCACCTTCGTCTTGGTAGTCCATCCAGCAATAAACCAATCCAACGTTGTCGGGTGCGTTTTTCAGAACGGAAAGTTGGCGGTCCAGCTTGTGGGGCAGCCACTCATCATCGTCATCCAAAAAAGCGATGTAACGCCCTTTTGCAAGCTGAATCCCTGTATTTCGGGCAGCGGATGCGCCCCGTGGAGACTCGTGATGAACGCAGACCAAACGATCATCCGCGATTTGCCGCAACCTTTCAGCCGTATCGTCGGATGATGCATCATCGACGACGATACACTCGAGGTCCGAATACGTTTGACTGAGCACGCTCTTTACTGCCCGCACGACCAGCGCAGACCTGTTGTGCGTGGGGATGACCACCGACACTTCAGCGCTACGTTGCATAAAAGGTAATCCCAATTCCGATGTGCAATGCGTGCCGATCCGAACCGCGCTCCGCTTTTTGCTCTAACGAATGCCGAGCACTACTCGTGATAATTCGGCGCGCGGTATCCGTGCTTCGACACCAGATGATCCCGCTCCGCGATTTGCAGATCCTCGCGGACCATCTCGGACACCATTTCCTCGAAGGCAATACGCGGCGTCCAGCCTAGCTTCTGCTTGGCCTTGGTCGGGTCGCCAAGCAGCGTGTCGACTTCGGCGGGGCGGAAATAGCGCGGATCGACACGAACGATGACATTCCCCTTCTGATCCTTGCCAATCTCATCGACACCGTGGCCTTGCCAAGTGACTTTGATCCCCAGCTCACTTGCCGCGATATCGACAAATTGGCGAACGCTGTACTGCACGCCCGTTGCAATCACAAAATCCTCGGGGGCTTCCTGCTGGAGCATCAGCCATTGCATTTCAACGTAATCCTTGGCGTGGCCCCAGTCGCGCAGCGAATCGAGATTACCCAGGTAGAGGCAATCCTGCAGGCCAAGCTTGATGCGGGCAAGCGCGCGGGTGATCTTGCGGGTGACGAACGTCTCGCCGCGGCGCGGCGACTCATGGTTGAACAGGATGCCGTTGCAGGCATAGATACCGTAGGCCTCGCGGTAGTTCACGGTGATCCAATAGGCGTAGATTTTCGCCGCAGCATAGGGGCTGCGCGGATAAAACGGCGTGGTCTCCTTTTGGGGAATCTCCATCACTTTGCCGTAAAGTTCGGAAGTCGAGGCCTGGTAGAAGCGGGTTTTCTTTTCCAGCCCCAACATGCGTATCGCTTCCAACAACCGCAGCGTGCCCAGTCCGTCGCAGTTGGCGGTGTATTCAGGCTCTTCGAATGACACTGCAACGTGCGACTGCGCGCCGAGATTGTAGACCTCATCGGGCTGGACGTTTTGCATGATGCGTAGCAGATTGGTGGAATCCGTCAGATCGCCGTAGTGGAGCCGAAAGTGGGGATCTTTGCTGTGGGGATCGACATAAATATGATCGATGCGATCGGTATTGAAACTCGATGCCCGGCGCTTGATGCCATGTACTTCGTAGCCCTTCTCGAGCAAAAACTCGGCGAGATACGAGCCGTCCTGACCAGTTATACCGGTGATGAGCGCCTTTTTCATCTGGAATTGTCCTTGGTTTTCCTGCTTAGAATTCGTTGAGAATGCTTCCGGCGAACTCGACGTCAGCTTGCTGCAGCGAGGCTTTTAGTTTGACCGCCGAGTCCAGCTTGGTGCGATCGCGCCGCACCACCATCACCGCACTGCCGGCCGCGCCGGCCAGGGCCTGCACATCGGCCGTATACTGCCCGGCCGGCGAATCGACAATGATCACCTCAAAGAAGCGCTTCAGTTCGCGCAGAATATTTGCGAACCGCTCGCCGCTGAACAATTCGGAAGGGTTGGGCGGCACCGCCCCCGCACCAAGCACGGAAAGCCGCGTGAAAAACGGCACCGCCTCGGGCAGCAAATCGAGTTCGTCCTTTTTTATCCTGCCGGACAGCATCGCCGACAAACCGACTCGGCGGGAGAACCCGAAAATCTCATGCTGTCGTGGCGTACGCAGGTCGGCATCGATGAGCAGCGTGGACTTGCCGAGCTGCGAAAAACTTACCGCCAAATTCGCAGCAACATAGCTGCGCCCTTCCCCGTCGCCGGGGCTTACCACCGTCAGCACTTTGCGCTCGGGGCTCAACCACCGAAAACAAAGCTGCCCTCGAATGGCGCGGAAAATTTCCGCCTGTTTGCCGAAGGGCTCATAAGCCGTAACCAGCTCCTCCCCGAACGTGCCGTCGCTGGGCCGCACGGTCGGGTAATTGAACTGACGCGCTAACGCGTATTGAATGTCATCCTCGCCGAGCAGCTTGAGTCGTTTGGCGGCCTCACCGAAGAAAATGCCGTCTTTCTCCTGCAGGGCGACGATGCGCTCGACGTCGTTCGTTGTGAGCTTGCCGGCTTCGATCAGAATATTTCCGATGTTACGGTCATCGCCGGGCGGGTCGGCCTCGAAAGATGACTCATCGCCAAAAGCGCGTTCACGCCAAGCATCTTCGCCGTGCTGGCTGCGGGGAAGCGGTTCGACCACCGACATCACCGTTGCCGAATCATCGTCCTCAACCACAACCTTGCTCCCCGAAGGCGGGATCTTACTTTCCTGATTGTCAGCCATTTAGTTTGTTCTTCCACATTGAGGGCGGCTACGCTCTCTCAAGAACGCCGAGCAGCGGTAAATCCAGCGTTCCGATGATGTCATCTTTTGAACGCACTCTGCGGTCAAGCAGTTCGAAAAGCACAATCAAGCCGACGCCTAAAACACCGCCGGCAAAGATCGCCAGTACTAGATTCTTCAATACATTCGGTCCCGATGGGCTGCCAGGCACAGCCGCCGGGTCAACGACGCTGACGTTGGTTTGATCCACCACGGCGCGCAAGTTGGTCTGATTAAACTGGGTGAGTGCCGTATTGTAAATCGCGGCAGCGCTCTCAACGTCGCGCTCCAAAACGGCCATTTGGTCGCGTTGATCCTTGAGGCTCAGTACGAGTTTTTTCTGGGCTGCGAATGCTTCTTTCACGCGATTTTCTTTCTCCTGCGACAAGGCGACGGAATTTCGCACGCTGTTGACCACCGAGTCGACCGCGTCGTCAAGCTTGCTGCGTGCCTCTTGCACTTCCACGACCGTCCGCTGATATTGGGGATGATTGACGCCCAAACGGGCGGATAACTCTGCTTGCTTGCTTTCCAATTGGCGCAAGTTGGCGCTCACCCCCTGCACGACGCCATTCTCGAACACCACGGGGACCGTCAGAACCGACTGCCCGGCCGCAATGGCCTGTTCCAACTGTTGTACCGTCAGCCGCAACTGCCGGGTCTCCGCTTCGGCGGTTACCACTTGGTTGGAAAGATCCGTTAGCACCTTGCTTTCCGTATCGACGCGCTCTTCGGTCGCCACGATACCCTGCGTTTGTTGGAAAGCGGTCAGGCGCTGCTGGGACTCTTCAAGCTTTTTGCGCAAATCCTGCATCTGGGTGTCGAACCAAGCCTGCGTCCGTTTCGCCGGCGAAGTCACCATTTCGAGGGAAGTTCGAATATAGCCATTGGCGTACTCGTTGGCGAGGCGGGCCGCGACGCGCGGATCGGCTGTGGTATAGGCCACCTCGACAATGCGGCTGCCAAACATGGGTTCAACCTCCAACCCGCGCCGGATCGCCGAGGACAACCAGGGCGGCCGAGCGGAGCTTCCCTGGGCGGGAATAACAGGATTCGAACCGACACTGACGGCGTCGTCACCACTGGCCCCAAACAGCGACGTCACCGCGCGCCTGACGCTGCGCATGGCGCGATCAAGCGGGCTAAGCTCAGCCTCCAACGAGGCTTGCAACGGCGCAATATCCTCATCGGCCAGGCCCTCTATAACTTTCTCGGCGACGTGCTGAGTTTTCATGATGTCCATTTGCGTGCGTAGATATTCCGCATCGCGGGTCTGCCCCTGGCCGAAAAACGGGTTGGTTGCTTGCATGTCGAAATGGAGATACGTCTTCGCGGTGTAGGTATCGGGCAATTGCAGGGAGTACATCAACGCAAGAGACGCCGCGCCAACCAAACTGAAAATCAGTAGCCATTTGCGCGCGCGCAAAATATGAATGTACTGAGCGATTGACAGCTCGGTGGTGGAATTCGTTGTATTTGCCATGTAAGGTCCGAGGCGGTTTGGAGGTTAGAACAAACTCTCTTTTACATACACTACGTCATTCGGCTTCAGCGTATCATTGAGTGACACGCCCACCTCCTGCACTTGACCCGACGGCGCGCGCCGCGTAACGCGCACGCCACGTTCAGTCCCGCGCGGCGTCAGACCACCGGCAACCGATAGCGCCTGCATCACCGTCATATCGCGTTCCAGTCGATATGCATTCGGGCCGCGAACCTCACCGTAGACGTAAAACATATCCATTCGCGGAACGACAACCAAATCATTCGCCTGTAACTCAATGCTCTGACTCAGATCGCCCAAGTAGATCAAACCGATGTCCACCGCGATGGAGCGCGTCGCACCGTCCTGAGTTCGGATCACAGTAATCCGATCCCCACCGTCTTGGCGCAGCCCGCCGGCTTGGGCCAACACGTCGATCACCGACGCTACACCTTCTATCGGGTATTTTCCGGGCTTATTTACCCAACCCAAAACAGCGACTTGTTGGCTGCGATACTGCTCGACCATCACACTGACTTGCGGGCGCTTGATGTAACCGCCTTTCTCCAGCAAAGAACCAATGGTTTTCTCGGCCGCCGATACCGTCATTCCGCCGACTTTGACGTCGCCCAACAGCCAAAAACGGATCGTGCCGCGTTGGCTCACCGGCACACTGGAGGTAAGATCAGGCTGCTCATAGACCTGGACTTTTACGACATCGCCCGGGCCGAGGGTATATTCCAGAACGTCGGCGGGCTGAGCGGAAACCCCCCCAAAAAAAACGCTAAACACCGCCAGCCCCACCATCAGGGTTGCGGATAGTGTTCTCTTAATGTGATCCATTGAATTAATCGCCTTCGTCTTCGGATTCTCTGAACTTCGGGAACGGCTCAGATCGCTTCCCAAATGGGCACGCGGTTTGAACAGCCATCACGCCGAATGTTCCGCAGTGCGAGCAAGCGAGAATCGTGCCACCCATGCAATGTTAAAGGTAGGTAATTGTACATGAACGGAATCGACAAAACGCCATACCCATGCCGTGGTTACAAATCCAACAGTATGTTAACCGCCACGACAGACCCAGCGAACCATTGGGCGGCATGGTCCGGGCTTCTCCCTCATATATGTGCCAAAAATCCAGACGGATATTTATTGGTCAATTCGGTCGCAATGGTATACAATTAATCATTCTAATGAATATTAGTGGTTTTCAATGCTTATTAGTAGCAAATATCAGTTCGTATTTTTCAGCACCCCAAAATGCGCGTCTGTCGCCATCGAGTGGATGCTAAAGCCATATTCGAGCATACACATTCTGGGAACACCGCAATTACGTCACACAGACTATCGCGAGTACCGCCAGTACATCGAACCGTTCCTTCGGTCAAAGATTGCAAGTGACCGTTTGGAGAGCGTCTGCCTAGTGAGAGAGCCCCTGTCATGGCTGTATAGCTGGTACAGATTCAGGTCCAGGGACGAGTTGCGGGATCCCTCCAGCCCACTCCACCACAACTGTACCGCGCATGTAAACTTCGAGCAGTTCATCGAAGCCTATATCTCGCCAACGCCTCCGCCATTCGCCGACGTGAGGTCACAGTTCGAATTCGTTCGGGACGAGCGGGGGAGATGCGGAATCGACAAACTATTTCTTTACGAGACTATCGAGGACTTCGTTCAGTACATGACCGAAAAGGTGGATGCGCAACTTAGCCTCGAAGCCAAGAATGTATCCCCCCGCAAGAAACAGCGTATCACGCTTGCCTCATGGGCAAGCCGCATCATAAAACAGCGGACCAGAACGTCATCACCAGTGGTGCCTCCCGCCATTGATCCGCAAGAGTACTCACTGCCCTCAGACCTTCTTGCGTCGCTCAAGAAGCACAGCAAAGACTTCCAACTATACGAGCTGGCTAAGTCCCAGCGCTATCAGGGGCAAGCCTTGATAGCCGCCGGGTCCGGCTAGTTCACCCGCTCCTCTTCGACGATTTTCCAAGAGCCGTCGACTTGGCCACGGAGGTTAAAGCGCAACGTGCTCTTGGTGCCGTCTTTAAACATCACTTCAAAATCCACCGAGGCTTCCCCTTCGGCGGAACTCCCGGAGCCCACGACCTCACCGGTCGATCCGTCATAGTGCGCGCGAAGAATTTCCGGATATTGAGTATTTTCAGTGAGCAGCACTTGATACTGCCCAGCAAGCGGCTCCCCGATCAGCGCGCGAACCGCATCCACATCCCCGGCCTTCAGGGCGCCATAGTAATCCATAACGATCGCTTCGGCGGGTGAGCCTTGCGCCGGCGCGAGCCCCATCCCGAGAACCCACAATGCCAAAGCTGCAATCAAACGTTTCATATTTCGATTCCTCTATTGAAGCGAATTGAACCAGAGCGTCGACATCGACTGATAGCCCACGCCATTGGGGTGCAGCGTATCGGTGTACTGGCTCTGATTCGCCTGGAAAAAGCTGTAGAAATCCGGCGGCGTAACGGCAATGGCATTTTGCGCCGCCAACTCGTCGATGACCAGATTGTACTGCTGAATCGTCGGATTCAGCGACGTCGTCTTCGAGTAGGGAATCTTGGCCAGATAAGCCTGCTTGCCGCCCCCGGCGTGACTGCCGATCAGATCGATCATCTGCTGCATGTTCGCCTTGAATGAGCCCGGATACCCGGTATCACCCGGCGACAGACCGAGACCGCTGGGCACGGGCAAGGAGCCACCGGAATCGTTGGTACCGTAGAGCAGCAGATAGGTCTGAGACTCGGGGTGACGCTCGAGCACCAGCGGCAATCGCGCCAGCCCCTGAGCCGAGCGGTAGCCCGGGATGGCTTCCATCTGCACCAGGACCGGATACCCGCGGGCAGTGCTCAACGCATCCGACAGGATGGGCGTGAAGCCGCCATGCCAGTTGCGGCCATCGGTCGACACGTTGTCCGAGGCGATCGTGTCGCCGAACCCTGCCGTGATGCTGTCGCCGATCGCCACCAGGTAGTCGCCCACGCCGACATCGGTCGCGACATCGACGGTGTAGGGCCCGTCCACCAGCACGCCGAACTCATCGACGATGCGCGCCTCGACCAGGTGATTGGTCAAGCCCGCGCCCGCAAACTCGGCACTGTACGGCGCTATCGTATCGATCTCGCTGACGGTGCCGTTCAATCGGAACTGAACGCCCCAGCCGGCATGCAGCGCCGGGTTCAAGCACGCCGCAGCGCGCGCGCTAAGTCCGGGCTGAGACTGCAAGTCGTCTGTCTTCGGCTCGAGCAGCCGCACGTAGGGCACCTGACACACCCCGCCGACATTGATCTCACTCGCCGCGATCTCGCTGCCACCGCTGGCGGCACTCAGACCGACCAGGCGGATGAACTGGCCGAACTTCGGCGGGAACAGCACGCGCTGCTCGGCGGCCGTATTGGCAAGTGTCCCGATAAACACCGGCGCGCCCCAGGTTTGGCCATCGTCGCTGACATAGATCTTGTAGCTGCCGAGACGACCCGCAGTGGAACCGTTCTGCCTGGGCAGGTATGCCAGCTCGTCGACCGAGTAGACCATTCCGAGATCGATGCGGATCTCATGCGGGAAGGCCGTGGACGCGCTCTGCCAGTAGGTTTGCGTGTCGCCATCGAACGCATTCACCCCCGGCGTGGCCGCCGAGGCCTGACTGTCGACGCCGAGCAAGGACCAGGCGCCTTGACCGATGCGGTTGGCCTCGCCGACCTTGACGACAACCTGCGCCGGCGTGGGATCGCCACGACCCAAACCATCCGTTACGGTCAGCGTGACGACATAAGTGCCTGCGGCATCGAAAACCACGCTGCCTGGATTCTGCTGATCGGACGCAGGTGCCACGCCGGCAAAATCCCAGGCAAAGCTCAGCGGCGTGTGACCATCGGGGTCGCTGCCGGTGCCGGCAAACGCGACCGAAGCGCCCACCGCAATGCTGAGGCTGGAAGCAGGCGAACTGATGGTCCCGTTGGGGGGGAGGTTACCGGCGAACGGCAGGCCCAGGACGCCGATCTCGGCCACAGAGGTCCAGGCATTGCCGTTCACTTCGTTCAGCGCCACCAACCGCACATACTGAGCCGGCGCGCGCGGGAACAGCACTTCCTTCTCGGCGAGGTCGTTAGCGAACCTGCCTGCCGCCACCGGCGCACCCCAGTTCACGCCATCGAGACTGACATAGAACTCGAACTCGTCAATGCGCCCGTTCAGAAGCAGATCCTGCCGCGGCAGGTAGCGGAAGCCATCCACCTCGTAAACCGCGCCCAGGTTGATCTGGATCTCGTGCGGCGGTCTCGGACTGCCGTTGAACCACTGGGTGTGCCAGAGAGTCGCGGGGTTGCCATCGAAGGCATAGGTAGCTAGGCCGTCGCGAGCAAGCTCCTGACTATCGACGTAGTGCAGCGTCCAGGTTGATTTCGGCAGGGGGCCGCTCGCCACAGACCCGGACGTCACCGTCACCTGCACACTCGCCGGGGTCGGATCGGCCAGACCCAGACTATCCGTCACCGTTAGCGTCACCGTGTACGCGCCCGGCGTGCTGAACACCACCACGCCCGGATCTTCCAGCGTCGAGTTCGCCGCACCGCCGCCAAAATTCCACGAATAGCTCAACGGCGTATTGCCGTCCGGATCGCTGCCGGTCGCCGTGAAGTTCACGCTCTGACCCGCCGTGATCGTCACGTTCGCCGCCGGCGCATCAATCACCCCATTGGGCGCCTGATTCGGCGTCACGCCCGAGGCCAAGGCCCCAATCACGTTGAACTCCGCCATCGACGTCCACGGGTTGCCGTTGACCTCGCTCAGCGCCACCAGCCGCACATAGCGTCCGCGCCGCGCATTCGCCAGCGTCACCGTCTGCGCCGTCGCCGTGTTCGGGAACGTCCCCGCGGCCGCCGCCGAACCCCAGTTGTCTAGCGCATTGCTGACGAAGAACTGGTAGCCCGCGATCCGACCGTTGGCGCTGTTCTGCCGCGGCAGGTAGCGGAACCGCGTCACGTCATACTCACCGCCCAGATCCACCACGATCTCGTGCGGCAGCGGCGCCACCTGCGCCGACCACTCCGTGTGCCAGATCGTCGCCGCATTGCCATCCAGCACATTGATCGCTCGGCCGTCTTCCCGCGCCGTCTCCTGGCTGTCCCACGACACCAAAGTCATCTGCGATTGGGGGATGAGCGCCGGTGTCGGACTCGGAGTGGTGCTGTTGACCGTCACCTGCACCGTCGGCGGCGTCGGATCGGACAGCCCGAGGCTGTCGGTCACCGTCAGCGTCACCGTGTAAACGCCCGCAGTGTTGAATACCACCGCACCCGGATCTTCCAGCGTCGAGTTCGCCGCACCGCCGCCAAAATTCCACGAATAGCTCAACGGCGTATTGCCGTCCGGATCGCTGCCGGTCGCCGTGAAGTTCACGCTCTGACCCGCCGTGATCGTCA
>JAKACW010000019.1 GCA_021821045.1 Pseudomonadota bacterium
CTTCATCGCGGACCCTCCTTACTCTGTTTCAGATGAAATTCACATTCTCATCTTGGCCCAATTTTAGAGGCCGTTTAAGAGAAGGACGGGTCCATTTCATTTCCTACGGCTAGAAATTGGCGCTGATTCCGAAGTTCACCAGCGCCTTGGAAAAGTCGCCCAGCGAAGCGTTCTGCACCGCCACTCCGATAAAATCCTCGCTGCTTAGCGGCTCGCACACGTTTGTTTCGAAATTACACTTGAACACAGGCAGGTTCGAGTCGTTCTTTTGGTAACTCACGCTGGCAAAAATGCGAATTTCGTCGTTGAGTCGGTAGTTCAACGATGCTGAAACACTATAGTTGACGTTCTCACGAATCGTCTCCGCCAAGTTGACGAATTGCGCATAGACATCCTCGTAACGGTATCGCGTGTAGCCCAGACTGCCGGTCAACCCGGCAAAAATATTGCCGGACAGCCACTTTGTCCCTTGGTAGCTAAATGTCACGCTATCGAACGCCGCGCTCTTGTTTTCTTCACTCTTGTTTACGTTCGACGCCACGCTCACGCTGAACACATCGCCATAACCCCCGGCAAGATTGCGCGACAGTGAACCGGACAGTGTATAGGTTACCGTGTCGAAGAAGTTCGTCGTGGCCGCCGCGTAGTCCCGCATTGAGAGGCTGTAGTTTAGTTTCTCGTCTCGGGCCCAATCCCAACTGCGGTCGAAAGACCAGGTTTCCGTCTCGTTAACGCTCTGCTCGAGTAAAACACCGCTCAACTTGTTGTAAGAATAACGAAGCGTATACAAATCGCTGGGATCCCCGTAGGTGACAAACGGGTTGTAGTAGTCATTCAAAAAGTCGTAATTGCCGCGGTGAAATGTCACGTAGGATGGATTCCACACAAACCCAAGACGGGTACGGTCGCTGTATTTATAGCGATAAGTCAGACTGAACGACGCATTGCCCGTGTACTCCTCAGCAGGATCCGTCGCGCTGTAATTGCTGTTCGAATCGTAGCCGATCGAATAACCGACGCTCGTGCTCACGCCGTTAATGGATCGCTGCAAGGCCACCGCGCGTTTCTCGGCGTTCTGTCTTGCGACGGCATCCTCGGTGGACAGCGCGATGCGCTTGTACTCCGTCAGTGCCTCCTGCTCCTTGCCGAGTTGCTCATATAGGAAAGCCAGTTGTTGGCGCGCGCCAAGATGGTTCGGAACGAGTTCAGTTACCTTCTCGAGATCCTTTGTCGCCTCTTCGAGCTGGCCCAGTCGGGCCAGGATGACGCCCGAATAGAAGTGTGCCGCCGGGTCGTTGGGAGTAAGTTCCAGAAGACGCTGGAACTGGTCATAGGCAGGCCGCAGTTGATTCCGCTCAAATAGCATGGAACCGAGAATATTGGCGTACAGCGGCGCCACGGATTCCACCTCTTGCGCGCTGGGCTCCAATGCGACGTACACGGACATGGCTTCCGCGGCGGCTTCGAACTTGCCAAGCTGAGTATTGAGCCGCGCAAGATTGAGGTAAGTGCGCGGGATGGTCGGGTCGATGGTCCGAACGGCTTCGAATGCGGTAAGCGCTTCGTCGAACAGGCCTTGCTGCATGTAGATGACGCCCAGATTAAACTGCGCTTCGACATCACTGGAATTCATCAGCAGCCGGCTCTTAAACGCGTTCTTGTTGGCGGCGACCGTCCGCATTTCGTTGACTTGCGCCCCGAAAGACTGCGTCAAACGGTCCAAAAACAGCGCGGCCTGGCCGGCCTGGGGCGTGTTGGGACCGTCCCGGACAACCCTGTCCAACTCCCAGACGGCGTCCACGTAGTTGTTGCGATCCAGAAACAGCGTTCCCAGTTTCAAGCGGGCATCGAGATTGTTCGGCATCACCCGCAAGGCATGCTCCCATGCCCGCTGCGCGTCGTCGAGTTGACCGAGCTGTTTGAAAATGTCGCCGGCGAGATTGTTCGCGACAACACTGTCCGGAGAGACTTTCAGCACATCATCCACATACGCTTTAGCTTGTTCGAGGTTTCCCTCGCGGGTGGCTTGATAAGCTCGCAACAATCCTGATCTCACCCGCGCTTCGTTGTACTTCGGGCCTTCCCGAACCAGCTCCATCACCTTTTCCAGCGCCTCGATGGCGTGAGAGTGATCGCCCATTTGTTCGTAAACGTTCGCAAGGTTCAGATAAGCCGTGTCGCTGTTGGGCTCACGCTCAATGACTTCCTGGTACACGGCGATCGCCGGTTCGAAACGGCGGGCCAGAGAATAGGCAAAACCCAAATGCTGCAAAACCCGCGTGTCGTCCGGATGATCTTCCACCAGCGACTGGAGCAATTGCAGCGAAGTATCCAGATCGCCTCGGGCGGCATAGTCCTTCACCAACACGAGATTCAGACGCTTTTCCGCCTCGATTCCCTCCGGCGTGTTTGGCGCCGCGTCGGCGACGTAACGATAGTGCGTCAGCGCCTGTTCGACCTGACGGAACTGCTCGAAGAAGTTCCCCACCGACATGCGCAATGAAAAATTGTCCGGCGCCAGTTCAACGCTGCGCTGCAGATAGCCGAGCGCTTCTTCGATTGCGTTGCGTTGTAACAATAAGGTTCCCAAACGGTAGTGGGCTTCCACGTTGGTCGGATCCAGCGCAGTGGCCTGGCGGAACGCTCGCTCCGCCACCGCCGGCTGGCCGGAATCGAAGGCCGCCTTGCCTTGAGCAAGAGCGTTCAGAGCGCCCTGCTTGTCCTCCGCCGGAGCGAGCTGAGCCTGCGCGACGGGCATCGCGCTCCACCACAAGCCACCCAAAGCCAACGCCAGGCAACTGGCAAGCACTGCGGAGGGAAAGGCGTTTGTTTTCGTGGCGCTCATAGTTAGTAGTAAATGGTCACTCGCAGAACCGCCTTCCAGCCGTCAAAGCGTAGTTTCATCTCCTGCCAAGGTGGTGGTGGAACAGACCCCGCGGGAACGTTGCCGTCCGCATCCGGCACGGCCCAGTTCTGATTTGGGTCGGTATTGCCAGGAAATGCCCCAAGGGGAAGCCCCTCGCCTTCCGGCGACACCGGCAGAAAAACAGAACTCTGGTCCCCCACGGGAAAGTTATTGTCCTGCGAGGTCGACGTGAACTGAAATGGCTGCTCCGATAACAAACTGCTCGCTTCAAACCCAATGGAGATGTTTTTTTTCAGAAAATACTCCGCTCCGAGACCAAACTGAAACATCAGAACGCCCGTTGTCTGCCCTTTCGCGGCAACGATTCGCTTGACGTCATCGAGCGGACCACCCTGGATCGTAAACACGTGCTCGTCGCGAAAATCGATATCGAAAAACTCATTCAGCGAGAAGCGGCCATAAAAACGATACTTGTCCGGCTTGCTCTTAAACGTTCGCTTCCAGCCGAGGTAGAATTCGTTGTAGGAGACGTAGGCCCGGCGCTGATAAATCACATCATGGAACGAGCCCTGAGCCGGCAACGTGCCCGTCGTCGTTCCGAACGACGTCCCCTCCCAAGTGCTCGCGCCAATAATGAGACTGTCCTTCGAGTTTTGGCGCCACTCAAATTCAAGACCCGCATTGGCCTCTCGATCGATCGGATCCAGAGGGTTGGAAAAGCCGAAGGGCTCGCTCACCACGGGATTTTCCGCCTCCGGGTCAGGCACGTCGGTGTCAATTTGACCGGTGCCGATGGTCGGCGCTTTCAACGCCTCGCGATTGAGCGCCTCGAGGCTGGCGCTATGCACCCCAAGATAAGGCGTGACGCTCCAGCGATAACCTAGATCTTGCGCCCGCGCGGCACCGCTCGCGGCCGCCAAGACCGCGATGAGAAACGCTCGCAGAAGCAATTTAGGCTTCTTCTGTCTCATCCCGGGGAACTCGCTTGGCGAACGCTGCGAAGAATGCCGGCAGCAGCACTAGCGCCGCGACACAACTGACCACCATGTAGGCGGCAACGAAATAGCCCAATTTGGCGTGCGGCGGAAACAACGACCAGAACAAAACCGCAAAGCCGCCAGTAACGACCACCGCGTTGAACACGATCGTCTTACCCACCCCGCGCATTGCCTCGCGCGTCGACTCCGATTCGTCGCCCGTTTCGCGCCAGGCGCGCAAATAGCGGAAAATAAAATGCACGGCATAATCGACTCCGACGCCGATAGCCACACCGGCCGCCAACGCGGTGGACACATCCAGCGGAATGCCCGCCGCGCCGCTCACCCCGGCAATAATTAGCGTGGTAACGGTCACCGGAATAACGACCATGAAGCCCAAGAGCAACGAGCGGAATAACATGGTCGCGAGCAGCAAGATGCCGATCTTGGACACCACGATGGCCGTTGTCTGGCTGTCGATCAGCAGATCCGCCCACAGGTACGAGTTATTTCCCGATCCCGCCAGGTTGACGTCGACGTCCAGTCCGGCGAAGCGTTCGGCGACAAAGCCGTTGATGCCGTCGATGATGGTCTTGAGCGCCGCCGTGTGGTCCGAGCGAATCTGAACATTGATGTTGGCTTGGCGATAGTTGTAGTCCACGACTTCGTCCAACTCTTCCGGCCGTCCCGATATGGAAAACAAAAACAGAAACTCGGCGATTTGCTCCTCGGTCGGGGGCAGCACATCGAACGCCGGATCGCCTGCGTTGAGGTTCTTGTTCATGGTCTTGAGGTAGTCGACCATGGAGATCGAGTCGCCGACATGGGGCAGCGTGCCGACATAGGCCTGCAGGTCTTCCATCGCCCGCAGCACCTCGGGTTTCTTCAATGCGCCGTCGCGCTTGCCGTCCACCACCACGTTGAGATTGATCGTGCCGGAAAAACGCTCATTGATGAGATTGTTGGCGATGGTCAGTTCATTGTCATCGCGAAAATCGCTCATCCAACTCGAATCGACATGCAGCCTGCTGGCCGCGGCCAGCGCAACGCCGCCGACCACGACAACCGCAACCAGAACATTGCGGTGGTTCGCGGTTAACCACTCGCCCATGTCGGTGAGCGTCTTGACCAGGCGGCTTTGCTCACTCGTAACGCGCATGCTCTGGCGCTTCTGCAAGTAGCCGCCGACTTTGGGCCGCAGCATGGACAGCGTGGCGGGCAGGAACGTCATGGACAGCAGCCAGCAGTAGAAAATACCGAGCACCGTAAACAAACCGAACACCTTGAATGGCGGCATTTCGGCGAACCACAGCGACAGGAAGCCGATTGCGGTAGTAGCCGACGTCGTGATGAGCGGGGCGCCTAGATTCTCCATCACGTCGGAAACAATGCTTTTGCTGTCGCGATGAGGATCCTTGAGCACGTTGTCGTAATAGTGACTCATCACGTGGATGGCGTCACCGATGCCCACCGCGACGAGGATGACCGGCAGCATAGTGGAAATGGTGTACATCGGCACATCCAACAGCGCCATGGTGCCCATGGTCCACACGATTCCCGCCGCCATGACCGTCATCGGCAGCGCCACGCCGCGCCCGGTGCGAAACACCGCGAACAACATCGCAGCCAGGACCAGCAACAAGAGCGGCACATTGCGCTGCACATCCTTCATGGCCTCCAAACCCGCCGTCACCTCGATGACCGGTCGCCCGGCGAGATAGAACTTATCTTTGATGGCCGCACCGGCGGACGGAGCGGCGCCGGATTTCCCGCCCCACTGATTACCGCCCCAACCTTCCCCACCGCCCGCCGGCCACTTCTGACCGGCTTCGGATTGCGAATCGGCCGGAGCGTCCGACGCGGCGATGGACGGCGCTTGTTCGGTCGCCGATTGCTTGTCGCCGCTGTCCCATGACTTATCGTCCGACCACCAACCGTCGCTCCAAGTCCAGTCGCCGGTCTCCTGGGAGATGATGCGGCGAATGGCGAAGTAAGTCTCGTAGCGAGTTTTCGCGCCCTCTTTCAACTTCGCTCGGATCATCGCCGCCTTGCCGTCGGCCGACACGATGTTGCCGACGAACAAGTCGGCGTTGTCGAACACTGTCTTGCGCAGCGCGGCGATCTCAGCCTCCGATGCAGGAACCGACGGCATAAGTCGCTGGGCTCCGATTGCGGTCTCGGTGCCGACAAACAAGCTCACTGTCGACAGTGAGGCGACATCGATCAATCGATTGGCCATGACGCCGGGCAACGCGGCCACTTGCTCGGTCACTCGCGCGATCCGGGCCAGGGTCTCGGCGTTAAACACACCTTCCTCGTCATTGACCAAGCTGATAATTATGGAATCCTTCGCGCCGAATATGTGCTCGACTTTCTCGTCATAGATGATCGCCGGATGCCCCTTCGGCATGTACACCCGGGCATCGGTTTCCCAGCGGATCTTCGAAAATTGAGAAGCGAAGAACACGGTGAGCAGAAGGGTCAGCACAACCGTGACGCGGGCGTGCTGGACGGCGAACGAGTAAATTTGGCGAATCATGTTCTGTTCCTATTCTCTAGAATGAATACTTGAAATCCATGTACACCCGGTCGTTGTTATGGAAGTTACCAATGAACTGGGCTCGGGCGATGGACGGATCGAACGTGCTGCTGCTGGATTGAATTGCCTGGTTGACGCCGAAGTCCGACGTCCGGCCAAAGAACAGATCGAAGCCCACACCCATCTGAAACCGATCGTCGATTTGAAAGGTCATCTTGGGCTTCAACAAAAACTCTTCGAGATTGACGAGGTAGATCGCCAACATTTGAAACACGGCGGCCTGCGCCGGAAGCTCCTTGCGCACAAATAGATTCACACTGCTGTCGTACTTGTCCTGCATCATCGATTTGTCGTGATTGAGGATGATCCACTGCGTCACGCCGGGCGCAATATCCATCCCGCCGATGTTGAACTCAATGCCCAAACCCCAGCGAATGTGGTCGCGAGGAACAACGCCATCGTGATCAACGAAGAGGTTGTTATCTTCATCGACGGTGTTCTTGATGCCAAAGTACTTATCCAGAACATAGGCGAATTCGCCTTTGAGAATGTAGCGCCCCATCTGGCGAACGCCCGTTGCGCCAAACATGTGAATGCGGGTGTAAGTGGGGAAGAATGCGGGATTGACGCACTGCGGGTCGTCTTCACCTTCGCTTTGGGTTCCGCACAGCAAAGTCGTGTCGGTGGGAATCGCGCGAAACAGAACGGGGAAGTCGTCCCATGTATAAAAATAGCTCAGCGTCAGCTCAGTGTCCCATTTGTAGGTCTCGAACCGCACGCCGACTTCCGAATCTTCGATCGTCCATGAGTCAGGTTCCGATTCCTGGCAAATGATTTCCGGCGCCTGGCCTACGCAAACGTTCTGCAACAGTTCCCACTCCGAACCGCGCGGCGCAGGCTTGTGGAACCTCAGATCGGGTATCCAGATGAATTGGTAGGTGTTGTCACCTTGAAACCAATCCAACTTCGCCGACCACAGAGGAATGCGATAGTCCAGCAAGTCCGGCAGGATCATCTCGCGAAAATCCATCGGGTTGATTTCGTCGACAATGCGCACCCCTTCCAGCACGCCCCAGATGATGTACTGTTTGCCCACGCGCAGGTCCGCACCCTCGAGAAAGACGTCGGCATAGAGTTCTCTGATCTCCGCCACATTGGAATCTTCCTCCTCGCCGAGCCGCTCGATAAACACCAGCGGCTCCTGTTCATCGCGCTCGTAGCGGCCGCTGATCGTGTCGTAGCCGAACAAATCGTAGGCGTGATCGTAGTAGTACCAACCGGCGAAGTTAAACTTCAGCGTGTCGCTGTGAGGATAGCGGGCGTTGAGGTAAGCAATATTGCGCAGCTTCGTGATCGCGCGGGGCTCATGGAAACGATAGGCCGTTTCGTTTTTGAGATAGCCGTTCCAGCTCACCTCTGACCAAAATTGAGACCAACGCGAAGGCTCTTCTTCCTCCGGCTGCGCAGGCTGACCGAAGATATCGGCGGCGGCGGGATCGAAAAACGTGCCGCTCGAATCGGCGTCGGTTTGCGCTTTCGCCTCGGCGAGAAACAATGACGCCGCAACCAGAAGTACGAGGCCGAGGGTCATACGCCGCAAGGGGCGGCGATCCAAACGCGACGAAGGTACCCCTGGCATCAGATGGGCCATCAACAATCCATGTTCAATCCAAATCGGCCGGAACCGCCTGACCCTACACGGCGGCTCTGCATCGCCCGCACAGCACGACCGGCGCGCCGCCCGAAGCGGAAAAACCCAACGCGGCCGCGCTGCCCGCAGGCAACGCCACGGCGCAACTGGCGCACGTTGTTGGTTTGTGGAGCGTGATGCTCTCCCAACCGAGCACATCGGGAAAGCGGGCGCCCGTTTTCGGCTGTGCCAATGATACCTGATCTGGCATTGGATTTTGGGCCCGGGATGGAGCGGCTTCTGCCTCGGCGCGGAACGCTTCCTCGAGTATGCGGCGGATCAAAAGTGACGCCGGAATGCCTTCGGCTTCGGCGCGGCGAAAGATCTTCTCCCGCAGATCCAACGGCACCCGGGCGCCGATGAACTCCTCCTTGCGCCGGCGCGCCTCGGCTTGGGCTTTGACGCGGGCGGATTTGGCGCGCTCGGCAGGGTGTTCGGAGGCGTGACGCGGGGGTCTGGGTCTTGGAACCATGGTTGTGCTCCTCAGTTTGGGATCGGCCGGCGGCGGATCAATATGTTTAACATCTTCGTATATGTTAAACATCGTTGTTAAACATTTCAACCCTGATTTCCGCACCGAACCAACCGGCCCTCAATGGGCAGTGTGTGGGATCGCTCGTTTTAGTGTGTGAAATCACACAGTTGATGCACTCGGCGAGGCGCCCTTTCCGACAATTTGCTGATTTTTCTCATTTTTATTCCTTGGCACAAGAATTGTAATCCTTTAGCGAGGGTAATCTCCAAAGCGCTAACTACGAGAAGACGCGAAACCTATGACGCACTCACAGATTCGATCACTCATCGGCGCTATTGCATTGGGCGCCGCGACGACTGTTCACGCAGTAGAAGTCGGCCAACCCGCGCCGGCGTTCGAACTGCCGAGCTTGGCGGGAGAGTCCATCAGCCTCGAGGCCCATGCCGGCAAAGTCCGCTTGGTGAACTTCTGGGCTAGCTGGTGCGAACCGTGCCGGCATGAGCTTCCCGCCTTGGATGCCATGCGCAACCAATACAGAGAACAGGGCTTCGAAATCATCGGCATCAGCGTCGACAAGGAACCCGAAAACGCCAAAGCGTTTCTCGACAAGATCCCCGTGAGTTATCCGGTGGTTTTGGACAACGATTTCCAAACCGCGAAAACCTACGACGCCCAAGCGATGCCCATGTCCTACATTCTGGATCGCGACGGCAAGGTTCAAGCCGTGTTCACGGGCTACTCAAAGAAAAAGCTGCCCGCCATCACGGCCGCGGTCGAAGCCACCATCGAGAACGGCTCCACACAGTGAGAACAACAATGAAAGCACGCGCCGTCACTTTAGTTTGTAGTTTGCTTGTTCTGTCTGCGGGCTGCGTCAACGTCGCCCCCTATGAGCGCGAACACTTGGCCGACCCGATCGTCGAGATCAACGATCGCGAATCGGCGGCCTACGAAGAACACATGCACCGCGCCCTTTCGCAAGGCCTCATCGGTCCACCGCGAGGCGGCGGGGGCTGTGGATGTGAGCAATAAGCCAACCAACCTTTTCTGCTAAACCAACACCTCGAGGGGATAGATATGACGTTCAAACGTACGAAATTGAGCCTGGCCATGGTCGCGGCCTTGGCGCTGGGCGCTTGTGGGAGCGATGATGATACGAGTGCGCCGCTTGCCAACGCGCCGACACCGCCGACGGTCGAGACGGCCAAGTACTTGGTGTTCGCCGTTGACGGCGAAGGCTATGTGAACACCTACGCCAATGACGGGGGTAGCCAAATTGTCCCAGTCGGAACCGCGCAGCAACCGAAAAACAGCGCCGACGGTCTACTCACGTTGGGCGAGATCCACTTCAACGGAGCCAAATCTCGTGCGTTCATTGTCGTGCAGGACGGTTTCGTCGACGGCAGCAGCAATCCCTCGGGTGGCGGCGTTATCGAGATTGACACCACAAACGGTGAGATCATCCGACAGCTCAATCTGCCCAGCACGAAGACGCCCAACATTTCGCGACTGGTCCACAGCTACGTGAGCCCGGATGGAAAGTATCTTTGGATCAATAACGACGGTCCCAGCGGCAATACGGACAACGACTCTGTGTTCCGACTGAATATCGATCCAACGGACACCACTGATTCCGACGGCGACACGTCCTTCGTTGACGACAAATACCTCGACTTCGTCGAAATCGTAGTCGGAAACGGCCACAAGAAAGGCGCACATGCGTCCGGCCAAACCAATGCGGGCGCCGATATACGTCCGCTGTTCGTGACCCATAACTTATCCGCTCGAACCGTGTCGGTAATCGACAACGATCCGAACTCGCCCACGTTCTTGACCGTCATCAAGACGGTCGAACTCGGCAGCGGCAATACGCCCCACGGGATGGCATTCTCCCAGTACGGCGGCCATGTTTACACTGGCATCTTATCCGGGGACAACGCTGACACTGCGCTGTCGATCCTTGACGCTACAAGCCCCGATCTCACCGTGACGAGAATCGAAGCTGGGATGGGTGCTAACCAGATCCCGGCGGCCGGCTATGTCAAAGCATTTCATAGTCACCATGCTGAAGAAGAGGGTCGGTGGATCTTTACCGCCGGTCACAAAGACGGCAAAGGCTACCTCAGCGTCGTTGACGCCCAAACGAACCAGGTCAAGTCCGTCATCGACATCGGCGATACGCCGACGTCCAGCTTCGTAACCACCGAAGTGGAGCATGATGGGGAAGAACATACGCTGGTATTCCTCGGCAGCACCGGCGGAAAGACCAACATGGCCGTGGTTCACATTAACAACGAGACCGGCGAAACAGTCACCGGCGCAACGATTGTCCAGGCCCATGTGGGCGCCGGGCAATCCCACCGCAACGGCAAGGCGACCGACGACGGGGAACACGTCTTCATGCCCAACGGCGGCGACTGCGCCAATCCCTCGGCTACTCCTCCGGTTACCACGAACGGGCCGGACTGCAAGACCATTGCGGTCTATGACGCTCGTACCGGCGGCGTGATGAAAATCGAAACCGCGGGCGTCAAGCCGGGTTCGATGGCCGTGCTGAAACTGCGCGATACGGCCGGTGTTTCGTCCGGTCCCATCCCGCATTCGGACGGGGACGACCACGACCATGACAGTTCAACGGGCGGCTCCAGCTCGGGCGGTCACACGCACTAATCTCGACCCAGAGCAATCCGGAGACGACAACGTGGGGATCGCAACGATCCCCACGTTAATCCGACCGACAACACAAGAAGAACCTACTTGAATGAATACTACAATCGCGCGCAAAACTGGATTCGTACTGCTTGTAGCAAGTCTGCTCGCCGCGAGCGAGCTACTTGCAAAGGACGATGTCGAGCTTTTCTACAGCTACTACGAAGACGACGCTCGATTGGAAGTGAAAAGCCCCAGCATCATCATTCAGAAAGAATTGCGACACGACACCAACGTCGCGGCCAAGTACATTCACGAAACATTCAGCAAGAGTGCGCCGGACAGTTCCGTTGACGCGGTTAGCGGCGCGACAACTGTTTCGGGAGGCACCGGCAGCGGCTTCAAAGAAACCCGTAAGGAAGCTGCGCTGAGCGGCTCGCACAAACGCGGCGACCACGAGTTTGCCGCCGGAATTGTTCGCGGCGATGAGCCAGACTATGAATCAACCGCCGTTTCAGTGGCCTACACGCGCGAGCTTTTTCAGAAGAACCTAAGCGTTTCCGCGCTATATGGATTTACCACCGACGACGTATACAAACTCGACGCGACGCCGGACGAAGGTTTTCCGAAAGACAAAGACACGCACGCGCTCACTCTCAGTTTCTCGCAGATCCTCTCGCCGACGCAGATCATTTACGGTGGATACAGCTACGCGGCCATGGACGGTTACTTGAGCAACCCAACTCGCAGAGTCGCGGTCACCCGCACCATTCCCGGCGGCAGCGTGCAGACGATCTACGATGAACGGCATCCCGAGACGAGGGATCGTCACACGCTGTTCGTTCGCGGAACCAACTACTTCGCCAACCGAGCGTCGCTCGACCTCAACGTCGCGCTCTACACAGACGACTGGGGCGTAAATTCGCAGTCGGCGGAGGTACGCCTCTACAAGTATCTCGGCTCCAACTGGATCGGGCGTCTACGCTACCGGTACTACACCCAGGCCGAAGCGGATTTTTACAAACCACTCTATACACAGGAGGAGGACATCATGACGGCCGATTCCCGTTTGCGCGCCTTCGACAGCAGCCTTTACGGCGTCCAGCTAACCTACTCGCTGCGCAGCTTCGTCCGGGGCTCGTCTCTTACCGGCACGTACGACAAGTATGACGAAACCGACGACGGCGTATCGGCGGATGTCTATCAGCTTTCCGTGGTTATCCCGTATTAGTGGTTTAGGTTAAATCGCCTGTTTCTGGGCAACAGGCCACAGCGGTAAAATAAGCAAGCAAAAACAAACGGCCGCCGCCGGCCTGAAATGGGCGGCGGATATCCTTGGCATCTTCGGTGGCTCATGGAAATAACCTTCGTCGCGGCCTTTGTCGCCGGCATCATCAGCACCGTCCACTGCTTCGGCATGTGTAGCGGTATCGTCGGGGCGCTGACCCTGAGCCTGCCCAATACCATACGTGAACGCCACAATACCGCCCTCCCCTACCTATTGGCCTACAATTTCGGACGCATCGCAAGTTACACAGTCTTGGGTGCAGCGATCGGGTTTCTGAGCCACGCCTTGGTGGATACATTGAACCCGTACTACGGGTCACAAATCTTCCACGTTCTGGCCATAACCACGATTCTTGCCGTAGCGCTCTATGTGGGTGGCTGGTTTCCAAAACTGGCCTATGTGGAGCGGTTGGGACGGCCGGCGTGGCGGTATCTCGAACCGATAGGTCGAAAACTGCTGCCGGTACGTTCCCTGTCCCAGGCCTTCCTGTTTGGAAGTATCTGGGGATGGCTGCCCTGCGGGCTGGTGTACACGATGCTGCTATGGACCGTTACGGCGGGCAGTCCTCTCGCGGGGGCCGGCATCATGCTGGGTTTCGGTTTGGGCACGCTTCCCGCGGTGATTTTGGCCGGGCTTTATGTGCGCCACGTGGTGGCTTACGCGAAAAAGCCCTGGGTACGCCAGACCGCTGCCGTAATGTTGATCTCCATGGCGTTAATTGATGGGTACAAATTCAGCAACACCCCCACATTTGACGGGGTGAGCGCCGGGGAGATGACGCATGACCACGGGATCCTACACATCCACTGACCACTTAGTCGGATCATCGCCGGTATTTCAAGCCCTTCTCCGTTCCGTCCGAATCGTCGCCGCCACCGAAGTCGCCGTGCTCCTGCTGGGCGAAAGCGGCACCGGCAAAGAATTGTTGGCCCGAGAAATCCACCGCTCCAGCCCCCGCGCCGATCAGCCGTTCATCAGTTTGAATTGCGCCGCATTGCCCGAGCAATTGGCGGAGTCGGAGCTGTTTGGCCATTGCAAGGGCGCGTTTTCCGGCGCCGACCGTCACTACGACGGGCGAATTCGCGCCGCCGAGAAAGGCACCGTGTTTCTCGACGAAGTGGGCGAGTTGAGCCTCCCCATCCAAGCAAAGTTATTGCGTTTCCTCGAGTGCAGGGAATGTCAGGCGGTGGGGGAAACACGACCGCGCACCGTGGACGTCCGGGTGATCGCGGCAACCAATCGCGATCTGAGCGAGATGGTGCAGCTCGGCCTGTTCCGCAAGGATCTGTACTACCGGTTGAATATCGTGCCGCTGGAATCGCCGAGCCTTAAGGAGCGGTCGGGCGATGTGCCGTTGTTGATGAACCACTATATGAAGCAACTGGCGGAGCAGCACAACCTGCCGTTGCCCGCCGTCACCAAGGCCGCCATGGCCTGCCTAAACCGCTACAACTGGCCGGGCAACATCCGCGAGCTACGCAATGTTTGCGAACGATTGGTCATTCTGCGCGCGGGGCAACAAGTCGATGTCACCAATTTGCCGCTGGAAATCCAGTGTGGCGCGGCGGCCATGAAGCAATCCGAGAATTTGGCGAACGGCTCGCTCAAGGACATGGAAGTTCAACTCATCACCGACGCGCTGCATCGCACCCGCGGCAACCGCACCCACGCCGCGCGCCTACTGGGCATCACCCGCGATACGTTGAACTATCGGCTGAAGAAGCACGCGCTGGCGGAAGCGCACTAACAGTCCTTGCCATAACTCGGCCCTGCCCGCCTGGACGGTAGTAGGGCGGCACCGTCAGTTAATTGCGGTCGGCGCCAAGTGCCGTCAACATCCCGCTGAGCGGTGTCGCCGTTGCTGCAGACCCGAGCGGATAAACCACTTCAGACCGACAAACCACATACCTCCGCCCCGGCTGTATTAGGTATCGCGATTTTGCCGGAAACAGGTCGGCAGCGACCGCCTCCATGGCTTTAGCAGCCGCGATGTCCGGTTGCGTCGTCCATTTCACCTCAATGAAGTCGAGATGATTGCGGTGCTCAACAAGAAAATCGACCTCGCGCGCCCGGTTGTCGCGGTAGAACCAAAGCTTACTATTGAGGCCGCGATTTTTTTCGACTTTGCGTAACTCGGCAAAGCAGTAGCATTCCCACATCGCTCCGACGAACGGAGACTGAAGAATGTTTGCCTCGTCGAGACCGAGCAGGAAACTCAGCAAACCGACTTCGCAGAAATACAACTTCGGCGTCTTCACGATGCGCTTTGTGGTGTTGATAAAGTACGGCTCTAACAACGCGATCTGATTGGATGCTTCCAACACGCTGAGCCACTGGTTAGCCGTATGCGCGCTTACACCGACGTCTTTCGCAATTTCGGATTTGTTCACCAGTTGGCCGCTGCGCGCGGCGCAAACCCGAATGAATCGTTCGAAGTCCCGCAGACTCGCGATGTTCAGGATCTGGCGGACGTCGCGCTCTAAATACGTCGCCAAGTAGGATCGATAGTAGTCCGTCGCTGACAGTTCGGGCCGAGCCCACAACTCAGGCTGCGTGCCTCGAGTTAAAATGCGGGCCAATACGTCGAGGGCACTGGAATCGATCCCTGCCTGCGTTAATTCCGGTAAAGAAAGACCCTCAAGTTCTAACCACACACAACGCCCAGCCAGGCTGTCCGACACCTCTTTCATCAAGTTGAATTTTTGCGAACCCGTAAGAATAAAACGCCCCGGCTCGCTGCGATTTTGGTCGATGGCGATCTTAAGGTGCCGAAAGAGTTTTGGGGCGTACTGCGCCTCGTCGACCAGGACCGGCGGCGGATAGTTGGCAAGAAAAGCCTGCGGGTCATTTTCGGCCAGTTCGGCGGCCGATGGTAAATCAAGGGTGACGTAGGCGTGGTTGGGAAAAAGCTCTCGTAGCAGCGTCGTTTTGCCCGTCTGCCGCGCTCCGGTCAAGATAAGCGCCGGGAATTGGCGTACCAAATCGGCAATTCTAGATGAAATTTCCCTTTTAAATCTTATAGTTGACAACTATGTAACTCACATCTCGACATTTCCTGGCTATAAGTTAGCAGATTTTCTGGGGTTGCTCCAGGCTGAACATGGGACGCGACGTCGACGCGCATTGGGCTCACGCTGGACTCGGTGGCTGGAAAAATCGCGGTAGGACGCCGCTCCCACATATCAATGTGGGAGCGAATCATTCCGCGATTCTTTTTCGGGACTAACGCTTATACCCTGTCTTCAGCGTGCGCTCGGTAAAAATCTCGTCGTCCAAACCGACGTTGACTTCCGCGTCGTCCACTTCAAACACCGAGCGGTGCTTCGTTTGAACGTTTTCAACTTCGACGCGCTTCCACAGCCAGGCGTCGCCGACTTGCTGCCAAGTCAGGGATTGTTTCTTGAGCAGCAGACCCTTGGTGTCGTAGTACTGAACTTGCGTCTTATGGCACGAGTTCCAGTCGCCCTTGGTAAACCAGGAAACTCGCTTGCTGTACAGCGGTGCCGACTCCTTGGGGGTGCTTTCGATAACGTATTGTTCGGCGCCGTCCTTCGTTTCTGTTTTGAGAATCTTGTGCTCGTCTTGGTCGACGCTGCGACCGCTGATGTCGGCGTAAGTCAAATCAGAGCCGAGGAAACTGTCGCCGGGATCGCGAATCGCCACGCGGCGCGTCTTGCGCAGCACGGGCAGATAAATCCACTGGTCGGCGTTTTTGTCCGCTTCCGCAGTGAAAGCCCAGCGCATGAATCCCGAGCCGCGGGCGTCCGGCGGGTACTCGGTAAATAGCACCATCTTGTCAGCCACCTGCTCCTTGCCGCCGTAGTCTTTCCACAAGCGCAGATAGACGTTCTTGCGCTCGTTGCCATCCTTGTCGATCAAGGTGATGGTCAGCTTGCTGCGTTGATCCGTGCCGGGATTCTTGTAATCGCAGTTCTGGACAATCTCCTGCGCCGACGGCTCTTGCGCCTGAGCGGCGAAGGGCAATGCTCCGAAGACGATTAGAAGGATGCCAAGTTTCCGCGCAAAAAATCCCACCATGCCGACTCTCCCACAAAATTGACAGACATAACTCTATGAATTCAAAGCCGGATGTTACTGTCTCCCCGGCCATCAGGCAATAGGATTGTTCCCGTTGGCGTATTGGCTATGGAACTCGACTATAAGCGGAAAGGAAACCCATCGTGGCATTAGAGGGTTTTCGATTGTGCGCTCGTCGCCAAACGTTGGCGTGGCGCGATCGCTGGCGGTCGCAGGTGGAAAGGGAATCGCGAAAGGAATTCGCTCCCATAGCAAGAGCAGCCAGTTTCGTGGGAGCGGTTTCCTACCGCGATCTCTTCGAGACGTCTAATATCTCAAAATGGCTTATTCAATGATGTCCATCAAACACCACGGCGCCGTGAACGGCGTGACGGGCTCCTGCCACGAGTGGTCTTACCGACCCGATGCGTCAGTGTTGGTCGACTGCGGATTATTCCAAGGCGCGGAGACTTCGCCGGATCGAGCGGGCGCCGATAACCTCGCCATCGACTTTCCCATCGAACACGTGACGGCATTGATCGTCACTCACGTTCACATCGATCATGTGGGACGCATTCCGTATCTGCTGGCGGCGGGGTTTCGCGGGCCGATTCTGCTCACCGAACCGTCGGCCATACTATTGCCGTTGGTAATCGAAGATGCGTTGAAGGTCGGCGCTACGCGCGACGAGGCGTTGGTGACACGGGTGCTCGGGCAATTGCGCAAACAGATGGTTGCGCTGCCCTATGCCAAATGGCACAGCGTTCCGGGATCGGGCGACGAAGCGTGGCTACGCTTTCAACCCGCGGGGCACATTCTCGGATCCGCCTATGTCGAATTCCGGGCCGGCCCCAAGAACACGAACCCCATCGTCGTGTTCTCCGGCGATCTGGGCGCGCCGTGGTCGCCGTTGCTGCCGGCCCCCAAGTCGCCATGGCGGGCCGACACGCTGGTGATCGAAAGCACTTACGGCGATCGCGATCACGTCGGTCGGCGCGAGCGGCAAAAAAATCTGCGCGACATTTTGGTCAAGGCGGTGCAGGATTCGGGCACAGTGCTCATTCCGGCGTTCTCCATCGGCCGCACCCAAGAACTGCTGTACGATCTCGAAGAAATCCTGCATCGCGAAAAGGGCGGACGACTTACGCGCCAACTGAACTGGGCCGACCTCGCCATCATCGTCGACTCGCCGTTAGCCCATCGCTTCACGGAAGTCTATCGTCGACTGCGGCCATACTGGGATAAAGAAGCAAAACAGCGCGTATCGCGCGGCCGCCATCCGTTATCGTTCGAGCAACTGATCACCGTCGAACACCACGAAGATTCAATGCGCTTCGTCAATCACCTTGCGACGACCGGTCGACCCGCGGTGGTGATCGCCGCCAGCGGCATGTGCACCGGCGGCCGCGTAGTGAATTACTTGAAAGCGATGCTCGGCGATCCGCGGCATGATGTGGTCTTCGTTGGTTACCAAGCCCGCGGCACCACCGGCCGACAGATCCAAACCTACGGCCCCCGCGGCGGCTACGTCGACCTGGACGGCGAACGCATTACGATCCGCGCCCGCATACACACGTTAAGCGGCTACTCCGCCCACGCCGGTCAAAGCGATCTGATTCGATTTGTCAAAGGCATCCGCAAACCACCAAGCCAGATTCGAATCGTGCATGGTGATGACGAGGCGAAGGAAACGCTGCGAAGCAAGCTACGCGTACTGCTACCGGATTGCGATATTGTGATTCCCTCTTCGTAGGAGGCGGGTGTGTCGGCGATTGACTCGGTGAAGGCGACGATTCCAGCAAAGAATCGCGGTAGGAAACCGCTCCCACGAATACGGCCGCCGAAACTGGGCGAGCAATCCACTTGTTGACTCCCCCGCAATGGCGGTGATACAAACATCAAAACCGTGAGCGTTGCGACGAAACTGTCACAAACACTAACTATTATCGACAGTCGCACGTTGATGTCTGGTTACGCCGTCCTCGTCGAAGTCGGCCGGCATTTAAAACAAAAAGCATATTGCAGGGGGCAATAAGAACGGCAAGGGGCCTGTATTGGCGCGCCACGCGTCTGCAATGGTCAGCCTGCCGAATTACACCCAAGCAATACGGGGAGGGAACCGTGTTCGAGTCAAGAGCGGGCACGCGGCTGTACGTCGTCGCCGTGTGTGACAGCAGTAAGATCGATGGCAAGCACATTGCCGAAGTTATAGACAATCTCCCCAACATCGCCTCAGTGACCGTGCGCCGCTGCATTGGCACAGCAGTCCAATCCGAGCCTCCCGAACTCGCCCCCGACTTCATCGTGCTGGATCTGTGTCACGGGGCCGGCGACGAACAGATCGACATGATTCGACGCATCCGCCAGGCCTCACCTGCGACCCACATCATCGCCATCAACACCCGCGAAGATGACGAACTGCTGTTCCAAGCCATTCGCGCGGGGGCGACAGGCCACCTGCTGGTCAGCGACCTCACCGCCGAAACGCTGCAACGCGCCATCGATGAACTCATCACCCACGGCTCGTACTTCAGCAAACGCGTTTACCGCCAATTGATGGAGGCCCTGCGCGAGCCGCCAAAAAACGCGACTCCACCCGTCGATCTCGGTCAGCTAACCTCCAAGGAAGGCATCGTGCTCGAAGGGCTGGGCCGGGGATTGCGGCCGAAGGAAATCGCGAAACAGGCGGGTATGGCTTACGAAACCGTGCGGACGCACCAGAAGAACATCTACCGCAAGCTCGGCGTGCGCTCGGTGGTGCAGGCTATCGTGGCAGTGCGGGGGGGGGGAGCAAGGGCACCGATGGCCGTTCTTAACTTTAGATGTGGGAGAACGCCCGTAGTCTATCTCTATTGTTGACGCAACACCCGCTGCCAGAATAGACTAGACGTAGACTAGTTTAAAAGGGTCCACTATGACCGAGATTGGCGCGTATGACGCAAAAACAAACCTGAGCAAGCTCCTCGAGCGGGTCGAAAAGGGGGAACGTTTCGTCATTACCAAACATGGCCGCCCGATCGCGGAGTTGGCGCCGGTGTCGACCCGCGATCCCCACCTTATTGAGCGCGCTATAGAGGAATTGAAATCGTTTCAGCAGAAACATTCGCTCAAGGGGGACTCAATCCGAGATTTGTTGGAAGAAGGGCGTAAATACTAATGCCATTTGTCCTTGACTGCTCGGTGACCATGGCGTGGATCTTTCCGGATGAGGCAAACTCCGTAACCAATTCGCTGCGTGATTCCCTTGCAACAGACAGCGCAATCGTTCCGGAATTGTGGGCCGTTGAAGTTGCGAACGTCTTGGCCGTCGCAACGCGCCGCGGCCGCATTCTGCAGAGCGACTGGCCCCTGCTTCAAAACGCACTCGGCGTACTGCCGATCAACGTCGATCGCGAGACACATAGCCGCGCCCTGGTCGCTTCCCTGCCCCTAGCGTTCGAACATGGCCTTTCCGTCTACGATGCCGTTTATCTTGAACTAGCGCGCCGCACACGCCTGCCGCTCGCCACACTCGACAACAAACTTCGGTCGGTTTGCGAAAAATTGGGACTTGAACTGGCGCAGTAGCGTAGCGGGCAGGGTCAGGTCTTTACCCGTGCAGCGCTAACCACTCGACTCACCGTTGAGTAATGAAGCCCAAAGTGGCGCCCAACCTCAGTTACCGCGTAGCCATAGTGGAGGTACGCCATCGCAACTGCGTGGTTTCGGAAACGAACTTCCCCGTGCCGAATATCCTTAAATAGTTCCGATCGCCGCGGTTGAAGCGCAATGCGTAGACGCCATTCAACTGACGCGTGCAGAAGCCAACGATAGCGAGATTGCACGTGCGCCATCACGTGGTATAGCCCGCCTGGAACCTCTAGGCGCATTGGTCGTGCCATGGATTGCCAGCGGCGCCGGCGGCATGACTTGCGGGCCAATCGCGAGACCTGACCCCTTGAGTGACTCATCTTCACTGAAGCACCGCATGCTTAACTTCTACTCCACGGCATGCGTTCGTGGCACACAGAGACCTGACCCCATGATCCTCTAAGTGGAATAACCCAATTGCGGTATTTCTGCGCAAACTGCGCCCTAGTAGGTTGTTGTCGACAAGTCAAACTTTAAAACATTTTTATACAGGAGGAAATATGAAGTTTCGTAAACCATACCTGATAAGTATGCTCATTGTGTCGGCGACCACGATCGCTGCAGTTGAAACCGCAAGCGCCGCGAAAGTCCGAATGTCCGGATCCGGGTGTCTGGCGATGTTGAATCAGAGCACCGAGGCATCAAAACTGGTGCGAAACAACGACAACGTTACGAACAATGGGACGACAAATCTTTCGATCAGTTGTCCGTTACCGAATACCTTCACTGCAACCACAACCGTGACGCCTTTCGTCGAGTGGTCTGACGGTTCAACCTCGACCGAGGTTGGTTGCGGAATGCGGCGGATGGCGAATAGCGCTTACGAGTACGTGGGTGGCACTCAATCGTATAAGACGACCGGTGTTGCATCAACTTTGGGCCGCACCAAGAAGGTGTTGCCCAGTGGAAGCGTATATGCGGGCGATGCCCTGGCGATGGAATGCATTCTTCCGCCCAACCAAAAAGGCAACGTTTACCACTACGGCTACGAATAATATCCGTTGCCTGGAAATTGCGACGGTGCGGTCCTGTTTCCTAAACGAAATAGGATCGCGCCGTCATTTATAGAAGCGAGGAAATTCTGTGCGGCAGCTGGTTTTCACGGCAATTGTTTCAAGTATTGTATCTTCATCGACGGTGGTCGGGGTCAACGCGATCTCCGAAGGATTCGCCGAAAAATCGCGTCCTTTCACCCGCGATGATTCTATTTTGTCGGCAAGATCCGATTACTTTGCGAAGCGAGAAGAAGTGTCCAATAAATTACCGGCGAACGCAGGAAACGACTCCGCCAGAAACGAAAAATTGGAAATGCGCCTGGTAGAACTAGAAATCGAACTGCAAAAAATGCGAGCGCTTGGCGAGAACCTGACGACGAGGATCGAAGAATCGGGTCCCGTTGCGCACGTGACAAATTTGTTATCCGATTCACCCTTTGATAGTCTCGCTCAATCCGAAGCTCCTACCGTGGAAGAGGAAGTTCTCCGCCTGGAAACCGAGTTTTCGACCGGCGAAATTGATCCGCGCAACAGCCAATATTGGGCGGAACAGATAAACACCCAAATTAACGGGTTCTTGAGTCCCGATAGTGTCGTTGTGGACGTTGAGTGTAAGGCTCAAAAATGTCGGGTCGATGTGCAACACGAAAAACTGTCTGACGCGCAGTCGCTAATTGGTCAACTTCCATCGGCCATAGCGATGAGCGGTGCGATGCATCCCGGGGCGGCATTTCTGGAAGAGGATCCTAATGGAAAATTTGTGAGGTCGCTCTTCTTTTTCGATATACCCGTGATGTGATTTGCCCACTCCGCCGGGATTGAACGAGGAAAACGAACGGTACCGACATTCAATCCAGGCTCTAAGATTTCCGGAAAAGTCGTTCACGTCCTGGCGGACAATGACGCCTGGGATAGTATGTACATCTAAGCCCGGTCGGATTCGATCGCGCCGGTCAGATTGGAGTGAAGTCGAAAGTTCGTTGTCCCCGTGTAAGACCCACAGAGCCGTCGCTGGCCGGGAGTTCCATTTCGTCGGGAATTCCGCATCCGACGCTGTGCGCAAGACAATCACTCGAATGGGTTAGATCCCACTGCTTGGCTTTGCACGATTCACGTCTAGGTCTCTTGGGCCGATGTTGCATGTCGTCGTCCGCATGGAAAAACTGACGCGGGCGTGAATTGCTGGATTCCGATTCAAACGTTCTTTCGGTTTCACTCCAAAACGCTGATCGGCCTCGCAGACAAGGAGCCGGTCGCTCGTGGTTGCCCACGGCGGCGCATATCATTTTCACCGGAAACGGGGCGGATCCCAACTGCCTGTTGCGAATTGCGGTTCACTCAGCTTTTCCAGTCAGCGTCAAACCATGCTCGAATTGGGTGTGATTGGGTCGGCAGAAGCTATTCTGTCTCGCCGCGGCAAGCACCGACACTTGCTGCAAACGATTCCTGAAAGAACACTCTCTGCTGTGCAAAAGCAGACGACTCGCTCAGCCGAAGCTGCTCCGTCGCCAGAAATGATCCGCGAGAAATAAGTGAAATAGAACGGTGTTCGAAAAAAGGGAGGAGCATTCCTGCTCCTCCTTCCTAGGCTTTGCTTGATGCGTAACTATTTAACTTAGAACAGCGGGGGCGTGCCTTGGTTGAACTCGGCGTTCCACAGCCACGGACCGGGTGCCGCAAGATCCGTCAGTGAAGTGAAGTTGGGTGTTCCTGCATTGTTGGCCGTGACATTGGTGACAGTCTGGGTGCCGAACTGCGGGGTGCCCGCTACTTGTTGGCCCGCCCATACTACTTGAATCACCTCACCTGCCGCCCACGTGGCTCCGTTCCCACGAACCGTACCTGTTCCGACAGTAGCGAGATCCGAGCTACCGGCGTTAGCCGCTTGTTTGATTTCGGTGTAGAAGCGCTGTTTGTCAGTGCTTCCAGCCGCGCCGCCTAAGCCTACAGTTTGGTCAGCTGACAAGGCATTGAGTGTATTCGTGTTGGTCGCAGCGTTAAACGACGTGTCAACGCTGAACTGCGTATCGAAGCCAAGGTTGGTAGCCGCTTGCGTGTTGTCCGTAATCTGCATGTCGATCACTGCCCGCGCGTCACCACCGTTGACCGCCCAGCCGGATTGGATATTCGAGGTTGAGACGAAAAAGTTGTCGTTACTCACTGCATCACGAACAGTCAATTGCGACATAATACCTTGCACACTGCCGCCCGGGACATTGGCGTTGTTGAACCGAACGAAATCTTCAGAAGCGAATCCTTGACCCGCCCCCGTTAAAGCACCGTCATTAATGATGGTCTGAATGAACCGCTCCGTCCCGACTCGCACTTCGCGCTGCATGAAACCCGCCTCATTGGCAATTGGCGCCGAACACACCGCACCAGCCGCGACGTTGTTACAAGCACCGCCTGTCGGCGCATCCGTCGGCAAGCCATTGGCGTCCAAAGTCGTACTGCCCAGCGTCGGAAGCTGAGCAAAAGCCCCACCGCCCAACATCAAGGCCGCGGAACCGAAAGAAATCGCTAATTTAGTTACCTTACGCATTGCAAAAGCCTCCTCAGTCATTTTTATCTCACTGGAGATGGCAACTCCTTTCGCCACCCCTCCCTTGGATTCTAATTAACGTGAACTATCTCACACACTGAAACATAATGTCAACAATGTGAGTACCCCAATTGGGATGCTCGCTTTTCCGTATAGCCGTGCCGTTCAAACAAAAAACACTCGAAAAAACAGATTGATACAAACTAGCACTAAAAATGTGCTTCTTATTGCTCACGCCTGACGACACCGATTTGGTGTTCCGTTCTGTGACGCAGTTCACATTTTTATGATGCCGCCTATTCCACCCGAACTTTCGGCGGGATGCAAGTGGAATTTTTGTCCATTTGCAATGTGATTTAATCAGGGAACAGTTCATTGAGTTTCTCAGTAATTTCGAATATTCAAAAACATCAAATTGTTCTGCGACCGCCCGAAATCGATGCGGGTGAGAGACGCGTTATCGACCGTGACGCGGCGGTAGTAAGGCACCGGCAAGCCAATGGCATCGGCAACGAAAGCGCGGATTGGGCCGACGTGGGTGACAACCGCGACCGTGCCGCCGTGGTATTTGGCCAGGATCGCATCACGGGCCGCCTGGAGCCGTTCCAGCATTTGGTAAATGGTTTCACCGCCCCGGGGAGCGAAACCGGCGTTGTCGGTCTTCCATTGGCGATGCTCCTCCGGGAATTTCGCCATTATTTCGTGGAAATAAAGCCCTTCCCAGATACCGAAATGGCGCTCGGTCAGACGGTCGTCCAGGGCAGGGTCCAGGCCAAGCGCTCGAGCGATGGGCTCAGCGGTTTGCCGGGTACGCAAGGTTGGGCTGCAGTAGAGGGCATCCAACTGAATGCCGGCCTTGGTTAACCAATCCGCCGCCGACTGCGCCTGCGTGCGACCGGCGTCGTTCAGCGGCGGGTCTTCACGGTCATCGCAATATATGCGGTCTTCGGGGAAATCCGTCTTACCGTGGCGGATGAACAGGAGAGTGGTGCTTTTTTCTTTTTCGCGCATGGTAACCAGCCGTGCTACTAATCCGCGCTATTGGCGCGATTAGGCCGACTTCACAACCTTCTTCACCGCCGCCGCGGCGCCCGGATCTTTGGTGTTGTGCTCGACCCAGCGTTGTTTGCCATCGCGCGTGGTTTCGCATTTCCAGAACGGGGCGCGCTCTTTGAGGTAGTTGATGATGTAACGGCAGGCATCGAAGGCATTGGCGCGGTGCGCCGACCATACAACGACCAACACGATGGGGTCGTTTGGTTGCATGTCACCCACGCGATGCACGACCAACGAATCGATGATTTCCCACTTCTCGGCGGCTTCTTCCATGACGCGCTCGATGTGCTTTTCCGTCATGCCGGGATAGTGATCCAGACGCATGGCCGAGACGTCGTGCCCGTCGTTGAAATCGCGCATGGTGCCGACGAAAGACACCGAGCCGCCGGTTTTACCGGGTGGCAGCGTCTGCTCATACGCCGTGAGTTCTTTCCACGGATCGAAGGAGTTTTCGCAGATCAACACTTTCATGTTCAACCTCCGGTAACCGGCGGGAAAAACGCGACTTCATCGCCGTCCTTCACGACGGCGTTGTTGTCGGTGTATTCCATGTTAATGGCGATAAGCGTGCTTTCCGGCATGGGCGCGCCGTTCGCCGCCTGCTGCCATACATCAGTGACGGTCATTTTCGCGCCGGAGAAATTCACGGTTGCGTCGCCCTTGCCCATGCGGTCGCGCATGCTGGCGAAGAATCTTACTTTTATGGTCATGACTTAACTCGCTATTCGAACATTTGTTGACTCATATTGCGCAAACAGAAAACGTCATCACTGTGGGAGCGGATCATTCCGCGATTTAAATCCGCTATTGCGGCGATTCCAACGAAAAATCGCGGTAGGAAACCGCTCCCACAATGACCGGCGTCTACTTCGCTTCGCGCGTCCAGGTGCCGGACTTGCCGCCGGATTTTTCCAGCAGCCCGATCTCGGACATGACCATGCCTTTATCGACGGCTTTGCACATGTCGTAGATCGTCAGCAGCGCGATTTGCACGCCGGTGAGCGCTTCCATCTCAACGCCGGTCTGCCCGCCGCAACCGACAGTCGCGCGACAGTGCACGGAATTCGAATCGGGCTCGGGCGTAAGCTGCAAATCAACCGACGTGACGTTAATCGGATGCGCCAGCGGAATCAACTCCGGCGTTTTCTTCACCCCCATGATGCCGGCAACGCGCGCGATGCCGAGCACATCGCCCTTCTTGTGGCCGCCCTGCATGATGAGATCGAGGGTGGATTTGTTCATATAGATGCGACCTTCGGCGGTGGCTTTGCGTTGGGTAACCGCTTTGTTCCCCACGTCCACCATGTGCGCTTCGCCGGAGGCGTTGAAATGAGTGAGTTTGTTATCCATGTTTAAAACATTCTCCATCGAAAATAGTAAGCGTGGCGACATTCGCGCCACGCTTTCCTGAGATCAAAATCAAGAGCGAACGAGTGCTATCCGCCGATTTGAGTCATGCTGACGCGGCCAATGTCCGAGACCTTGACCTTTTTAGCGGCCGATTGCTTCTTCGATTCAAAGCCGTCTTTGGCTTTTTCCGCGAAGGCCTTGCGGAAAAGAGCGATCATATCGTCGTCGCTTGCGCCGGCGCGCATGGCATCGCGCAGATTGTATTCCAGATCGGAGTACAAACAATTGCGAATACTGCCGTCTGCCGTGACGCGAATACGCGAGCAGTTGCCGCACAGGCTGCGGGTGAACGCCGGGATAACGGCGATCTTGCCCTTGTAACCGGGGGCCTGGAAGGTGTGATGTTCGGTGCGGGTGCCCGGCGCGTTCTGAATGCCGGGATAAAACTCTTCGATTTGATGCACGAGACTTTCGGCGCTGGCGAAGTGGACGCCGCTTTCCCAAATCTGGTGCGCGTCGAACGGCATGAACTCAATGAAGCGCACCGTAACGGGTTTTTCTCGGGTCAATTCGGTAAATTTATACAGCTCATCCTCATTGAAGCCGCGCATGAGCACGACGTTAATCTTGACGCGGGGCATGCCCACTTCAATGGCCATATCGATCGCCCGCTGCACCGTTTCAACGCCGGCGCGACGGGTGATGGTTTGGAAGCGCTCGGGATCCATCGTGTCCAGGCTGATGTTCACGCCAGTCAACCCGGCTTCGCGCAAATCTTTAGCGTAGCGATCGTACAGAATGCCGTTCGTCGTGAGGTGAATGCCTTTGATGCCGGGCGTCTGAGCCGCGCCCTCCACGAGCTTGACGATTTCTTTGCGAACCAGGGGTTCGCCGCCCGTGAACCGCACTTTTTTGATCCCAATGGATGCCAAGACGCGAATTAAGCGCAAAATCTCGTCGTCGGTAAGAATCTCGTCTTTGGTTTTTAATGCAACGCCCTCTTCGGGCATGCAGTAAGTACAGCGCAGGTTGCATTTTTCGGTGATCGCGATGCGCACGTAGTCGAACGTGCGGCCGAATCGGTCCTGCAATGGCGGCAAATTCGATGGCGTCGAAACAACGGACTTCTGCTCTGATCCTGAGCTTTTGACAGGCACGTCGTACTGCGTTTCGTCTTGGAGCACGGTAACACCCCCGGCTTGTTGTAATGTATTCAATACCTTAGCGCTTTAGTCAGGTATTAAACTGACAATCACCACGTTGATTGACCTGGTGACTGCTCCCTCTGCGCGGCAATATACCATATCGGCTTCACTAAAAACCAATAGACAAACTTCCGCAGAAACAATCACTAACCGTCATCAACCGCCGCGAGCGACGCCATCCGGGCGAACCTCATACTCAAAGTTTAGTGCGGCACTAATGACCACGCAGTAGGTGCGGGTACATATCCTCCACCCCGCAATCCCTACCTCTATGTTATCCATAGCATGGTCATGGCATATGAGTTATCGACCAACAATTTGTCCAGCTTGAATTTTTACCGCTCGGCGCGGGTGGCCCGCAGCGGATTTTGTGACGTCCACCAGCAAGTTAATACTTTCTAATGAGTTTTCGGTATTTGACAAGCGCAGGCCGCTTGGGTAAACACGAGAGTTTTTCACAAGGATTTCCTAATGAACCCATTGGAACCGGAACACCGCGGCCGCTGGCGCACACTCGCCAAACTCGACCAGCCGCGCTCGCATACACCGACCGTCGCCATCGACGGCAAGATTTACATTTTCGGCGGCGGCGGCCACCAATTCGCCAGCCTCGATGCGAGCAGTGTGTACGATCCAAAAACCAATCGCTGGGAGATGTTGCGCCCGATGCCAACGCGACGCTCCGGCACGATCGGCTGCGTCGTCGACGGCAAAGCCTACGTCATCGGCGGCGGGTTCAAACAACCGAACGGCGAATTCAAATTTCTCCCCACCGTGGAAATCTACGACCCAGCGACGGATCAGTGGGACGCAGGCTCGGATATGCTGCAGCCGCATGACTACCCCGGCGGCCTAGTGCTCGGCGAGTACATCTACATTCTTGGCGGCCATCATCCCGACGCAACCAAAGGCGGGCCCAAGACCGACCCCGGCTTCGCATTCTGCGAACGCATGAACATCAAAACCGGGCGCTGGGAAGAAATCGCCCCGCTGCCCACGCCGCGATTCGCGCTCAGCGCGGTAACAACAGACGGCAAAATCCTCGCCATGGGCGGCGTGGCATTTCGGCCCGAAGGCTTCAACAATTTCACCACCATCGAAGAGTTCGATCCGAGCACCGGACGCTGGCATATTCGCAGCGATTTCGCGTTGCCGTGGCCGGCGGCAGGCCAAGCGAACTGCATTTTTCACGGCGATTTGTACACATTCGGCGGTTACAGCGGCGATGGCATTCATCCGCGCGCGGCACGCTACGACGCCGGTGTCGGCCACTGGTTTCAGTTGCCGGACATTCCCGCGCCGCGCGCCGCAACGGGCATCGCGACCCTCGGCAACACGATTTATCTCGTGGGGGGATGGGCCGATGACGGGCGAACGCCACAAGATTCTTTCTTCTGCTACGAGCGTGACGCGTCGTGAACGACGAAGAGCTGAGCCGTTACAGCCGCCATTTGTTGTTGCCCGAGTTCGACTACGTCGGGCAAGAGAAACTGAAACAATCCACAGTGCTCATCGTCGGACTCGGGGGTTTGGGCTCGCCGGCAAGCATGTACTTGGCGGCGGCCGGCGTGGGCAAGCTATTGCTGAACGATTTCGACCGCGTTGATCTGGGCAACTTGCAGCGCCAAATTGTCCACGGCACGGCGGATGTCGGCCGCCCGAAGGTCGAATCCGCGGCTGAGACGCTCAACGAACTCAATCCCCTCGTTCGCGTGGAAACATTCGATGAAAAACTCGACGACCGCGAGTTGGAGCACCTGGTGCGCCGCGCCGACGTGGTCATAGACGCCAGCGACAACTTCGCAACCCGTCATGCGCTCAATCGGGCCAGTGTCGCAGCCCGAAAGCCCCTCGTATCCGGGGCCGCGATTCGCTTCGAAGGCCAGTTAACCGTGTTTGACCCCGGAAGTCCTTTCTCGCCCTGTTATCGCTGTTTGTACGATGACAGCCCCGAAACCGCCGAGTCGTGCTCACGTTCCGGCGTGTTTTCCCCGATCGTCGGCATGATCGCTTCAGCGCAAGCCGGCGAGGCCATTAAACTATTGACTGGAATAGGAAAACCGCTCGTTGGGCGGCTCTGGCGCATCGACGGCAAGGACTTGACCCAAAAGACTTCGCGGCTGCAACGTGACCCCCGCTGCCCGGTCTGCGCGCATCAATCCCATCTACCCCGACAAGCCTAAAATCCGCCCCAATCCGTCAGCCTTTACATAAAATCAGCGGTTCCGATAGAATACGCGGGCTTTGTGGACCGAGAACGGTCCTTTTGTTATTGGTGCCGCAACAAGGAGACTACATGCCGAGCGTCCGTGTTAAAGAGAACGAACCATTCGAAGTCGCATTACGCCGTTTCAAACGGACCTGCGAAAAAGCAGGTGTATTGTCCGAAATCCGTCGCCGCGAGTTTTACGAAAAGCCCACGTCTGTTCGCAAGCGCAAATTGGCTGCTGCGGTTAAGCGCCACTTGAAGAAGCAGGGTCGCGATTCCTCTACCCGCCGCAAGATGTATTGATAGCGTTTTCAGCTCCCTCGGCATTCTTCCGCCTTCATGTCTGACTCCATCAAACAGCGTCTACAAAGCGATATGAAAGACGCCATGCGTGCGCACGATAAAGCGCGGCTTGGCGTTATTCGTTTGATCAACTCGGAAATCAAACGCAAGGAAGTCGACGAGCGCATTTCGGTCGACGACGCGCAAACGCTCGCCATCCTCGACAAGATGCTCAAGCAACGGCGGGATTCCATCAGTCAATTCGAAGCCGCCGGGCGCACAGATCTCGTCGAAAAAGAAAGCTTCGAAGTAACCGTCATTCAAGACTACATGCCAAAAGCATTATCCGACGCTGAGATCGACACAGCCATTGCCAACGCGATATCCGCCAGCGGTGCAACATCCGCCAAGGACATGGGCAAAGTCATGGCCGCCCTCAAACCGATGGTGCAAGGCCGCTGCGACATGACCGTGGTCAGCCAGCGGGTTAAAGCCAAGCTCGGCGCCTGAAAAACCACCCAAATCTCGAACTGTTTTGCAGAAGCAGTTTCAACCGCGATCCTTCGGTGACATCTTGCTTGGCCCGGTTTCATCGCGGCTGAAGCCGCTCCTACGGGCGACTTTTCATTTAGAATGCCCCAATGGGCGGACGCATACCAAAACAGTTTATCGATGATCTGCTCGCCCGCACGGACATCGTGGAGGTGATCGATCACTACGTGCCTCTAAAAAAGGCCGGCAGCAACTACACCGCGCGCTGTCCTTTCCACCAAGAAAAAACACCCTCATTCACCGTCAGCGCGGAAAAACAGTTTTATCACTGCTTCGGCTGCGGCGCCCACGGCTCGGCCATCGGCTTTGTGATGGCGTATGAACGGCTCGATTTCGTCGATGCGGTCCATGAGCTGGCGAAACGCCTGGGCCTGCAGGTGCCAACGGAAGCGAGCACGAGTGCCGCGAGCCCGGACACGCGCGCTCAGCGCGACAAACTGTATGCCGTGCTCGCGCTCGCGGAACAGTTTTATCGCCGCCAGCTAAAACACCATCCATCCGCATCCGAGGCGGTGAGCTATTTAAAAAATCGCGGACTAAGCGGCGAAATTGCCGCCGCGTTCGGCATCGGCTTCGCTCCGCCCGGATGGGACAACTTGCTGCGCCACTGCCGCGAGCACGGTTTCGACGAGATGGCATTGCTTGCCGCCGGGCTGATCATCAAGCGGGAAAATGACAGCGGCTACTACGACCGGTTTCGCCACCGGGTCATGTTTCCGATTCGTGACCACCGCGGACGGGTCATCGCTTTCGGCGGTCGCGTCTTAAACGACGAACTGCCCAAGTACCTCAATTCGCCGGAAACCGACGTGTTCCACAAGGGTCAGGAGCTGTACGGCCTGTATGAAGCACGCAGGGCGCTGCGTGAGCTGGATCAAGTCATCGTAGTCGAAGGTTACATGGACGTGGTGGCCCTAGCCCAATTCGGCGTCCAAAACGCCGTGGCGACCCTGGGCACCTCGGCGACGACGGCTCATCTGGAGAAGCTGTTCAAGATCACGCCGCAAGTCGTGTTTTGCTTCGACGGCGATCGTGCCGGTCGAGACGCCGCTTGGCGGGCGTTGGAACATGCGCTGCCGGTCGTGCGCGAGGGCATCGAAGCCCGCTTCATGTTTCTGCCCGAGAGCGAGGATCCGGATTCGCTGGTGCGCAAAATTGGCAAAGACGCGTTCTTGGAGCGCGTCGCCGCCGCGCAGCCATTTTCCACTTTTCTGCTGGACACATTAAGCCACGGCATCGATCTGGGCAGCTTGGACGGCCGCGCGCGACTGGTGGAAATAGCCCGGCCGCTGCTCGCCAAAATTGGCGAAGGCATCTTTAAATCGATGCTGGTCGATGAACTGGCTCGGCGCGCCCAGACAGCCCCGCAACGCCTCGGCCTGTCGAAGGGTTCTGCCGCGACGTCGGCCCCTACCCCTCCCGCGTCCAAACCGGCGCCATCGGGTGCAAGAACCTTAGTCCGCAGCGTGATTGAACAACTGCTGCATCGCCCCCAACTGGCGTTCTCGGCGCAGGACACCTCGTCCCTGCGTCAAGGACACCTGCCGGGGCTAGATTTTCTATGCGATTTGCTTGATTTTCTGAAATCTCGACCCAACATTACTACAGGCGCGATTGTTGAGCATTGGCGTGACAGCGAGTACGGCCCGTACCTGGATCGGCTGGCGCAAAAATCACTCCTCGTGGCGGACACGAACCTTGATAGGGAGTTTACGGATGCCATTGACAGAATTCGTGACCGGGTCTATTCCAAACGTGTCGAGGCACTTTTGCAGAAGCCGCTGGAGGCCCTGACGGAGCAGGAACGTGAGGAGTTACGTGGAATATCGAAAATGCGAACGGCGGCGAATAATTCCACAGCTTCGTAACAATAAAAACAAATACTTAAAACAATATTAGGCGTAAATAGTGGTTGTTAGGAGGACCGGCCTAGGCAAGTCGGACGGGAACCTTTTCGTTAGCGGTGACGTCTCTTTTGACATATAATGGACCGTTTGATTTTCAGAGCAGCTTCCCGGTGGTGAAAAACGTTTGAGGTCGTTAGGGCCCGCGAAGGTATTTATGACGCAACATGACCAGAAATCACAATTAAAAGAACTTATCGCGAGGGGGAAGGAACAAGGCTATCTGACCTTCCGCGAAGTCAATGATCATTTGCCCGACGACATCGTCGATCCGGAGCAAATCGAAGACATCATTGCGATGATCAATGATATGGGCATCGCTGTACATGAATTTGCGCCCGATTCCGACTCTTTGATCCTGAGCGACAATGTCGCTGCGGATGAAGATGCCGCCGAGGAAGCCGCCGCCGCGCTGGCGACGGTGGACGGCGAGTTCGGCCGCACCACCGACCCCGTGCGCATGTACATGCGCGAGATGGGCACCGTGGAACTGCTGACCCGCGAAGGCGAAATCAAAATCGCCAAGCGCATCGAGGACGGCCAGAATCAAATGCTGTCCGCCTTGGCCCTCTACCCCGAAACGATTACGCGCATCCTCGCCGATTTCGACAAGTCGGAGAAGGGCGAAGGACGCATTACCGACATCATCCGCGGCTTCGCCGATCAAGACACCGAGGAAGTCAACCTCGCGGCCGCCAATGACGAGAGCGCTACCAAGGCGGCGGCGGATGTCGACAGCGACAGCGACGAGGAAGACGAGTCAAGCGGCACCTCCGACGATTCCGACGAAGCGGTCGGAATCGATATCGAAGAAGCCCGAGTTCGCTTTGCCAAGTTGCGCGAAACCTTCGACGCCATGACGGCGGCGGCCAAGAAGCACGGCCGCAGCAATGCCAAATGCGCCAAAGCGCGCAAGGACATGGTCGAAGCGTTCATGCAGTTCAAGCTGATTCCGCAACTGACCGACGAGTTGATCCGCAACTTGCGTGATTTGGTTGAGCGCATTCGCAGCCACGAACGCGTCATCATGGACATCTGCGTGTCCAGAGCGCACATGCCGCGCAAAGACTTCATCACCTCGTTCCCGGACAACGAAACCGACTTGGGATGGCTCGATAAGCAAATCAAAGCCGGTCACAGCTATTCAACGGTGCTGGCGGGCTGCAAGGAAGACATCCTGAAAGCACAAGGCAAGCTGGTGCAGATTCAGGACGAGACCGCCTTGTCGATTTCCGAGATCAAGGAAATCAACCGCAAGGTGTCCATCGGCGAAGCCAAAGCTCGTCGCGCCAAAAAGGAAATGGTGGAAGCGAACTTGCGCTTGGTGATTTCCATTGCCAAGAAATACACCAACCGCGGTTTGCAGTTCCTCGATTTGATTCAGGAAGGCAACATCGGCCTGATGAAAGCCGTGGACAAGTTCGAATACCGCCGCGGTTACAAGTTCTCGACGTACGCCACGTGGTGGATACGCCAGGCCATCACGCGTTCGATCGCGGATCAAGCGCGCACCATTCGTATTCCGGTGCACATGATCGAAACCATCAACAAGCTCAACCGCATTTCGCGGCAGATGCTGCAAGAGATGGGCCGCGAGCCGACGCCGGAAGAACTGGCCGAGCGCATGGAAATGCCGGAAGACAAAATCCGCAAAGTCCTCAAAATCGCCAAAGAGCCGATCTCCATGGAGACGCCCATCGGCGACGACGAAGATTCGCACTTGGGCGACTTCATCGAGGACACGGCCGTATTGTCCCCGACGGATGTAGCGACGTTCGAAAGCCTCAAAGAAGCGACTCAGCAGGTTCTGGAAAGCCTTACCGCAAGGGAAGCCAAAGTCCTGCGCATGCGCTTCGGCATCGACATGAACACCGACCACACGCTGGAAGAAGTCGGCAAGCAGTTCGACGTCACCCGCGAACGCATCCGGCAAATCGAAGCCAAAGCGCTGCGCAAGCTGCGTCATCCGAGCCGTTCGGAGCCGTTGCGTAGTTTTCTTGACTAATCTTTAGAAAAATTTCGCGAGGTGTCATGGTATGCATCCATGGCACCTCGCTGCTCCGGCGTTTGCTCCTGCAACACACACTCGGGGTTGTGCTCCTCGGAATGGCAATTGGAGCACAGCAGTACGCACTTGGATGCCTCCTCCATGACCGCCTGCCAGGTTCGATTCGATAGCGACCGCAAATCGAGCTGAAATGTCTTTTCCGAAGGTTCCAGATGATGGAACTCAAGCGCCGCGTAGTTCCTCGCATACCCGCAGCGCCGGCATTTACCCCCAAGCGCTTTTATAAGTTCGAGCTTCCTACTACGACCGCGCTCTTGCTGAGCCAAGTAGCTCTGATAATGAACATTATTGACGGCGTTCTTGCAAGCAACCGAACAGAATTTTGACTGGCGGCCGACTAGCGGCCTTGCGCATCCAATACACTTTTTCACTGTCGTCCCGATCACCGCTGTCATCAATTAATTGCGGCAGTATAAGCGATCAAGAACCTGCCACCACCCGCCGGACTATCCGGCCGGGCGGTGGTAAAGCGCGCCGTCAACGATTAGAATTGGTCGCCTTGGGCCTGTAGCTCAGTCGGTTAGAGCAGTGGACTCATCAAAATGGTGCGAGCGCGCCGAAATGCGCGTTTTGAACGGGATGAATTCAGGGAACCCTTAACAGTTCGGCTGATGGCAACCCTGAGCCAAGCCAGGAGTGCACTCCTGGACGGTGCAGAGACTACCTGAGAACTTAAGCGTTCTTAATAACAGGCATGAGCGTCCCGCGCCCTAGCAACCCGGTTGAGGGCGATGAGATAGTCCGCTCCCGATAGAAATATCGGGGACACGTGAATCCATTGGTCGAAGGTTCGAGTCCTTCCGGGCCCACCAAATGAATTGAACCCCAGGCCCCTCAGGCCGCCTCCGGAAATTCCACACCCCAATTGTAACGCCTTGTAAAATGTGCGGCGAAACCCTTCAATGCCACTCCCTGAATGTCGATTTCCTAGCCACGCAATCAGGCTGATGCCGCCCGAAGTCCGGGACCAACGCTAACGAGACGGGGAAAGCCGCCATGCCAACACCAACCTCATCTGACACCCCCTCATTGAGCAATCGGCGCGACCATTGCCGGGTGGATGTGGCCACCCGAGCGATGGTGCTGATCTCGGACCAAGTCTCGCTCAGCGGGACGACAACCGATGTGAGTTTTCGCGGCGCATCGATCACGCTGGACGCGCCACCGGAGGTTCGATTGCCCAGCCACTGCCGACTCGTGCTCGCGCTGGACGAAAATGACACGACGGCGATCGAAATTCACGCCAAGATTGAGCGCGCCATGCATAACCATGTTGCCGTTCAATTTCTCGCTACTGACATCAAAGGCTACAATCACTTGCGCAACCTGCTCTTGCTCGGCACCCGCACGCCGCAGCAACTACTCAGAGAACTTGCCAGTCGCCCTGGTGTTGCCGTCGCTTAATCCGGCTTGTCGTTTATCACGATCACGCTCTGGTCTAAATTAGGCTAACATTGGTTATTGAACTGTTCCAAGGCGGGAGCGTTGATGCGAAACAAGGTAGGCGGCAGGAACATCCATCGACGAGAGGCAGACCATGTTTGCGCCTAAGCTGACAGTCCCTCCGAAACAGGACGGCCGTCCTCAAGATCTGCTCGAACCGCGCCACGAAAAGATCAAGGCGTGGCTCGACGACCTTCCCCTCGCCAATCCGTTTGATAGTCTGCGTTTGGTGGGACATCAGATCGAGCAGTGGAATCGCGTTAGCCTGCCTTTTGAAAAGCGCTTTGTCGCCATGGAATTGGTGCTTCCGCTAGTTGAGGAGCTGGCGCCGGCCGTGCGCCGTGAATACACCGATGCCCAGATTCCACTGACCGACCGCAAGAAGCAGCGATCCGTGTTGATGCAAAAACTCTGGACGGAGGCTGCCCATGGCTACAAAAGCATCATCATGGAAATGCTGCTCACCGCTAAGGCGATCACCAACCCCCATGAGATTCTGATTCCGTCGGTATATCGCGCAATCGGCGCGTTGTGCGAAGAGCTGCTGGAAACGTATCTCACGTTCGCGCCGCCCGCGCCGAGCACCTGGCTGGAGCTGAATCAACTGTACCAATTCGCCCTGACCCACTCGCTCGCCGACACGCCGGTAGTCAAGGCAAACCGCAAGGACAACCGCGAAACCACCATCAATCAAGCCTACCGCCAAGCGCTGCTGTTGCACCTGTCGGATCCCTATCACCTGCTGCCCGGCGAGGCGATAAAACTTTTTGACGAACTGCTGGCGTGGACGGACTTGTGCGAACTGGCGACTATCACCAATGCGGCGCCACCCATCGGCATGCATTTCGTCGACACCGCGGCCGACAGCGGGCCTCTGTTCGCCACGCCGGAGCAACACAAGCGCGTCATCGCAAATGGGCTCGTTGTCAAAACAGACAAGCTGTATGCGGCGGTCAAACAGAAACTGGACAGCCAGACAGACTTCAAACCCGGAACGACGAAGCAGACGACACTGGGCGAAAGACTGTTGCGCGAACGCTATTTGCGCCTTGCTCGGGCCTGGACTCCACGCAAGGAGCGCAAGACGCCCCGCCAACCCCAACAACAACAGATCATGTTGGCCAGCGGAATGAACGCCTGCTATCTTCATGCCGCCGGTGGTCGCGCCTTTCAACCCGAAAAAGATGAATCGCGCATTCAAGAGGCCACGCAACATCAGGCCATGTTGGACGACCTTGAGGTTCTGTCCGATGATGACGCCCCGTGGCTGGATGAATCGAAATTGGCCGACATCGCATCCGATGCGGGTCCGGCAAGGTCCGCGCACTTCGAAGGTCACGCTCCCCAGGGCCAAACAAGCGATTGGAGCAACCTTATCTACAGCGGATCGGAAGCCGCGCGGCTAAACGATTTGGATATTGCGAAACTCGATCAGACGAGTGCGCTTTGCACCGCCCTCGATGCAAGCGACAACGGCGTGAGCGTCTCCTATTCCCTTTCCGCCGCGAAAATGCAAGCCCGCGTCGGGGATCTCATTACGCTGCGCGAACTGGGCTCGTCCGAAAGCGCGGCGTCCTCGACCTGGCGCATCGGGGCGATCCGCTGGCTGCGCTGCAACGATGACCGCGATGTCGAACTGGGCATCGAACTCATCGCCGATGACGGCCTGCCCGTGGGCACACGAGCGCTCGAGGGCGTCGGCCGCGGAACGGATTACTTCCGTGGCTTGATCATTCCGAAACGCCACCCAAAAGGCGGGCAGACCACGATCCTCACTCTGCCGTCCGTATACGACGTCGGCACGGTATTGCTGGTGAATACGAGCAATGAACTGCTCAAGGTGCGCTTGCTGCATTTGGTGGAGAGCACGAGTTCGTTCGCCCGCTATGATTTTCGTTTACTAGAGCCTTAGGATCAGCCATGGCCACGACAACACTGCAAATGAAACACAACGACCCGTTGTACAGCCTGCTGCGCGACGGAAAGATCCAAGACTTCAATGACGCGATCACCAAAGGCCAACGCAGCGATTTGACCAACTGCGATTTCCGCGGCCTTTCATTGCGCGGCCTCAATGCCGACGGTCTCGACTTGCGCGGCTGCTATTTTCGCCAGTCTGATCTGCGCGGCATCGACTTCAGCAATTGCAACCTCGACGGCGCGAGCATCAATGGCGCAAAAATCTCGGGCACCCTCTTTCCGCCGGAACTCTCGCCGGAGGAAATCACCTTGTCTCTGCTGCACGGCACGCGCATGAGGTACCGCGCATCTTCGTCATAAAAAGCGCCTGATGGGCCAAGAAATCGACACGATTCATTTTCAGAGCCGGGATTTCCAGCGCTTTCATGACCGACTTGAGCAAGAAACGCTCCTTTTAGCGGAATGCCTTACCGATGCCCGCATGTCGCGACGCGCGCACACCGCGGGATTGGAAGCGGAAGCGTGGCTCACCGACAGCGACGGCCGAGCTCTGGCCGAGAATGATCGCTTCCTCGCAGCCCTCAAGGAACCACTAGTCGTTCCGGAACTGGCGCGCTTTAACATCGAACTCAACGTGCCGCCGGCCAATCTCGCCGGCCTTGGCCTTGACAGTCTCGAGCAGGCGCTGGCCGCGTTATGGCGGCGCTGTCAGGCCCTCGCGCGGGACATGGACGCGATGACGCTGCTGATCGGCATCCTGCCGACTCTGCGCAACAGCGATTTGAGCCTCGCGAACATGTCACCTTTGAATCGCTTCAAAGCGCTCAACGAACAAGTGCTGCGTGCCCGGCTGGGACAACCACTCGTACTCGACATTACCGGACAGGAACATCTTCACCTGCAACATCACGATGTCATGCTGGAATCCGCCGCGACATCGTTTCAACTGCACTGGCAATTGCCCGCTGACCTCATCCCCCGCTACTTCAACGCCTCCATCGCAATGTCGTGCGCGACGGTCGCCGTTGCCGCCAATTCGCCTTTTTTGTTCCAAAAGTCACTATGGGAGGAATCCCGCATCCCGCTTTTTGAGCAGGCCGTCGAGGTAGGCGGCTTCGAGGGCGCGGCGCGCGGTCCGGTGCGACGGGTGACGTTCGGCGCCGGTTATGTGAAACACTCCCTGCACGAGTTGTTCCGCGAAAATCTGGAGCACTACCCGGCACTGCTGCCGATCTGCGCCGATACGCCCGCCGAGCGGTTCGTGCACGCGCGCCTGCACAACGGCACGATATGGCGCTGGAACCGACCGCTGATTGGATTCGACGACGACGGTTGCCCGCACACCCGTATCGAACATCGCGTGATGGCCGCCGGCCCGTCGATTGTCGACCAGATAAGCAACGCGGCGTTCTACTACGGCGCCACTCACTGGCTGACGCAAAATATAGACGACCTCGAAGCGAGGATTCCGTTTTCCGCTGCCAAGCTCAACTTTTACGCCGCCGCGCGCCGCGGATTGGACGCCCATGTGCAATGGCTCGATGGCGACTCGCTGAGTTTAAAGAAAGTCATATTGGACCGCCTCCTGCCGGCAGCGGAGCAAGGATTGCGGGACTTGAACGTTGACGACGCTCTTATATCGAAGTATTTGCACACGGTCGAAACCCGTATCCGCCGCGAGCGCACGGGAAGCCACTGGCAGCGCGCGTTCATCGACAAACATGGCAAGGATTTTCGCGCCATGACGCTCGTTTACGCGCAGCATCAGGCAACCGGAACGCCCGTTCACGAATGGGACATTTGAGCCGCGAAACAGCGAACTATGCTACAAATCATAGACCACATACCCGCAGGCCTCGCCACCGTCGCTCAATCCGACCTGGGCACCCTTTTCAACGGACCCACGTTGATGCACTTGGAAGGCCGCAAACCGGAACGGCTGTTCGTCGCCGTCCTGCAGCATGGCAACGAGGATGTGGGGCTCCGCGCCGTGCAGAATCTGTTGATTCGCTACCGCGATCGCGAGCTACCAAGAAGTCTGAGCGTTTTTTTCGCCAATATCGAAGCGGCGCGCCTCAATCAGCGCCGGCTCCCCCACCAACCGGACTATAACCGCGTCTGGCCCGGCGGCGAATCAGAGCCTTGTCCGGAAAGTGACATGATGCGCAAAGTCGTCGAGACAATGTCGCGCGGACCCCTGTTCGCAAGCGTCGATCTGCACAACAACATTGGCCTCAATCCGCACTATGCCTGCATTAATCGCACCGACCATCGCTTCCTGCAGCTTGCCACCCTATTCAGTCGAACGGTCGTTTATTTCACTCAGCCGCGGGGCGTGCAGTCACTGGCATTTGCCGCGCTTTGCCCGGCTGTAACGCTGGAATGCGGACAAGCTGGCAACGAGCATGGCATCGACCACGCCACGGAATTTCTGGACGCCTGCCTCCATCTCGAAAGCATTCCGGAACATCCTGTCCACGACCGTGACATCGATTTGTTTCATACCACGGCGGTGGTAAAAGTCCATGCGCAAGCGCGCCTTGGCATCGGCAATGAAGACGGCGACATCGTGCTGATTCACGACTTGGAGTTCTTCAATTTTCGCGAGCTACAGCCGGGCACGGTGTTCGGCACGGTGAAGACGGGGCGCGACGACTCGCTGCTGGTCATCGACGACCGTGGCCGCAACCGGGTCGAAGACTACTTTGAAGTCGAGAACAGTCAGCTGCGGCTGCGCCGGACCGTCATGCCGTCCATGCTCACGGTCAACAAGACCGCCATTCGGCAGGACTGCCTGTGCTACTTCATGGAGCGTTGGCCGCTGACTAAATCCGACTAGCGTTGCCCCGCTACTTGGTCAAACGCGGCACAACCTCTTGCTCGAGGTATTTCGTGAATTCGGGGAATAAGCCATAGCGGGGCAGCGCATCCAGAACATAGGACAGTGTGCGCGGAATATCGGCCAAATAACCGGGTTTGCCATCGCGCCAATTCAAGCGCGCAAAGATGCCGATGGCCTTCAAGTGGCGCTGCACACCCATTAAGTCGAACCAACGCAAAAACTGCTCGCGGCTGACGCCGGGATGTCCGGGCCGCCACGATTCATAAAACTGACCGACCCACTGCTCGACGCGCTGCCGCGGCCAACTGATGTAGCAGTCCTTGAGCAAGGATACGAGATCGTACGTGACCGGCCCGACCACCGCGTCCTGAAAATCCAGCACACCCGGGTTATTCCGTGGCGTCATCATTAAATTACGCGAATGATAATCGCGATGAACCCAAGTCACCGGCTGCGCGAGCGCCTCCTTCGCCAGCCCGGTGAATACATCGTCGAGCAACTTGGCCAAGCCGTCGCTTACCGCAATTCCGAGATGGCGTCCCATGAACCACTCGCGAAACAGCTCCATCTCGCGCCACAGCAACGCGAGATCGTAGGGCGGCAGGGTCAGCGCCGACGGATCGGCGCCTCGTTGCAGAACCAGCAGGCTGTCGATGGCGTCGCCATACAGGCCATCGGCGGTATCGTCGTTCAAGCGCCCGAGATAGAGCGCGGTGCCGAAGTCCGTCAGCAACAAAAACCCATTGTCCACGTCCGAATGGAGCACTTCCGGCACGTTGACGCCGATGGCGTGAAACGCCCGCGCGATTCGCACGAAGGGGCGGCAATCCTCATGGGGAGGCGGCGCGTCCATGGCCACGTAGGTCCGGCCCGAGGCCTCAATGCGAAAATAGCGCCGAAAACTCGCGTCACTGGAGGCCGGCGCGATCTGGAAAGGCTGAGCCGGCAGCACCATGGCGATCCATTCTGAAAGTTGCTTAAGCCGGCTGTCCACTTCTCCAAACGCCCTCACTTCTATACCATTACGCCACTATGGACCTATCAGCGTGCGCGACCGGCGCTTTGAGTATCGTACTATAGTGAAAGCGCCGTGGAAAAACGAGCCAATCTAATCGTCAAACTGCTTTTGCTTCTGGTTTTAGCGGTTCCGGCCCATGGCGCGCAATGGCCGCATTGCCGCATCCACACCATTATCTCATTGCCGCAACTGCCGCGGGCACTCAACCCCGCCGACGCGCAAACCTACCTTTACTCCGATGAGGCGGACGCGCAAGCCAACGAGCGCTATGACCTGAAAGGCAACGTCGCCATTCAGCAGGGACAGCTGTGGCTCGAAGCGGACAACGCCACATTCTGGCGGTCGACCCAGGAAGTCAAAGCCACCGGCACCGTCAGACTCGGCGACCTTGGCATGGCCGTTTCGGGGGGAGAAACGTTCTACAACTTGAACACCAAGAGCGGATATTTGTTGAACGGCAGCTTCAATCTGTTCGAGCAGCATGCTCACGGGAGTTCGCCATCGGTCGTCATCGAGGGCCCGTCATTGGTCACCTTGCACGATGCAACGTACACCACATGCGACCCCGACGATCGACATTGGCAATTGCACTCCAGCTCCATACGCTTGAACCGCGAAACAGGCTTCGGATCCGCGTCCTCGAGCTACCTTACCGTATACGATGTGCCGGTGATGTTTTTTCCGTATTTCTCATTCCCGATCAGCGATGCTCGAAAGTCCGGCTTGCTTGTTCCCGGCTGGGGCACCTCGTCGATCAACGGCACGACGTTCCGCGTTCCTTACTACTTGAACCTGGCGCCCAATTACGATGCAACCATCACCGGCGTCAACATGTCACGCCGCGGCTTCATGGTCCAAACCGAGGCACGCTACCTTACCGCCAAGAGCCAGGGCCGATTCACGGGCGAACTACTGCAGAGCGACGACATTTACGGCAAGGATCGATATTACATGTCCTTGAATCACAGCGGCGTACTGAACCGGCGCTGGCGCGAGCGCGTCGATTTGAATCATGTCTCCGACAAAGATTACTTCTACGACTTCGGCAACGCATTGAGTCGGGCGGCCACCAATCAGCTCAACGAAGAATTCACCATGGATTACGCCTATGGCTCTACAAGCGCAAGCGCCAGTTTGCAGGGCTACTACACCGTTGACCGCAGCATTCCGCCGCCAGCCCGTCCGTATTGGAAACTGCCGTCGCTCAACGTTGCGACAAATGTGCCTCTCCCGTCCCGCGCGTTGCGACTGGACGTGCCCGCGGAGTATGTCAACTTTTACCAAAACGATCGAGTGAGCGGTCACCGTTTCGACTTCTCGCCCACATTGAGCGCGCCCTTCGAGAGAGCGGCGGGATTCATCACCCCGGCCATCACGCTGTTCCAAACCAACTATGAACTGAGCAACACCGAGAGCGGCGCAGCTCCCGCCTCGCAGAATCGCACACTGCCCGCCGTCGCGCTCGACTCGGGGCTGTTTTTCGAACGCGAGTTTCTGTTCGGCGAACGAGCCTTCCTGCACACCATCGAACCGCGGCTCTTTTACGTCAATATCCCGTACAAGGACCAGACTGACATTCCGATCTTCAATACATCTGAGACCAGTTTCAGTTATGGTCAGTTGTTTCGAGTAAACCGCTTCGCCGGCCCCGATCGCGTCGGCGACGCCAACCAGCTGACGGTGGCGCTGACCAGCCGCTTCTTGGATGACGACAGCGGCGCCACCTTAGCAACCGTCAGCATCGGCCAGCTGTTTTACAACCGCGACCGCGTCGTTAAGATCGACAACTCTGCGCCGGAGACGCGGTCGCAGTCGGACATCATCGGCGAGTTCGCGTTCAGCCCAATTGAACTGTTCACGATGCGAGGCGACCTGCTGTGGAACAGCCACACCGATGTGATCGACAAAGGAACGGTCCAGACCCAATTCAATTTCGGCCAAGGACGCGTCTTCAACGCCGCCTACCGCTACAACCGGGAGCAAATCCTGGAGCAGGACGACTATTCCTTCGCCTGGCCTCTCGGTCCGCGCTGGAAAGCCTTCGGCCGCTGGAACTATTCCCATCCCGATGACCTCCCATTGGAATCGATGGGTGGAGTGGCCTACGACAGCTGCTGCTGGGCGCTGCGGATCCTCCATCATCGCTTCTACCGGGCCGACGCCGAGGATTTCAACGAATCCATCATGGTAGAATTGGAGCTCAAGGGCTTGGGCGGTATCGGCGACCCAATCGAATCCCTGGTCGGCACCAACGTCCCAGGGTTTACCGGATTCTAACCAAACGACTTACACGGAAAATGTTAAAAGGCACTCTAGTTGCAGTTTTGCTGTCCTGCCTGGCGCTAACGTGCCACGCCGCGGCGGTGCCCCTCGATCGCATCGTTGCTGTGGTCAACAACGATGTCATCACCGAAACCGAGCTCGGACAACGGGTGGAGGTGCTCGGCAAACAGATCGTTCAAAGCGGCGCACGGCTGCCACCACCGTCGATTCTGCGCAGCCAAGTTCTGGAGCGGATGATCTCGGAAAGGCTGCAACTCCAGCTGGCCGACTCCACCGGCATACGCATCGATGACGATACGCTGAACCAAACCCTGCGACGTATCGCAGACGACAATAAGTTGTCGCTGGGCGAGTTCCGACGCGTCCTGGAAAAGGACGGCTTTTCATTCGAGGTCTTCCGGGAGGACATTCGTCGCGAACTCACCTTGCGGCGTCTGCACGAGCGGCAGATTCAACAGCGCATCGTCGTCAGCGAGCAGGATGTCGACCAGTTTCTCCAATCGCAACCTGCCGATGGCGCAACCACCCAATATCGTCTGGGCCACATTCTCGTGGCGCTTCCGGAAGCAGCCACGCCGGAACAAACCGCCGCGGCTCGGGACAAGGTCAACGACATCATCGAGAAACTCAACGCAGGCGCCGATTTCGGCGAAACCGCCATCGCCTACTCGGACGCGCAGAATGCGCTCGAAGGGGGCGACATCGGTTGGCGCGGCAGCAACGAGCTTCCCACACTGTTCGCCGCGGCGGTTCCCAAGCTCGACGTCGGAAAATTCAGCGAACCCATCCGCGGCCCTAATGGTTTTCACATTATCAAGGTGGTCGACAAACGGGGCGACCGCCGCATCATCACGGAGGAAACACTTGTTCGCCACATTCTATTGAAGACCCACAGACTGCGGTCCGACGAAGTAGCCGAGAAGGAACTGACCCAGTTGAAATCCCGCATTGCGGCCGGCGAGGACTTTGCCGCCATCGCCAAATCGATCTCGGAAGACTCGGGGAGCGCGCTAAATGGCGGCAGCCTGGATTGGGTCAAACCCGGCGACACCGTCCCGCCCTTCGAGCAAACCATGAACCAGACAACAAAAGGCGAAATTTCCGAGCCGTTTCAAACTGAATTCGGCTGGCACATTTTGCAGGTGCTCGACCGTCGCGAGACGGACACGACTGAAGCGGCGCGGCGCGACGAGGCGCAGCGCGTCTTGCGCCAACGCAAGGCCGACGAAGAAACCACTCAGTGGCTGCAGCGTCTGCGGGACGAAGCTTTCGTCGAAGTCCGGCTGGAACAAGACTCCGGCGCGTAGGGCCGCGTCGCGCTCGCAGCCAATCCGACGAGCAACTGCGTCCTCCGTCCGACGTAGGAGCGAGCATGCTCGCGAAAAATCTCAATTGAAAGCGTTCCCATAAAATCATGCACAGCGCAATCGTACCCCGCCTTGTCGTCACCCCTGGAGAACCTGCGGGCATCGGGCCGGACATTTGCGTACGGGGGGCGCAACTGGCGTTTGCCGCGGAATTGGTGGCCATCGCCGATCGTTCGCTCCTCAGCGACCGTGCAAGGCAACTAGGCATCGCGCTTACACTGAAGGAATTCGATCCCGCTGCTCCGCGGCAGACTCACCGCCCTGGAACGCTGAACGTCCTTCACTGCCCCCTGCGCAAGCCCTGCGCCGCCGGACAACTCGACCGCGACAACGCGGCGTATGTTTTGGAAACGCTGCGGCTGGCCACCGCGGGCTGCCTCGACGGCCGCTTCGACGGCTTGGTGACCGGCCCCGTTCACAAGGGCGTCATCAACGACAGCGGCGTCGCCTTCAGCGGCCATACCGAATTTCTCGCCGAATTGAGCGCAACACCGCAAGTGGTCATGATGCTGGCGGCGAAGGACTTGCGTGTTGCCTTAGTCACAACCCACGTGCCGCTCGCCCAAGTCAGCGGCCTGATCACCCGCGAGAGGGTCGAAGCCGTGTTGAGAATCTTGCTCGCGGACCTGCGCACCAAGTTTGGCATCGCCTCGCCGCGGGTCCTGGTGTGCGGCCTCAACCCTCACGCCGGCGAGGACGGTCATCTCGGTCGCGAGGACATCGACGTGATTGTGCCGGTGCTGGAGAAACTGCGGCGCGAGGGCGCGATGCTCATCGGCCCCATACCCGCCGACACCGCGTTCATTCCCAAAAGGCTGCAAGACACCGATGCGGTGCTGGCCATGTACCATGATCAGGGGCTGCCGGTGTTGAAGTTCGCCGGGTTCGGCAACGCGATCAACATCACCTTGGGATTGCCCTTCATCCGCACGTCCGTCGACCACGGCACGGCGCTGGAGTTGGCCGGGACCCCGCACGGCGACCCGAGCAGCTTGATTGCAGCGATCAACGCCGCCGTCAGCATGGTTCACGCCTCCCGCGAGGTATCCGGATGAGGCCGCCGACCATGCGCGCGAAGAAGCACTTCGGTCAGCACTTTCTGCACGACCCGAGCGTCATCGACAAAATTCTCTTGGCGCTCTCGCCGCGACAGGGCGAGGCCGTGGTCGAAATCGGCCCAGGCCGCGGTGCCCTGACCCGTTCGCTGCTGGCGGCCGTCGGCGAACTCGACGTCGTCGAAATCGATCCGGACGTGCTGCCCGAATTGGAGTCGCGCTGCGCCGGTCTGGGAACACTGCGTATTCACCGTCTGGATGTGCTGCGCTTCGACTTCGCCGAATTGGCGCGCCAGCGCGGCACGCTGCGCATCGTCGGCAATTTGCCCTACAACATTTCCACACCGCTTTTATTTCACATCCTCGACCAGCGCGGCTGCATGCGCGACGCGCATTTCATGCTGCAAAAAGAAGTGGCGGAACGCTTGGCCGCGGAACCGGGGGGAGGCGACTACGGCCGGCTGAGCGTCATGGTTCAGTACCACTGCGCGGTCACGTCGTTGTTCAACGTGAAGCCGGGCGCATTCTCGCCGCCGCCGCGGGTGGATTCCAGTGTGGTGAGGCTCGTTCCGTACGCTTCGCCACCTCACCGGGCGGACGATGAAAACTGGTTCGGCCTGGTCGTCAACACGGCGTTCCAGCAACGTCGCAAGACCTTGCGTAACGCCGTCAAACGTCTGATGGATGCCGAGACAATCGAGAAGGCGGGACTTGACCCGAACCAGCGCCCCGAAACTTTGTCGGTGGCGAACTTCGTCGCACTCGCCAATTGCGCCAAGCGCATAGAGGACAATTAGATCTCTAATTGATCAGCGGCCCCTCGAGAAACTTGTTCTATAATCGTCACCCCATGACCAACGAATCCAACACCACCCGACGCGAACCCTTGATTGATGCCAAGCTGGTGCAGCGGCTGGCGGTCAGCGACTCGGGGTTCGTCTTCGATCCCGTCAGCGGTCACAGCTTCTCCGTTAATGAGACCGGGTTGCGTATCCTGCGCTTGCTCAAGGAGGGACAAGATCTCCCCTCGGCGGTTAAGGCGTTGTGCGATGAATTCCTTGGCAGCGCCGCTGACATCGAACGCGACGTGCTTGAATTCGCCGGTTTGCTGCGCAAGCAGTTTCCCGCCTGAGCCTACGATCATGGTAACGGTCGCCATCTCCGGAATGAATGCGCGCCCCGATAATCCGGGTCCCGGCGTCGCCGTCGCCCGCTGCCTGCGCGAAGCCGCGGATCTCGACGCGCGAATCATCGGTTTCGGCTACGATGCCCTCGATCCCGGCCTCTACCTCACGGATTACTGCGACGCGGGCTACTTGCTGCCCTATCCGTCCGCCGGCGATCAGGCGCTGGCGGAGCGGCTGGAGGAGATTCACAAGTCCGATCCCTTTGACGTCTTCATCCCGTGCCTCGATGCGGAACTGCCCAATGTGCTGCGCATTGAGCAGCAGTTGAAAAAGCTGGGTGTGCGCACCTGGTTGCCCAGCGAAGACCAACTGAAGTTGCGCAGCAAAGAGCGCTTGAACGAACTGGCGGCCCATGCCGAAATCGCTTGTCCGCGCACCCGCGGCATCACCCAACCGGATTTTTTTCAGCGCTGCGACGATGAGGGCTGGAAGTATCCGTTGGTGGTCAAGGGCGTGTTCTATGATGCCTACGTGGCACACTCTCCCGCCGATGCCGCAGTGGCCTTCAATCACATCGCCCGCACCTGGGGCTACCCGGTGCTGGTGCAGGAACACATCAAGGGTGAAGAATATAATCTCACCGGCGTGGGCGACGGCGAAGGAGGATTGCTCGGCGCCGTAATGATGAAAAAAACCGGGCTGACGGACAAAGGCAAAGCCTGGGCTGGCGTCGCGGTTTCCGATCAGGCACTGCTGGACGCGGCGCAAAAACTCATCAAAGCCACGCGCTGGCGCGGTCCGTTGGAAGTGGAAGTCATCAAAAGTCCAAGCGGAACGTATCACTTGGTCGAGATCAACCCGCGTTTTCCGGCGTGGATTTATCTCTCGGCGGGAGTGGGCGTCAACCTGCCCCATGCCTTGGTCAACTTGGCCCTGTCGCGCCCGTTGCCGGCGTTCGGCGAACCACGCGCGGGCACCATGTTTATTCGCTACGCGCTGGAAACCATCGTTGACCTTGGCCAGTTCGAATCGATCATTGTCAACGGTGTTCGGGAGTGAAACGATGACTGACAACACAACTGCCGACAAACCCGTGTGGATCAAACCGACCTTGCGCGCTCACCGCAGCGGACTGTTGAACAAGTTCGGCGCCGTACCCAGTCGACAGTGGCAAGATGAATTCGAAGATGTTCCCGTCGCCGATCTGATTCATCAATTCGGATCGCCGCTGTTCGTGATTTCCGAGCAGCGTTTGCGCAAGAACGTGCGCCACCTCACTCGCGCGTTCAGCGCCCGCTATCCCCGCGTCCAATACAGTTGGTCGTATAAAACGAATTACTTAAACGCGGTTTGCGCCATCGCGCATCAGGAAGGGGCTTGGGCGGAAGTCGTGTCGGCATTCGAATATGAGAAAGCGCGGAACCTTGGCGTGCCCGGCGAAAAAATTCTGTTCAACGGACCGCACAAACCGCGGGCCATACTCGAACGGGCCATCAAGGAAGGCGCGCACATTCACGTCGATCACCTCGACGAACTGCAACTGATCGACGAGATCGCCCGCGCAACGGCGCAGAACGTCGAGATCACCCTGCGGCTGAACTTCGATACCGGCGTGACGGAACCGTGGAGCCGGTTCGGCTTCAACGTCGAATCGGGCCAGGCGCTGGATGCGGCGTGGCGCGTGGCCCACAGTCCCAACCTCAAACTCACCGGTTTGCACAGCCATATCGGCACATTCGTCATGGACACCCGCGCCTACCGCGCCCAAGTTAAGACCATGTGCCAGTTCATGGAGCGGGCCGAGAAGGACACCGGCTGCCAAATCGACTGCATCGACGTCGGCGGCGGATTTGCTTCGCGCAACGCGCTGCAAGGCGTTTATCTACCGCCGGAACAGGTCGTGCCCAGCATCGATCAATACGCCGAAGCCATTTGCGATACGCTGCTCGAGGCCACCCATGGCCGCGAGCGCGAAGGACGGCCGCGCCCCCTGCTGTTACTCGAAACCGGTCGCGCGGTCGTCGACGACGCGGAGATTCTCTTGACCTCCGTGGTGGGCAACAAACGGCTACCCGACGGCCGACGCGCCACGATTGTCGATGCCGGGGTGAATCTGCTTTTCACCGCGTTCTGGTATCACCATAACGTCAAACCCACTCGCGAGCTGTCCGGCGTGGCCGAAGAGACCGTGCTGTATGGCCCGTTGTGCATGAATATCGACGTCATGCGCGCGTCGATCCTGTTGCCCCCGCTGGACGTGGGCGACGTGCTCATGTTCTCGCCCGTGGGTGCGTACAACAACACTCAGTGGCTGCAGTTCATCGAGTACCGCCCCAATGTCGTGCTGGTTCACGACGACCGGCAGGTCTCGATCGTGCGCGCCGCCGAGGACCTCCAAGCGGTAACGGCTCAGGAGCGGCTGCCGGACCATCTGCGCGACGTTAGCCCGCGCTAGCTCGTCGGTCATGCTGCCACCTAAACTCAAATCGGCGTCGAGTCACCTCGAAGGCTTCGGGCGCGCCTACGCCACCATTCTGTTTTCCCGCCACCGGATTTCCGGCGCGCTGTTTTTTCTGGCCACGCTGGCCTATCCCAACATCGGCCTCGCCGGATTGCTCGCCGCGGTCGTGGCGTCCATCACCGCGACCCAACTTCGCCTGCCCAATCTCGATGGCGGTTTGCATGTCTTCAACAGTTTGTTGGTCGGGCTGTCCCTTGGCGCGGTCTACCAGTTGGACGCCTATCTTGCGCTGTTAATCGCCATCAGCGCCGCGTTCGCCGTATTCGTCACGGCAGCGACGGCCAACGTGCTGTGGCGACTCGGCGCGTTACCGGCGCTCAGCGTGCCGTTCGTCATGGTGGCGGTGGCCGCGGCGCTGGCCGCCAAAGGCTACGGCAACTTGGAACTCTACCTTGCGCCCTATTTGCCGCGCGAGGATTGGTTCGGCGCCGTGCTGGATCGATTCTTCATCAGTCTCGGCGCCGTGTACTTCAGCACCCATCCGGCCGCCGGACTCTTGCTGTTCCTCGGCATCGTATGGCAATCGCGCTATGCCGCGCTGCTGTGCATCTGCGGTTACGCCGTGGGACGGCTCGTCTTCGATCTTTTGTCGGGAAGCAGCTACGACGCCATCGCCGACTGGAACGCGTTCAACTACGCCTTGACCGCGATTGCCCTGGGTGGAATTTTCTGCATTCCCAGCGTCGGCGCGTTCGCGCTGGCGATGATCGGCGCGGCCTGCTCCGCTTTTTTGACCGCATCCATGCAATCCTTGTTCTTGCTTCATCAACTGCCGGTCATGGCCTTCCCATTCCTGTTTACGACCTTGACGTTTCTGTTCGCCCTTTCCCTGCGCAGTGCGCCCGGAAAGCCGTGGCTGGTTTTGACCAATCCCGCAACACCCGAGGTCAACTACGAGCGGGCACGGCTCGCTCAAGCCCGCAGCGGCGGGCTCAACAGCGTACCCTTGCACGCGCCGTTTTTCGGGACGTGGAATGTGTATCAAGGTTTCAACGGTCCCCACACTCACCAGGGCTTGTGGCAGCATGCGCTGGACTTCTTCATCTCCCATGACGGGCGCAGCTTCGAGGACAAGGGCGCGGCGTTGACGGATTACCACTGTTTCGCCCTGCCGGTCGTTTCGCCGGCCTACGGCCGCGTGGTGCGCATTCGCCAAAATATCCCGGACAATGCGCCCGGCGAGGTCAACGTCCAGTACAACTGGGGCAATTTTGTCTTGCTGCGGCTGGAGAACGGTCTGCATGTGCTGATTGCTCATCTGTTGCAGAACAGCATCAAGGTAAACGAGGGCGATTATGTATACCCGGGAACGCCGTTAGGCGCCTGCGGCAATTCGGGACGCTCCCCGCAGCCCCATGTGCACATGCAACTGCAACGGGACGCCCGCCTAGGCAGGCCGACGCTGCCTTTCCACTTGGCCAACGTCATTCATTTCCAATCCGGCGAGTCGGGGCGCTTCTGCCTGGCAACCCTGCCCAAGGAAGGCGACTCGATTCGAGCGGCGGACCGCGATCCCAGGCTTGCCAATCCGTTGCATTTGCCGGTCGGGCGCACGCTGACGTATCGGGTCGAGGACTCGCACCGCGGTACAAGGCAAATCACCTTCCGGGTTGAACTGACTTTGTTCGGCCGGTTTCGACTCGTATGCAACGGCGGCGCAAGCTGCGCGATCCAGGAGACCGACTATGTGCTTGCCTGCTTCGATCGCACAGGCCCAAGGGAACCGGCGCTTGCCCTGTGGATGCTGGCCGTCGGACTCACGCCGTTTTCGGCGCAAGCGGACCGCTGGAGCGATGCGCCGGCGGCGGATCTGCTGCCGCTGTCGCCGATGCAACGCTTGGTCATGCACGGGCTATTCCCGTTGGGCGCCGGACTCGACAGCGAATATCAACGCACCTGGGACAAAGCACATTCGGTATGGCGGCAGCGCGCCAATCACGTTTTGAAGATCGGACCGCTGAACTGGCAGGCCGCCACGGAAGCGGATTTGTGTCCTGACGTGGGATTCAGGCGCCTTGCGCTGCGCTGCGGCACGCGCGAGATTGAAGCGACGCTCACCGACGTCGGTCTGAGCGAGGACGCCGGCGTTCCCGAGAAACGACAGTCGCTCGAGGACGCTGCGCCAGGCCTCACGCACACTCGGGACAATGCCAATCCCTGACGAGCCTTTCCCGGTTAGAATACGGCCATGTTCAAGAGCAAGATGTTCATCGCCGGCGGGACGATCTTATGGACGCTAACCGCCCAAGGACAGTCGACTGATACGTGGAAACTTACCGCGGGCGCTCAAGCATTGGCGGGGGACTACCAGCAATCCGTCGAAAGAAAATATATTGCGTCCGCGGGTTTTGTACTGTCCGCCGAGCGGGCCTCGGCAGGTGGCGTCAGCCTGATCTACAACCGCAACTGGATTGACTTCTACGCGGCAAACGCCGACCTCGAGGAAAACAACTGGTTCTTGAGCGGCCACAAATATTTCCTCGCGGACACGGGCGGAACCTGGACCATGCGTCTCGACGGCTATCGGGTCGACAATAGCGAGCAAGCCGAAAGTGAAAACGACGTGTGGGCGGCGGCGCCCCAAATGTCGTTCCTCAACGGCAGCCGCACCGTTTATCTCGACGTCGGCGTGGCGTACTCCGTCTACGGCGACAGCGCGACATTCCCGGACGATCTCAACGTCGTTCAGCTCACGCCCACGTTGGGCTTGGGCACATCGGCGTTCACCGATTGGTTCCAATTTCGCGGCTACTTCATTCGGCCCTCCAACGCGGACCGGGCGCAATCGCAGGAGAACACCGCGGCCCTGGAGGTGAAATACACCCATTGGTACGTCGACAGGCCGCTGGGCCTGTATTCACTCCAAGCCGGCGTTCTTGCCGGCGAGCGCGTCTACGCGGTCGACCACGACGCCGCGGCGGTCTACAATCTGGCCGACCTCCAAACGGGCGGTGTGACACTCAGCGGTCAGTGGGAGTGGTTTCGCGACACCATTGTGATCACTCTGCTCGGTCACGATCAGTTCGAAAACCAGTTGATCGGCGACAAGTATCGCAGGTCATTCTTTTACTTGGGGATAAGTCGATCATGGTAAGAATCACCCTTTTCGCACTTGGAGTGTTGTTTGGCTTGAGCGGGCCGGTCTTTGCCGCGAACGATGCTTGGGCAAAAAGCTACGAACTCGAGGCCAAAGGCCAATATCTTCCCGCCGCGGCCGCGCTCGATGCCCTCGCCAACAAGAGGCCGGCCAACGAGTTTGTCTTGTTGCGCCGCGGTTGGCTGCTTTATCTTGGCGGCGCGTTCGACGAATCGATCAAGGAATATACCCGCGCCATGAATCTCAATTCGAAATCCCTCGATGCCCGCTTGGGCCTGACGCTGCCCTTGCTGGCGATGCAAAAATGGGATGACGCCGCTCTATACGCGCGACAAGTACTCGAGGTCGCGCCCTGGCAATACTACGCCCACGTGCGACTGTTGGTGTGCGAAGAGGCGAAGCGGGATTGGAACACCGTGTACCGCCATGCCCAGGAGGTGGCGCAACGCTATCCGTCCGATCCCACCCTGCAGGTTTATTTGGCTCGGGCGGCCGTCAATCTCAAAAAGACGTCGGAGGCACGAGCAGCGTACGAGCGGGTTCTCGAGCAGGTTCCGGGGCACATCGAGGCCACGCAGTATTTATCACGGGGCGGTTAGTCGATGGTGGGAGCGGCTTGCTTAAAAATCGCGATAGGAAACCGCTCCCACAACGACCGACAAAGCATGGTGATCCGCTACGACTAGGCGTGAGCCAACTCTTCAGGGCGCACCAAGGTAAGACATCCCCGCTGCGATTTGATCAAGCCCTCGTTTTGCCAGTGCCGTAGGTGAGCCGACACCACCGACGCGGGCACGCCGGCAATTTCGCTCAGTTCCCGTTCCGAAAATGCCAGTTCGATGTGCAAGCCCTCGCGGGTGTTTTTGCCGTAAGCGTGGGCCAACTTGCGCAGGGTATCCGCCAGCCGGGTGCCAACGTTGCAATACAAAGATTCCTTGATAAAGTCATCTGAACGACGCAAGCGCTGCGACATGGCGGCGAGAATTTGAATGGCGACCTGAGGATGGGCCAACAGAAAACCGCAGAACGGCTCCCGCTCAAGAACATAAAAAGCACTTGGCTCCAGCGCAGTTACGGTCGCGGTCCGCGGCATGGCATCGAACAAGGCGATTTCTCCAAACGCGTCGCCCGGTAACATCTCGCCGATTACGATCTCCTCGTCGTCCGCGAGGTTGATGGTCACTTTGACGCGACCCTTGGCGATGAGATACATGTCGGCACCAACATCGCCCTGTCGAATGACCGTCTCCCCGGTGGAAACGGCTTTGTTTTTCGTCAGCGCGACGAGATCCCTGAGATCGTTGGCCGATAGCTGCTTGAACAGGGGCGTCGTGCCCCAAAACATGGACTTCTCGAGAAGAGGCGTCGTGGTCATCGATCCTCCCGAAGACTGTGGACTCAGGGTAACTGAATGATAGTCCTCGGTCGGAGCAAAACCAAATCGGCCTGCCTACTTGGCTTGCCTAGCCGATCAAAGTGGACAATCGATAAGATAGCGCGAGCCCGAACCGCGGGCCCGCGCCTGGACTGCGTTTGGAGTTAGGGTTTGACGCCTTCCGCACCGATGTGCAGCGTCATGTCGTCGCCAATGGCGGGTAACCCATAGGTAATGCCGAAGTCGGAGCGCTTAATCGACGCCTTGGCATCGAAACCGCACACTTCCTTCTTGTTCATGGGATGCACGCCGCAATTGATTGATGTCACATCCAGCTTCACCGGTTTGGTGGTGCCCATGATGGTGAGATTGCCGTCCACCGTGGCTTTGTTCTTACCATTGAAGGTCACTTTGGTGGACTTGTAGGTGATCTCGGGAAATTCGGCAACATTCAGAAAATCCGGTGACCGCAAGTGGTCATCGCGTTTTGCCATGGCCGTATCGACGGATGCCGCATTGATGACGATGGAAACCGCCCCCGTCTGCTTTTCCAGATCCACATCGATCGTGCCCTTGGTTTCGTTGAAACGGCCGCGCATGGTGGAAAAACCCAGATGGCTGATTTCAAACGACGGATAGGTGTGGACGGGATCAATTTCGTAGGTGGCCGCATACGCGCTCGGCAACAACAAACTTCCCACGACAACCGCTGACGTAACAAACTTCGACATCTGCATCTCCTTTGTTGAGGATCGAAAAATCATTGAATGAGATAACACTAAGCCGCTATGGTTCCGAGGCAGGATCGTAAACAATGTTAAAACGGCGGCGGCCCGGACATTTTCCATGCGATCGCCAAGGCTACCGCCGCCAGCGCGCCCATCAATGCCGCAAGCACAATGCGATAAATGCGCGGCGACAATTCCGCCTTGCGCGGAATCGCGGCAACCCACGGGATAAGCAGCAAGGGGATAACACAATAAAACGGCAGGGTGGAATAAGCGATCGCGCCAACGCCCAGCAAACCGCATAAGGCCATCACGGGATAGGTGACGACCCGGCTCATGATGACCGCCCCGCCCAACAGCGTCAGCAGCGCTGCTGCGCCGCTCGCCGCCCCGGCCGCCAAACCAAGTTGGCCGTATAACGCAGTCGCACCCAACAACGCCGCGCCACCTGTCCCTAATGCATACGCACTGAGGGCGATGCTCGCCCCATCAAATCGACTGCGCAAAAACTCGGCGGCGGCGCAACTGAGTGCGACGTAACCCGCCGCCAACGCGCCTTGCCACCACGCCCATCCGCCCGATTCGCGAATCAGCAACGGCCACAGCACCCAGACGGCCGCCCCGGCGCCCGCCGCGGCCACCGCGATCATCAAGCCCCGTCGCCACGGCAGAATTTCGACCGCCAGTCCGATGGCCGTCGCCGCGGTCGCGACAGCGAGAATTTTTCGGGTGCTGTTGAGGGGAGTAAATTGAAATCCGGTAATCAAATAGGCCGCCGCACCCAGGCCGACGATCACACCCCAACTGCTCCAGGTGCCCCCCAATCCGCGCAGTACCAAGGCAATGATGATCGCCAGGATAAACGGCACCGCCGCAGATTGAACTTCAGGGTAGGTTAACCAAGCTTCCATGCTCTGTGTCCACCTCGTGGGAGCGGATCATTCCGCGATTTGCGGCTCTATGCAAATCTCTTGGACGCGATGTCGGAGTTCATATTCTCTTTTGGCATCAACAAGGCCTCATTGGCACGAATCCATCGCTCCGCCTCTTCGTTGATTTGCTTCGCGGACTTGTTTTGCACATCGATGGTCGGCCCTATAACGAGCCTGATCGTTCCGGGCTTCTTGAGGAAGCCGTGACGCGGCCAATAATAGCCGGCGTTGTGCACGATGGGCACCACGGGATATCCCGTATCGTGGGCCAGCTTCGCTCCACCGACATTAAACGGTTTGTGCTGGCCCGGCGCAACCCGCGTGCCCTCGGGGAATATGACAACCCACCGTCCGTTAGCTAGACGCTGTTTTCCTTGATCGATAAGTTGCTTCAAGGATTTTCGCGCCTCGCTGCGATCGATCGCGATGGGTTCCAACATGGCCAGCCCCCAGCCGAAAAACGGGATCCATAACAACTCCCGTTTCAACAGCCACACTTGCGGCGGCAAGATTTCCTGCAATGCCAGCGTCTCCCAGGCGGATTGATGCTTGCACAGCACCACCGCCGGACCGGGCGGCAAATGCTCCTTGCCTTCGACGACGTAGCTCAATCCGCAGGCAATTCTCACCCACCACAAATTGAGACGCGCCCACTTCGAAATGAACCCATAGCGCACGCTGAAAGGAAACGGCACAGTGAAAACCGCCAGCAGCGCAAAAACAATGGTCGAGGCGATTTGCCCCAACAGGAACAAAACGGAGCGTAAGTGAATCATGTTGTTAACTTTGCTTTTCCCGCAACAAAACCTCCACCGCCATCGCCAGATCGTCATATACCTCGACGCCGGACAGACCGTCTTGTCGCGCAACGGTGCGTTGTCCCTTGCCCGTCTTGACCAGAATCGGGCGCGCGCCCACGGCCCGTGCGGCGTCGACATCCCGCAGCGAATCGCCGATGGCCGGGACGCCCGAGAGATCCATCCTTAAACGCGTGGCGATTTCTTCGAACATCCCCGGCTCGGGTTTACGGCACTTACAACCGTCGGTGGGGCCGTGCGGACAGAAGAAAATGGCCTCCACCACGCCGCCGGCCTCAGCGACGTGATGCAGCATTTTGTCGTGAATACGCGTCAGCATATCGTAGTCAAATAGGCCGCGCGCCAGCCCGGATTGGTTGGTGGCGATGACCACGCGATAATCGGCGCGATGCAGTTTTCCAATCGCTTCCAAACTTCCTGGAATCGGGATCCACTCCTCCGGATTCTTGATGAACGCATCGGAGTCCTCGTTAATCACGCCGTCGCGATCCAGAATAACCAGGCGCATGGACGTTAACCCTGCAGACACGAGATATCCGCCACGCGCAGAAACATGTGGTACAACGCTGCCAGCAACGCCAGTCGGTTGTCGCGCAGGGCCTTGTCATCGACCATCACCATCACGGCGTCGAAAAAGCCGTCGACCGGTTCTTTCAACGTTGCCAGACGCGTTAGCGCTTGCTCGTAGCGGTGGTCGCGCCACAACGGTTCAATCTCGTCGCTCAAGCGCGCGATGAGCTTCCACAGCGCTTTTTCAGCCGGTTCGGTGAGCTTCGATTCGTCCACCGCACCCGCCGTCTCGATGCCGGCCTGGCGCAGAATATTGGCGATGCGTTTGTTGGCGGCGGCCAAACTGGCGGCTTCGGGAAGGCGTTGAAAGCGGCTGACGGCTTCGATGCGGCGGTGAAAATCGCTCGGCACCGTGACGCGGCGCACCAGCACGGCCTCGAATACATCCGGTCTTACTCCGACGTCTGAGTAATACGCCCGCAACCGCTCCATCATGTAACGGAATACCGCGTCCACCACCTCGTGGGCGGGCGTCTTCTTGCCGCCGGTTGCCGGCAGATGGCGCACGGCCTCGTTTAGCAACGCGCGCAGGTCCAATTCCAACGGGCTTTCGATCATGATCCGCAACACGCCGAGGGCGGCGCGGCGAAGCGCGAAGGGGTCTTTGTCGCCGGTTGGGATCATGCCGATGCTGAAGATCCCGCACAAAGTATCGAGCTTGTCGGCAATCGCCACCGCCCTACCCACCGCCGTGACGGGCAATTGGTCGCCGGCAAAGCGCGGCAGATAGTGCTCGAACATCGCTTGCGCCACATTCGGCGATTCACCTTGGCGTTCGGCGTAGTGCCGCCCCATGATGCCTTGCAACTCGGGGAACTCGCCGACCATGCTGGTGAGCAAGTCGCACTTGCAAAGCCGCGCCGCGCGATGGACTTCATCTCGGGCCGGGCCGTCGAGACCAAGCTGCTGCGCGATATAGCCGCTGAGCGCGACAATGCGCTCTGTTTTGTCGTGCAGCGTGCCAAGCTGTTTTTGGAAAACGACGTTCTTCAATTCGGCTGCGCGGTCGACTAAAGGCGCGGCGAGGTCGCGCTGGAAGAAAAACATTGCATCTTCGAGCCGCGGACGAATGACGCGCTCGTTGCCGGCCCGCACGACATCGGGGTCTTTGCTCTCGATATTGGCGATGGTGATGAAATAGGGCAGCAGCTTGCCGTTGCTTCCCCGCACGGCAAAATAACGCTGGTGACCTTGCATCGTGGAAACAAGCGCCTCTTCGGGTACATCCAGATAGCGCTCGTCGAACTTGCCGCGCACCGCGCTCGGCCATTCTGTCAGCGCCGTTACTTCGTCGAGCAAATCATCCTCGATGACGGCCTTGCCGCCACAGGCCCGTGCCGCTTCCGTGACCTGCGCGAAAATCGCCTCGCGGCGAGCCGCGAAATCCGGCATGACATGGCCTTCCGTTTCCAACAACGGCAAATAGGCGGCCGGCTCGGCAACGAACAACGGTGCGGGATGATGAAAACGGTGGCCGCGCGTTTCCTGACCGGCGCGAACGCCCAAGATCGTCGCGTCGATGGACCGATCGCCCCAGAGCAGCAGCACCCAGTGCACCGGGCGCACGAACTCAGCGTCGAGATTCGCCCAGCGCATGCGCTTGGGAATGGGCAGACCGGCCAGCGCTTTGTGGACAATATCGGGAATCAACTCAGGCGTGGCGGCACCGGGCTGAACGCTGCGAAACACCAACCACGATCCCTTGTCGGTTTCCAGCCGCTCCAGGCGCTCGACCTCGACACCGCATGAGCGCGCGAATCCTTGCGTGGCTTTGGTCGGCATGCCATTGGCGTCGAACGCGGCGGACAACGCCGGTCCGCGCCGCTCGGTCGCCTTGTCGGGCTGGCGCGCGAGCACATCCTTGACGAAAACCGCCAACCGGCGCGGCGCCGCGAACCCGCGCACCTCGCCGTGGGAAACGCCGGCGTCGGCCAGTCCACCGACGACGCCTGAAGTGAAACTGTCGCTCAGCTTCTTGAGCGCTTTGGGCGGGAGTTCTTCGGTGCCGATTTCCACCAGCAAGTCTTGCGCCGACACGTTTGCCTCCGTCACACCGGTTCAGTGGCGCCGTACTTGGCGAAATAGGCTTCGGCAACGGCGCGAGCCATCGCCCTAACGCGCAGAATGTAACCTTGGCGCTCGGTCACGGAGATGGCCCGCCGCGCGTCCAGCAAATTAAATGAATGCGACGCCTTGAGCACCATCTCGTATGCGGGCAAGGGCAGCGCATTCTCGACCAAGCGCTTGCATTCGCTTTCGCAGCGGTCGAACCAACCCAAAAACGCTTCCACGTTCGCGTGCTCGAAGTTGTATGCGCTCATTTCCTTTTCGTTGGCAAGATAGACATCGCCGTAACTGACCTCGCCCTGCGGACCGCGCGCCCACACGAGCTTATAAACATTGTCCACGCCCTGCAGGTACATGGCGATGCGTTCCAAGCCGTAGGTAATCTCACCGGTAACCGGCCGACAGTCCAAACCGCCGACTTGCTGAAAATAGGTGAACTGCGTGACTTCCATGCCGTTGAGCCACACTTCCCAGCCCAACCCCCATGCGCCAAGCGTCGGTGACTCCCAGTTGTCCTCGACGAAGCGAATGTCATGCACCAGCGGGTCGAAGCCCAGGGCGCGCAGCGATCCGAGATAAAGCTCCTGAATATCGAGGGGCGACGGCTTGAGCACGACTTGGAACTGGTAGTAGTGTTGAAGTCGGTTGGGATTCTCGCCGTAACGCCCGTCGGCGGGGCGACGAGATGGCTGCACGTATGCGGCCCGCCATGGCGCGGGACCGATGGCGCGAAGGAACGTGGCCGGATGGAAAGTGCCGGCGCCGACTTCCATGTCCAGGGGCTGCAACAATACGCAACCCTGCTGCGACCAGTAGTCTTGCAGCGCAAGAATCAAGCCTTGAAATGTGGATAAATCGAGCTTTGACATGAACCGCAGCGTATTCGAGTTAATTATAGAAGCGAGCGGCCGACAGTATAGCGCGTCAGCGTTGGCCGGAACAGCCCGCACTCGCAGCAAGGATTCAAAGAACAACGACCGATCAGGAGCATGGAATGCCACTACACCGCACCACCGCCCAACTCGTCGCGATCCTTGGCATCGCCGCATTTTGCGCGACTGCGTCGTCCGCGGCGGAGCAACCGACATTCACCTTCCAGCTCGAACCGGGCTTTCGCATCGACGATGTGAGCTGGAATATCTCGGATTCGGACGGCGACCCAAACGTTTTGTCGGAGGTAAGTTGGAACCGGCTGGAGTCGCCGCAAGTCGGCCTGTTGGCGCAAGTGCACGACGGGAAACGCACTCGGATTCGCGGCTACGTCGCTTATGCCGAGGTGACCTCGGGCGTGAATCATGACTCGGATTACCTGAGCAACAATCGCGCGGATGAATTCAGCCGCACCGACAATCGAGCCGACGGCGATTTGTACGACATCGAAATCAGCGTCGGGGTGTCATATAAACTGCCCGATCCGAAACTCAAAGGCTCGATGCAGGCGACGCCGCTGTTCGGCTATGCCCACTACGAACAACAACTCACGATGCGCGACGGCAATCAGGTTGTGTCCAATCCGCCTTCGGCGATGCCCTTGGGTCCGTTCGATGGGCTAAACAGCAGCTATGATACGCAATGGAACGCGTTCTGGTTCGGCGCCGAACTGCATTGGCAATACACGCCAAGGTGGGGATTCGAGTTCACTTACCAACGGTTCGTGAACGGGAAGTTCAACGCGTCGGCCGATTGGAATCTGCGTGCCGACTTTCAGCATCCGGTCAGTTTCATACACACGGCTAACGGCGACGGTCACAGCCTGCGCGCCGGCGTGACCTATGTATTGAATTCGAGATTATTCGTGACGGGCAGGTTGGTGCACAACAATTTCAAGGCGCACACAGGCACCGATACTACGTTCAACGCCGACAACACCACCTCGAGCACCAACCTCAACGCGGTCTTCTGGCGCGCAACGGCGGTCAGCATCGGCATCGGAACGCGCTTGCCGTTTTAACCGTTCTCGGCGGTTACCACAGCCGCAGCACCAACCCGAGCGTGAACAGCGATGCGTCCCAGTTCGCTTCGTTCAACTTTGTGGACGCCGTCGTGCCGTTGCTGATGTAGGTCACGTCGAGACCATCTTCGGCGCTGTAAACGAACCGTTGATAGTCCAGATAGACATTCAACGATTTCGTCCAGTATTGGCTGATGGTGAATTTGAAATTGACGCCGCGGCCGTCCGCGTCATGGGTGTAACTCACCGGATGCTGCAAATCGGCTCGCAAATTCCAATCGGCGTCGGCGTGATAATCCAAATCGGGGTGATACATGAGTTCGACGCGAATTTCCGTTTTGTTGTGCGTGCTGGCATCCAACCCCAACCCAACGAATGGCCCCGTCCATTGCGCGTCGTAGCTGCTGTTCAGCCCGTTGAATTCACCGGTCGCGGGAATGACTTGGTAGCCTTCGGTCATGGACAACCACTGCCACTGCCCGCCATAGCCTAACCACGGCGTCAAATAGAACGGCCGCATCACGCTGCGATCGAATAGCGTGAACCGATAGCCTACGGCCCCGCTCAGTCCCGCCACCTCGCCGCCGGCTTCATTTTCCGAACGAGAAAATTCCAGGGTCCGGTTGTTGCCGTTGTAATCCGAATCGACGTTGTCACCGCTGGCGATCTTGCCGAAAACACCGTCGACACGAACGCGCAGCCGCGACACTTCCCATTCCGCCGCCGCCGCGACAAACGGTGTGCGCATGTCGTTCCAGTGCAGTTCGGAAAGCACGTTGGGACTGCCATCGGAATCGGCGATATTCCAGTCGAAATCGTCAAAACGGATGCCGGCGCCCAGGCTCACATAGCCATTGTTGATCGGCGTGACCGCTTCCGCTTCCTGCGTCTGACCCCAAACGGTCGGGCAAATCAGCGCCACAATGACCCCCCATCCCAGACCGCGCCGTCGCGCCGCCCCTATGTTTCCAGCACTCTCGCCGTCACTGTGCCAATTTGCCACTTGATGAATCCTTTCGCCGACCACTTGATTTTTCTACGTCATCCTAAGCATAGTAGATTTTCCGATTAAACATGGTCGGCGCCGCGACCGATACCTTTACTGAGAGTTGTTTGCAGGCAAATGGTGGCAACATGGCGCGAACACTGGTAATAGAGCCCACGACGACGAGTCAATGGCACGCGCTCGTGCAGGAAGCGCAGGATGCAGTCCAGCGCCACCTGGACGAATCCTTGGAAAGCTACCTGGTTTTCCTTCTCATTCGATTCACCAACCGTCCCGACATCGCGCAGCGGATTCTCGCCCTGGATTACTTGGAAAGTCTCTGTCAATCAGGATCAGTGCGCGGTGAAAAACTGCGGGATGTCGGCGATCATTGCCTGCTCATCAGCGGCCTGTTTCCGCAACGCGCATCGCGCCGTCGGGTAAAGATAAGCTATTTCGTCGAGATGGGCCGATCCGCCTATCATGAGCTGGGGCACAGCTTAACGCGCGCCACCGGCGAGCTGTACAACCACCTGTCGCAGGATTTCGTGTCGTTGATGGACGTCTTGCAGACCATGCGCGGAATGGAAGCCGCGGTACAGACCTTTTCCCCGCTGGATGCGCACGATCTGTGGCAGGACACCGGCAGCCAAGTCGCGTTCCGCTCGCTACGCCACCACAGCCCGGATGCCATCCCGGTACCGATCGATCCCGACGATCCGACATTTCAGTAAATTTACTGGGGGTCAGGCCTCTAATTAGAGGCCTGACCCCACCGGCGTTTTTTGTTAGGATAGCGCCACTCCGTAGCTCTGCTTCGCAATTACATCTCGTCATGACTCAGCCACGCAAAGCCGTCGCCTTGATTTCGGGTGGCCTCGACTCCATGCTCGCCGCGCGAGTGATTCAAAACCAAGGCATTCACGTCGAAGGTTTGAATTTCTACACCGGCTTCTGCGTCGAGGGTCACACTCACGCCATCCGCGCCAAGGACCAGCGGGCGCAAAAGCGCAACAACGCGCTGTGGGCAGCCAAGCAACTGGGCATCAAGCTGCACATCATCGACGTCGTAGAACCCTACAAGGACGTGCTGCTCAATCCGAAGCACGGCTATGGCGCCAACATGAACCCGTGCCTGGACTGCAAAGGCCTCATGGTCGGTCAAGCCATGGCGTGGATGCAGGAGAACGAGTTCGATTTCATCATCACGGGCGAAGTCATCGGCCAGCGACCCATGTCCCAAGGTCGAGAAAAGATGCCCGTCGTTTCCCGTGAGTCGGGCGCGGGCGAACTGTTGCTGCGACCGCTGTGCGCGCAATTGTTGCCGCCGACGCTGCCCGAGAAAAACGGCTGGGTCGACCGCGACAAGCTGTTGGCGTTCAACGGTCGGTCGCGCAAGCCACAGATCGCCTTGGCGGCGGAATTCGGTTTTGATGACTATGCCCAACCGGCCGGCGGATGCTGTTTTCTTACCGACGAGCGTTACTCCGCCAAACTGAAAGATTTGTGGCAAGGTCGCGGCAAGCGCGACTATGAACTGGATGACATCATGTTGCTGAAAGTCGGGCGCCATATTCGTCCGCGGCCGCATTTCAAACTGATCATCGGGCGCGAGGAAGGCGAGAATAATTTTCTGGAAGGCTATCGCCGTCAGTTCACCCACCTGCGACCCATCAGCCACGAAGGGCCGCTGGTGTTGGTCGATGGCGAAACGACGCCGGAGGAATTGCATTTGGCCGCGCAAGTGACCGCGCGCTTCAGCCAGGGCAGAGACGCCAGCGAAGTAACGATCGCAATTCACGAACGGCAGGGCAACAGCTACCAACTGTCGGTGACACCACTGGAAGCCAATTCCATTCCTGCAGATTGGTATATCTAACGTGGGCGACTGGAAATGAACACATGACGACCCACGAGAAGCTCGATGTACGGGGCCAACTCTGCCCCATCCCCGTGATCCGAACGCAAAATAAAGTGAAAACGCTTGCGTCGGGGGATACTCTCGAGATAATTTGCACCGACCCGGGAGCCCTGAACGATATCCCGGCCTGGTGCGAGGTCCACGGACATCGCTTGATCGACGCCAAGCAGGCGCACAACGAGATCGTCATCACCATCGAGGTGGTGCGCTAAAACCGACCGCGCGAAATCACCATTTTGGTGCAGATGCCCAGAATAGCGCACCATAATGGGGCAGTCAGTGCGCCGCAAGCTACCCAATCGGGTTACAACATGCTGTTTATAAAAAGAATTGTTTGTGGCATACAAAATGCTTAGAGGGAGTCAACTCGATACAAACTGTGCATAAACCCCCACTGACCGCCGCCGCGGTGCCAGTGCGGGCAGTTTCGAATGTGTTCACCAAGATCTTTGTTATTCACCTGCTGGAGGAGCGGTAATGTCGCAAAAAGTGCTGAAATTAATAAAAGACAACGAAGTTAAATTCGTTGATTTCCGTTTTACGGATACGCGAGGCAAGGAACAGCATGTGTCCGTTCCCGCCAAAACAGTCGACGCCGACGTATTCAAAGACGGCAAGATGTTCGACGGCTCGTCCATTTCCGGCTGGAAAGGCATCAACGAGTCCGACATGGTGCTGATGCCCGACGCCGAAACGGCCGTCATGGACCCGTTCACCGACGAACCGACGTTGATTTTGCGTTGCGACATTCTCGAACCGAACACCATGCAAGGCTACGACCGCGATCCGCGCTCCATCGCCCGCCGCGCCGAAGAATATTTGAAGTCCACCAAGATCGCCGACACCGCGTTTTTCGGACCGGAACCCGAGTTCTTCATCCTGGACGACGTACGCTGGGGCGCGACAATGAGCGGTGCGTTTTACAAAATCGATTCCGACGAAGCGTCGTGGAACTCCGAGCGCGTAACGGAAGACGGCAACATGGGCCATCGTCCGACGGTTAAGGGCGGCTACTTCCCCGTTCCGCCGGTCGACTCCTTCCAAGACATCCGCTCCGCCATGTGCTTGGCACTGGAAGAGATGGGCGTCGAAGTCGAAGTGCATCACCATGAAGTCGCGACCGCGGGTCAATGCGAAATCGGCACGAAATACAGCACCCTGGTGCATCGCGCCGACTTAACCCAAATCCAAAAGTACGTCATCCAAAACGTCGCCCACGCCTACGGCAAGACGGCAACGTTCATGCCCAAACCGCTGGTCGGCGACAACGGCAACGGCATGCACGTGCACCAATCCTTGGCCAAAGCCGGCAAGAATCTATTCTCCGGTAACAAGTACGGCGGCTTGTCCGAAATTGCCCTATGGTACATCGGCGGTATCTTCAAGCACGCGCGGGCGCTGAACGCGATCTGCAACGCCAGCACCAACAGCTACAAGCGCTTGGTCCCGGGCTTCGAAGCCCCGGTCAAGCTGGCCTACTCGGCCCGCAACCGTTCGGCTTCGATTCGCATTCCCTACGTGACAAACCCGAAGGGTCGCCGCATCGAAGTACGTTTCCCCGATTCGACCGCCAACCCGTATCTGGCTTTCACGGCCATGATGATGGCGGGCTTGGACGGTATCCAGAACAAGATCGATCCGGGTGAAGCCCTCGACAAGGACTTGTACGACCTGCCGCCCGAGGAAGATCGCAAGATCCCGACGGTGTGCCATGCGTTGGATCAAGCCCTTGACGCGCTGGACAAGGATCGCGAGTTCTTGAAGAAAGGCGGCGTGTTCTCCGACGAGACCATCGATGCCTATATCGAACTGAAGATGAAGGACGTCACGCTGTTGCGCATGACCACTCATCCCATCGAGTTCGATATGTACTACAGCCTGTAATCACCAGTCGAGTACGTTCCTTTCAAAACGCCCCGGCAACGGGGCGTTTTTCATTTTAAACCCAATCCAACCGATATATTGCTATAGTTTGAACGTTAAATCCTTAGATGTTGCTCATCCATCGGTTCACGCCGGGAGTCGTTTTATGCTGCGCTGGTTTGTGACGCTTCTTCTAGTTGCCCAATGCAATCCCCTGTTCGCGCAGGTCTACCGCTGGGAAGCGCCTGATGGTTCGATCATTTTTTCCGATGAACCGCCGGAGAAGGGCGCCACCCCGATGGAGTTGGAGCCCCTCCAAACCTACACGGCCCCCACCAAGCCAAGCGCGACACAACCAACCCCGAGCGCAAGCACCCCGGCGAACACGCCGCAAGCGGCTTTTAAATACACCGCGTTCTCGATAACCCAGCCGAGCAACGACGAAGGGCTGCGCTCCAACAACGGACAGGTTTCGGTACAAATCAAGGTCTTACCTGGCCTCAACAGCGAGGAAGGCCACCAACTTGTCATCTTGCTCGATGGCAAGCAGGCAGCAGGTCCGGCGGCGGCGACTGCCTTCACCCTCGAGAATGTCGAACGGGGCAGCCATAGCCTAGTTGCTGAAATTCGCGATAAGTCCGGCAACTCGGTCAAAACCTCCTCCCCCGTTACATTCCACCTCCTTCGCACGCAAACCGGGGGCGGTCGTTAGCGTTTTCTTCCGCCGGCCCCCATCAGCCCACTTTTGGTGGATTTGGAAAACTGCCTGCACTATTATGGTGCGTGACCGAGCCGCGCAATGGCCGGCCCTCCGCAAGAATTGGTGCAAAGTTAAGCGCGACCGCTAGGGACACGCTCGCAGCAAGCCTTTATCTTTTTGAATTTTATCGTTTTTATTTCACCCACTCGCGCTTGCACCGAAATTGCTGAATCGTCGATCCAACTGGTTTGGATCTTGCTATGGCTACCATATGCCCCAACGCGATCAGATCACCAGCCAACTCTGCCAACGGATCGTGGAGAACCTTGCCGTGGCAACGCTCGTGTTCGACCGCGACCTGCGCTTGCGTTACATCAACCCCGCCGGAGAAATGCTATTCGCCGTTAGCGCCCGCCATCTCAAGGGGAGCCTGACCGCCAATCTGTTCAACGGGCCGAATCGGCTGACCGAACTGCTTCAAACCGTTCGCGACGAGGCTCACCCGATCACCGAGCGTGAGATCGAACTGAATTTCTCGCCCAGCAAGTCGGCCACGGTGGACGTCACCATCACCCCCCTACCCGACGCGCGAGGCGACCCGATCTATCTAGTGGAACTGCACGCCGTGGATCGCAAGCTGCGCATCTTGCGTGACGAACAGCTCATGAACCAGCAATCGGCAACCCATGCCATTTTGCGCGGCCTGGCCCATGAGATAAACAACCCGCTGGGCGGGCTGCGCGGTGCCGCTCAATTGCTCGAACGCGCGCTCGCAGATGAAGAGTTGAAAGAATATACGCAGGTCATCATCGGCGAAGCAGACCGTTTGCAAAATCTATTGTCGCGGCTGATCGGCCCCAAGAATCTGCCGCGCAAGTCGCGGGTCAACATACACGAGTTGGTGGAGCGTGTGCGCAAGCTGGTCGCGGCCGAAGCACCCGCTGGCATTTTCATCCAGCGCGACTACGACCCGAGCATCCCGGAGCTGTGGATCGATCCGGATTTGATCATCCAGGCCATCCTCAACATCGTGCGCAACGCGGTGCAGGCGCTAGGAACCCATGGCACGATTATTTTGCGCACCCGGGCTCGCCGCCAATTCAACATCGGCGCCCGCCGCCATCGCCTGGTGATCGCACTGGAGATTATCGACAACGGTCCCGGCATTCCACCCGATATCGCCGAAAAAATATTCTTTCCGATGGTTACCGGCCGCGCCGAAGGCACCGGACTTGGGCTGGCCATCGCGCAATCGCTCGTGAATCAACACGAAGGACTCATCGAGTTTCAAAGCCAACCCGGCCAAACCGTGTTTACCCTACTTCTACCCTTGGACAATGACCATGGCGACTAAAGAGCATATCTGGATTATCGACGACGACCGCTCCATCCGCTGGGTGCTCGAAAAGGCTTTGACCCAAGCCGACATGAACGTGACGAGTTTCGAGTCCGCGACCGGCCTGAAGGACAAACTGGCCCGCTCGAAACCGGACGCCATCGTGACAGACATCCGCATGCCCGGCGTCGATGGGCTGCAACTGTTGGAGCATGTACGAGACAGCTATCCCGATCTACCGGTCATCGTCATGACCGCCCATTCGGATCTGGACAGCGCGGTTTCGGCCTATCAGGGTGGCGCGTTCGAATACATGCCCAAGCCGTTCGACGTCGATGACGCCGTGGAACTGATCCGCCGCGCAGTTCACCACGGACAGCAAAGCGCCAAGGCAGACAGCGCTCAAGCCATTTTGCCCACGCCCGAAATCATCGGCGAAGCGCCTGCCATGCAGGAGGTGTTTCGCGCCATCGGCCGCTTGAGTCGCTCCAACATCACGGTGCTAATCAACGGCGAATCCGGAACCGGCAAGGAGCTGGTGGCCCGCGCGCTCCATCGCCACAGCCCACGGGCATCGAAGCCGTTTATTGCGTTGAATACCGCGGCGATCCCCCGCGAGCTGTTAGAGTCGGAGTTGTTCGGCCACGAGCGCGGGGCGTTCACCGGCGCGCAGACGTTGCGCCACGGCCGCTTCGAGCAGGCCGACGGCGGCACGTTGTTTCTGGATGAAATCGGCGATATGCCCGCGGAGCTGCAAACGCGGCTATTGCGCGTACTGGCCGACGGCGAGTTTTATCGCGTCGGCGGTCACACGCCGATCCGGGTTGACGTGCGCATCATCGCCGCAACGCACCAGAACTTGGAGCAACGGGTTCAAGCGGGACTGTTTCGGGAAGACTTGTTTCATCGCCTGAACGTCATTCGCATCCACATCCCATCGCTGCGCGAGCGGCGCGAAGACATTCCGTTGCTGCTGCGTTATTTTCTCCGCCTCGCCGCCAAGGAACTGAACGTCGAAGTCAAAACGCTGCGTCCCGACGCGGAAGATTACCTCTGTCGCCTGGACTGGCCCGGCAACGTCCGGCAATTGGAAAATATTTGCCGCTGGTTGACGGTGATGGCGTCCGGCCACGAGATTCACCTCGAGGATCTGCCCCCCGAATTGCGCACCGCCAAAGCGCCGCCGGGCACCGGGTCGAACTGGGAAAGCGCGCTCGAGCGCTGGGCCGATCAACAGTTAGGTCAAGGCTCGGAGAATTTATTGGATTCCGCGCTGCCGGCGTTCGAACGGGTGATGATCGAAAGCGCCCTGCGCCACACCGGCGGCCGACGCCAGGAAGCGGCCAAGCTGCTCGGCTGGGGGCGCAACACCCTCACGCGCAAGATCAGAGACCTCGGCATGGGTGATGGTGAGACCGAAGACGTCGAGGAGAATTTGGAGCATTAGTCCAAATGACTATGGTTGTGGGAGCGGTTTCCTACCGCGATTCTTCACCAAGTCG
>JAKACW010000020.1 GCA_021821045.1 Pseudomonadota bacterium
GGGCCGGCATTGGCCGGCCCGACTTTCTTTCTCAAAGAGTGCTTTGCCAAGTGGTGTCATTTGCCAAATCACTTTTAACTTTAATATTCAGGAGTGAATCATGTCTGTTATCAAGATGGCAGATCTAAAACTCGCCGGTAAACGCGTTCTGATTCGGGAAGACCTTAATGTGCCGATCAAAGACGGCAAAGTGGGCGACGACACGCGTATTCGCGCATCGCTGCCGACAATTAAACTGGCCTTGGATCAGGGCGCGAAAGTCATGGTTATGTCGCACCTCGGTCGGCCGGAAGAAGGCGTTTACAGCGAGGAAAACTCCACCAAACCTGTCGCGGAGCATTTGTCGAAGCTGCTCGGCAAGCCAGTGCGTGTTGCCAAGGACTATCTCGACGGTATCGACGTGGCCGCCGGCGAAGTGGTGATGTTCGAGAACGTGCGCTTCAACAAGGGCGAGAAGAAGAACAACGACGACCTGTCGAAGAAATATGCGGCGCTGTGCGACGTCTATGTCATGGACGCGTTTGGCACTGCACACCGCGCCGAGGCGTCAACTCACGGCGTTGCGAAGTATGCGACCGTTGCCTGCGCTGGTCCGTTGCTGGCCGGCGAGTTGGATGCCCTGGCCAAAGCCCTGAAAAATCCCAAGCGGCCTCTTGTGGCTATCGTCGGTGGCTCCAAGGTTTCTACCAAGCTGACGGTGCTGGATTCACTGTCCAATATCGTCGACCAGCTCATCGTCGGCGGCGGCATCGCAAACACGTTCATCGCGGCGGCCGGTCACAATGTCGGCAAGTCGCTGTACGAAGCCGATTTGGTGCCCGAAGCCAAGCGCCTCACTGACAACGCGCGCAAGCGTGGCGGGAACATTCCCGTCCCGACCGACGTGGTGTGCGGCAAGGAATTCTCCGACAAGGCCAAGGCGACGCTGAAGAAGGTCAGTGAAGTGGCGGCCGATGACATGATCTTCGACGTCGGTCCGGAAACATCGAAAGCGTTCGCCGAGATTCTGAAGAAGGCCGGAACGATCGTGTGGAACGGCCCCGTGGGCGTGTTCGAGTTCGATCAGTTTGGCGAAGGCACCAAAGCGCTGGCCACCGCGATTGCCAACAGTGCGGCTTTCTCCATCGCGGGCGGCGGCGACACGCTGGCCGCGGTTGCAAAATATGGTATCGGCGACAAGGTGTCCTACATCTCCACCGGCGGCGGCGCTTTTTTGGAGTTCTTGGAAGGCAAGAAGCTACCCGCCGTGGCCATATTGGAAGAGCGGGCGAAGTAGCGAGCAATGCTTAGAAGAACGAAAATAGTAGCCACCATTGGACCGGCCAGCAGCGAGCAGGCCGTCATCGACGAGATGATTGGCGTCGGGATGGACGTTGCGCGGTTGAATTTTTCCCACGGCACGCCGGACCAGCATCGCCAGCGAGCGGAGATGGTGCGGGACCGTGCACGGGCCCATGGCCGCACGGTGGGCGTGTTGGCGGATCTGCAAGGGCCGAAGATTCGCACCGAACGCTTCACGAACGGCAAGGTAAGGCTGACCGAAGGCGGCAAGTTCACCCTGGACATTCATGCCGATCCCAATGGCGGTGATGAGACCCACGTCGGGGTGACGTATAAAGAGTTGCCGAACGACGTCAGTCGTGGCGATACGTTGTTGCTCGATGATGGGCGCATTGTGCTCTGGGTTGAATCCGTGGCCGATGGTCGCATTCATACCCACGTGGTTACTGGCGGCGAGCTGTCGAACAACAAGGGCATCAATCGCCAGGGCGGCGGCCTATCGGCATCGGCTATCACCGAGAAAGACCGCGAGGACATCAAGACGGCGGCAGAGATTGCGGCGGACTACGTGGCGATCTCCTTTCCGCGCAGCGCGGAGGACGTCCATCGCGCCCGCGCCTTGTTGCGCCAAGCCGGCGGCCATGGCGGCATCGTGGCCAAGATCGAACGCGCCGAAGCGGTAGACGACTTGGAGGAGATCATCGCTGCGGCGGACGTGGTGATGATTGCCCGCGGTGACCTGGGCGTGGAAATCGGCGACGCCGAACTGCCCGCCGTGCAAAAGCACATCATCAGTCTGGCGCGCAAGATGAACAAGGTTGTCATCACCGCGACACAAATGATGGAGTCTATGATCGAGAATCCGATCCCGACCCGCGCCGAAGTGTTCGACGTGGCCAATGCGGTGCTCGATGGCACGGACGCCGTGATGTTGTCGGCGGAAACCGCCAGCGGCAAGCATCCGGCGAAAGCGATCGCTGCAATGGACCGCATTTGCAAGCGGGCGGAAAAGCAACCGGTGGCGATGGTGTCCGATCACCGCATCAATACGCGATTTCGCCGTATCGACGAAGCCATTGCGATGGCGGCGATGTACACGGCCAATCATCTGGGCGTAAAAGCGATTGCCGCGTTGACGGAGTCGGGCGCGACCCCGCTGTGGATGTCACGCATCAGTTCTGGCATACCGATCTATGCCTTGACCCCGCACGTGGAGACCCGCCGCAAGGTCACGCTGTACCGCGGCGTTTATCCGGTGAATTTCGCCGTCAAAACGACGGACCACGCGTTGGCTAACAAGGAGGCGGTGGACGAATTGGTGCGCCGCGCCGCAGTTCGAGACGGTGACACCGTCATTATCACCAAGGGGGATCTGTTGGGCGTTCACGGCGGGACTAACGCGATGAAGATCGTCACCGTCGGCGACATGGTTGAACCCGGTAGTTAGTAGGAGCGAGCACGCTCGCGAATGTTCTTTCTTTAATTTCCATTTTATAGAAGCATGAGGAGAAACCCATGGCAGTAATTACCCTTCGACAACTGTTGGACCACGCCGCCGAGAACAACTACGGCGTGCCGGCGTTCAACGTCAACAACATGGAGCAGGTGCATGCCATCATGCAGGCCGCCCATGAGACCGACTCCCCGGTGATCATGCAGGCTTCCGCCGGCGCTCGCAGCTATGCCGGCGCGCCGTTCCTGCGCCATTTGATGGAAGCCGCTGTCGAGCAGTGGCCCCACGTTCCGGTCTGCATCCACCAAGATCACGGTTCCAGTCCCGGTGTGTGCTTGCGCTCCATTCAGCTCGGCTTTACGTCCGTAATGATGGACGGCTCGCTCAAGGAAGACATGAAGACGCCGGCGTCTTACGAGTACAACGTCGACGTCACCCGTCGCGTGGTGCAAATGGCTCACGACTGCGGCGTGTCCGTCGAAGGCGAGCTGGGTTGCTTGGGTTCCTTGGAAACCGGCATGGCCGGCGAGGAAGACGGCGTGGGCGCGGAAGGCAAGCTGGATCATTCCCAAATGCTGACCGACCCGAATGAAGCCGCCGATTTCGTCAAGAAGACGGGTATCGACGCGCTGGCCATCGCCATCGGTACGTCTCACGGCGCGTACAAGTTCACCCGTCCGCCCACCGGTGAGATTCTGGCGATCAGTCGCGTTAAGGAAATTCACGCGCGCATCCCCGACACTCATTTGGTCATGCACGGTTCATCCTCGGTTCCGCAGGACTGGTTGGAAATCATCAACAAGTACGGCGGCGACATGGGCAAGACCTACGGCGTGCCGGTGGAAGAAATCCAGGAAGGCATCAAGCACGGCGTGCGCAAAGTCAACATCGACACCGACTTGCGTATGGCGGCTACGGGTTCGATCCGTAAGTTCCTGGCGGAAAACCGCAAGGAATTCGATCCGCGCAAGTTCTTCAAAGAATCGCTCAAGGCGATGAAGGATATCTGCAAACAGCGTTACGAAGCTTTCAACTGCGCCGGCAATGCGTCCAAGGTCAAGCCCATCAACTTGGAGCAAATGGTCAAGCGTTACGCCAGCGGCGAGTTGAATCCGCGCATCAAGTAGTCGATCGTTGGATCAGCGGAAATATAACGGGGCCTGCGGGCCCCGTTATTTTTGAACCGACGTTGAGTTCCCGTGTTAGGCGCGTGATCTTGGTCACCTAATACGCAGCTACAATCCGATCCAGCTCTTCTTTGGTGATGTCGGCTCTCCGCTTGAGCGTCCAGGCGTCCTTGCCAAGCCATTCCTTGAAAAGTGCCAAATTCTTTTGCCGTTCGGCTTCATTTGTTCCGAGGTGTCCGTACATGTTTCCGGGCTTGCCGTCAGGGGTGTTCTTGCCGTCGTCCAAGCGTCGCATGATCGCGCCTGTGTCGGGCCATGAGACAAAGGACACGAGGTCGGCGTAGGTGTCCATGCGCGGCCCTTGACTGTGGGCGATGAATTTCTGCTTGTCCTCTTTAAATTCGCCTACATAAGGCGAATTGACGCCGTGGCACATAGCGCACCTTGCTTCCCACAGTGGGCGAATATCCTTGCGGTAGGTTTTCTGCTCGGCGTACGCAATTGTCGAGAATAACGTCAATAGTGCGCAGTAAACGGCGGTTTTCATGGCGCTCTCCTTTGCTTGGCGCAGGCGAAACATGCGACGCGACGTCTTGGGAGGGAACTTCGCGGGCGGGGTGCCACAATCCCATGGCACCCCGTGCCGTAGAATTTACTTGACTGCTAAATTGCCGAACTGAACCCAGTTGATTGTCGCGACTTTCTTGCCGGGAGCGATGATGTGCTCAATCGTGATGGGCTTGTCGCTGACGTAGGCTTGGCGCAGCGTTTCCGTTATGGCCTGTTTCGCTGGATCGGGGTCGTGCATCGGCATCACATATACCGTGTCCGGCTGCGAGTCGACTTGCACCATGACTTCCGCTTCGACTTTTTCCCCGTTCACCAATACCTCGATGCCCTTCTGTTGGACTCGAAACATGGTGACTTTCCCGGAAACTTGCACGCCATGACCATGGGGCGCGGTCAGGGCTGGCGTATCTGCCAATGCCGCCGCCGCAAGTAAAATGCTTCCCGATACGATCCCTGCGAACTGCAATGGTCTGTTCATTTAAGCCTCTCCGCTACTGTGGTTGTAATAATGACTCGATTGCTATTGTTGCGGGCGATAACCTTCTGTGTGCGGCCCGCGAGCAAAAGATACCATGCATCGGAAAATTTAACAGTAACCGGGATCTTCAAGTAACTGCGCATGTCTCGCTGCAGGGGAAGTCAATTCTTATCCACAGACCCGATCAATACCGGCAGGAACGCTGGTCCTACATTTAGTCTCGGTCTTGTGGCGTTGAGGGAGGTGCTTTTTGCAGCGCCGCGTCATAGATTTGTGCCATAACGAACTGCGCCTCCGTTTTATAGTTCGTTAGGCGTCCCTTGTACGCTTGGAGGCGTTCGAGGGCTAGTTCGCGCAAGGTATTTTCTTGGGCCTTTTGCGCTTCTTCCAGTTCCCGCAATAGACGTTCGATGCGGGTTTTCCCGTTCTCGATGCGCGTCGCGAAAGAGCCGAACTCGGCCGGAGCACGTTCTTGAGCGGCGAGCAGCCGGTCGCGCAGCATTGCCGTCGTTGCCATCTGTTCTCGCGTTTCTTTCAGTTGCTTTTTCACGACCCGCAAACGGGGCTTGAAATCTTGCCCGAGATTCCACGTCAACACGCCATTGACCACCCGATGCCGTTCACGGTATTCGGCCGCCAGGTCGGGATCGAGCAGATCTTGTATGCCGTTCAGGCGTTCCTGAATGCTTTCTAGACGCGTGATCTGCATCTTTTCCTGCTCGTTAGCAACCCCGAACGGGCTGTTCTCCCTCTCGATGGCGGCAACCTCTTCGGAAAGCGAATTGAACCGCTTTTGCAGCGCCTGCATTGGCAACGCGCTGAACTTTGTCTGAATCACAGGGAGCTTTTTCTCATAGACCTTGCGCCGCAAGGCCAGGATCTCCTCATATGCGGCGATATTCTCGCGCCAGTTGAGCAAATGGTCCTGAAAAAATCGCAGATCGCGATACGTCTTGAGGGCCTCGTTAAATGCATGGCTGGCCAACAATTGAGTGATGAAGTGGTGACGCAGCGGATCGGGGATTGCATTGGGTCGCAGCAGCCAGTCCAGTTCGTCAACCACTTTGTCTTCGCTCAACATGCGGTCCAAGAGATTGACCTCTTTGATCTCGGCGACCGTGCGGTCCAGCGCGCCGATTTCTTCGTTGATCATTTCAAGTGCTTCTTCATAGCCGGAGAGGGCCTGGGCGTAGGACTTTAGTTTGAAGAAAGTCTGGGGGATGGCGATCTTCGCTTCCAGCACGGCTGCGCCTCGGCTCGAGCGCTGGGCGAGCTCCTGCCAATAACTCAGTGCATCTTCGAGGCGGTTCTGAGCATAAAGCGCCTGGGCCATACCGAACAGCGCCTCGTTGGAATAGGGGCCGCGCAACCGCGCCCGCGCCAACGCCGCCTCGGCTGCGCCGGCATTGCCGGCCCGCAGCAAGGCGAATCCGATGGCCAGATTGGCCTTGTCTTTCAAGGCTAACAGTTCGCGCTCGGTGGTATTCAACGTGGCGAGCTGCGTGAGCGTTGCCACGCCGTCCTCGAGGCGTCCGAGGCGAATGAGCGCAACGCCAAGGTTAAAGCGTCCATAGGCGGCCCAAACGGATTTGCTGCTGAGCAATTGCAGGGTCTTGACCGCTTCCTCATACTGCTTGTCGGCGAGGTAGATGCTCGCCAACAGCAGAATTCGCCGCTCTTGGTACTCCGGGGGGAACGGCTCCTTGATGCTCAGCAAAGCGCGTTGAGCCTGCGCCAAGCGACCGCGTTGATAGAACAGCTCACCCAGATGAAACCAAGCATGATTACGCACCATGGGCGTTGCGACTTGATCGATGATCTCCTGAAAAATCCTCTCCGCCTCGTCGAACATGCCGTAGGACAAGTACAAGCCGCCCAGCAATAGTCGTGCTTCGGGCCCGTGATGATGGAGTTGTCCCTTTTCTTGCGCGACGAGCAATCGCGTGGCGCTGGAGAAGTATTTGCCTTGGAAAAAGTAGAACAGGGATTCGCCGAACTGCAGGTCTTGGATCTCTTCGATCGCCGCGAGGCCGGTTTCGTCGGCGTGCACGGGAATTGCGGCCGATAGCGCCAGCAGGCAGCCGGCGGTGGCCGCGCACAGTCGACGATTCAGCCGCGTCGTGGACATTGCCCTACCACTCACGGGTGGCGAATTCGGGTTGCTGCTTCTGGGTGTTGCCGATGATTTTCAGCTCGACGTATTTCGGATCCGATCCCTTGTCGACGACCAAGCTGGTGCCCCGTTTGAAATCGCGACCGTGTGGGCCCTTGCCGGTAAAAAAAGCGACGAGTTCATTCTTTCCGGTGCGCACGTTGCCCATATAAAGCCGCTGCACGCCCCCGCGTCGCAGAGCATCAAGTTCGCGTTCCGTGTAGAGGTAGTGGGCCACGGTTTTGTCATTAACCTTCAATTCCACCGAATCCAGCCCGAACAGCTCTCCCGTGTCCATGGACAAAAAAACGACCAATTCGGTGCTGGGCGGATAAAGTAACTCTTCCTCAAGGATGAACAGATCGCGGTTGAGGTCGAGCACGTCCTTTTTCAGATTCTGTGCCCGCTGGTCGACCGTTTCCGGCAGCATGGACGACACATCATCGACGCCTTGGGCGAAAGCGATCACCGGCGCCGCGAGCAAGACCAGAACAAGATGTTTCAGACGTCTAATGCGTGTTTTCAGCATGGTCAGTACCATAGGATGAATGACAGTTGGAGCAAGTAGGCGTCGAAAGCGTAGAGCTGTCCCGATCGCACATCCGTGAAATTGTCGTAGTCATAGTCGAAGTAGTCGTAACTGACGGTTACCGTTCCCTTGTTTACGTTACGTTGTGATCCCGGCTTGAGCAATTCATAGCTCACTTTAGCCCCCAGCGCGTAACTTGTGAACTGGCTCAACTCTTTGTCGCGACTCATGTAGTTGAGTTCGGTGCTGAAGTTATCGCTATAGAACGACGCATCCGACTGGGTATAAGCCTGGACGCGCCACTGGGCCAGCAGGCGGTCGCCGATACGTTGGTTGAGCGCCGCTTCCAGGGTGTGGCCGCCAATGTCCCAGTCGTCGCGATAGAAACGATAACCGAGCTGCAGGCCAAAATGTTGCGATAGGCGTCGCAAGCCTTGAAGGCGTAGGGCGTGACTGGCATGGGTGTCGGGGTAGCGCTCCGGTACGCTGGCGCCCAAAACACGCGCCGAGCGGTAGGGATTTGCCAATGCGCCATGATCGATGATCGCTTCATAGTCGAATTGGGCGATCCACTGCGGCGTGACCAGTTGCCTGACGCCGACGCGATACAGGTGACGGTCGACATCGCCTCTGAAGTCCGTATCGACCCGTGTTTTTTCCTCCCAACCGCGGCCGTAGCCCAGGTGCAACGTGCCAGTCCCGCCGTTTATGTCTTGCCAGAGGTGAACGTCGAGATGCGTTGCGTCGTAGTCGTCTTCCGATGCAGTGATGGCCGTGACGTTGATGAGCGTGTCGTTGATCGTATAGTCGCCGGCGAGGGACAAGCGGTCGCGCCGGTCATCGTAGGGGCTGGCCGTGGTGATCACGTCGATGGAGGCGCTGCTGATGATGTCGGCGCTGTACTCGCCCGCGAAGGACCAGCTCTGGGCGACGGACTTGCGCACGAGAATCGCCGGGCTGCTCACGTCGACGCCGCCGCCGCTGTAGGTCGAATAAGCGCCCTCGGTGCGATCGGCGGGAAGGGCGGCGGCCTGGCAAAGGCCGGCGACAAAGCACAACGCCAAACCGCTGTGCCGAGATCCGTGGTGGATACGAGATCTAGTCGCAGCCACAGCCATCTCCGGGCAGCCCGACGGCACCGCGCGCACCTTGATGCACCGCGATTGCGACTTCGCGCTGGCGGTCCACCAGCGAATGGTCCTGCGCGTTTAATAGCGGGTCGTTGAGCGCGTCGCGTTCGTAGGGCTTGACCCACGGGTTCGCCGCGCATCCGGCGGATAGCATGGCCCAGCCCATAATTGTGCTGGCGAAGAGGATGGCCGTGAACCAATGGGCGTGGCGCTGCCATGGCGGCGACTGAATCGGCGCGTTAGGCATGGTTCGTTGCATCGCGAGCATGCTTGCTCCTGCGTTGTCTGGTGCGCGATTCATTGATTCAACAACTGCTTGATGATTTCGTCATACTTCTTTTCCTGTCCCGGCTTGTAGCCCTTGTATTCGAATTGCACCATACCGTCGCGATCGATGATGTAGGTTTGGGGAAGGTCGTCCGGTTGGTACAACCCGCTGGCGGTTTTGCGCGTGTCGAACAGAGTGGGGAACTCGATGTCGAGCCGTCGAATGGCGTTGCGCGCCGCGGCTTCGTCGTTGTCGAGGTTGACGCCCAAGACCTGCAATCCCTGGGCATGATAGCGTTCATGCAAATCCTGCAGCGCGGGCAATTCCTGAGCGCAGGGCCCGCACCAGCTGCCCCAGAAATTCAGCAGAATGACGTCGCCGCGAAACTCATGCAAACGCAGGTTGACGCCCGCGGCGCTTTTCAGGGTGAAGTCCGGCGCCACGACGCCGATTTGAAGGGCGTTTGCCGGCGCTGCGGTGAGAGAGAGCAGCAGAACCAACCATAGCTTTGCATTCATCGTCCTTGTTCTCCCTGTGTTGGCGTTGCCGCGCTTCGGTATAAAAATCGCGGAATGATCCGCTCCCACAACCGAGGTCCAGTCCCGCTGTGGGAGCGGTTTCCTACCGCGATTCTTCGCCGCGTCAATCGCGGAATGATCTGCTCCCACAATAGAGGCTCAGTCCTGTTGTGGGAGCGGTTTCCTACCGCGATTCTTCGCTGCGTCAATCGCGGAATGATCCGCTCCCACATCCGTCACGCCGCGGCCTCCTAAAAGAAAATCGTCAATCCCGTTTGTAAAGCCAAATTGTGCGTCGTCTTGCTGCGGCCCACGATGTCCGTATCGAAAACATGGTCGCGAAAGTCCACCCGGACGGCGAACCAGTCATTGCCCAGGATGCGTACGCCGATGCCGTAGTTGATGGTGAAATACCCCTCGTCGGCCACGTCGGTGTTGCCCAGGCCGCCGATCACGTAAACTTGCGCGGTGTACGCCGTTTTGCGGCCCAAAAATAATTCTCCGGGCAACAAATTGAAGCCGACGCTCAGGTTGTAGTAACTGAGAGTTTGGTCTTCCTCGGGAAACAGACTGAGGCCGATGCTGCGGAAAGTGGTGTCCGAGACTTCCGCCAAGGCGAAAACGCCTTCGAAGAAAATGTCTTCCGTGACGTGATAGGCCGCCTGTGTCCCGTACTGAACCTCGGTGCCGAAATCTTCCAGGCTGTAGAGGCCGATGAAGGCGCCGACTTCGAAATCTTCCGTGTCGATTTTCGGCAGCTTTTCCGGGAGGCGGCTGACCTCGGGTTGGATGATTTGTTCGTCTTCGCCGGGCGGCTCATCGGGGACGGGTTGTTGTGCGAGGCAGAGAGGGGGCGTTAGGATCCCGCACGCCACGCTAAACAGAATATGTCGCAACGCTCGCCCTTGTGCGAGCGGTTTTCGCTGTGCATGGATGTGCGACAGCGTATGTCTCGCGATACTAAAAAACAAACGAAAAGCCCCCCGTAATTTCGTCGTATTCCCGCGCGCGGCCATCGTCCACTAGGATAACAAAATTGCGATAGTCCACGCGCAGCATGAAGCGTTCAGTTAGATGAGCGTAAAGCCCCAATCCGACAATGCCGGCCAGCGAGTTGCTGGCTTGCGGGTCGACCAAGGTTTTTCGCGGCGTGTCGCGGAACTGACCCGCGCCGAGGGACAGCAGCGGAACGAATAAACCCTTGCGTGCCGGAAGGGCGACCAGATGCAGGGAATACGCTTGGGTGCTGGTGTACGTGCCGGAGACTTGCGAAACATTCAATTCACTCTGCAAGTGCTCGTTGAAGGCATAGTTGGCGCGGAACGTCATCACGGTTTGACCTTCCATGTCTCCCCCTGCCACACCGAAGACCAGTCGGTCGCGCAGAAAATGATCCACCAAAACGTCGCGAAATTCGGTTTCGCTGCCGGCCTCGGTGAGTGTCAGCTCCATTTCCTGGCGGGTGGCCCAGCCCTGGAGGCCGTCTTCCGTGACAATCTGAAACCAGTCGGTGCGGCGTTTGAGCACGGTGATCCACCCGCCGCGTTTGACGACATGGAAGACGGGATAGCCGCGTCCAGGTCCGGAGTGTATTTCCAAATAGGGCTCCGCGACTTGGACTCTAGGGGTGGCGGGTTTTTCGGCAACAGCAACCATGCTCCAACACGCCGAAAAGGCGATCCAAGCAACGCAGAGAACGACACGGGCGGCGCGCTGTAGCAGCGGCCACGGCCGCGAATTCATCCCGAGTTCGCGCGCGGATTGTGTTTTCGCGAGCATGCTCGCTCCTTCATCTGCGCGCAAGACACTCATGGGACGGGGTCCGCTAAGCAACGCCGCGATGCATCGTTGGGAAAGTGGTCCAATTGCGGGCAGGATTCCGTGGTGCTCGCTTGGGGATTGGAAATCCAGTAATACAACTCTTGATAGTGATGGTCATTGGGATCGGCGAAAATGTCGCCGCCGGAATGGCTGCCGACGATGGAAGGCGAGCCCGCTAAAGGTTCCAGCAGGATCTTGCTCATGGCCGGGTCGCCGACGTTGACGAACGCCTTGGCGGAAATGAAGTTCGCCGTCATTTCGAGGCTGCCGCCCGCGGCGCGCGGAAACAATTTGAAGGTGCCGCCGGCGCCGTTGTCCACATTGTGGCAGCCTTCGCCCGCGCAAGTGACGGTGAGCCCCGTGGCGGACGCGGCGAACGGCTCGGTGAGCACGCTGTCGACGCAGGCCTCGTAATATTCCTGGCACACCGTCGCGCCAGTGGTGACCGGCTCGACGGTGACTTCGTTGCAGCCGCTCAGCAGCGCGGCGGCCAGGAGCGAGTGTCCAATCGAAGTCTTATTGAGGCGCATTGGCGAATCTTGCGGCATCGATCCAATTGGAAATGGTTTGGTAGTCGGCCGCCGCTGTCTCATCGGCGGGTGCTTGCGGGGATAAGACCGGTACCCGCGCATCGGGCGAGGTTCGCGATGGCACTTGCGGATGAGCGGGGTTGGGGCTCAGTCCGTTGGAGCCTGCGTAGGCCAACAGCGCACTGCGGCCGGGATCGCCGAGCACGGATACGAACGCGGCGGTGATGTTGAAGTCGCCCTCGACCCGCCCGGTTAACACGAAAGACGGCGTCTTGGCGCCGCTTTGCACCGGCGCGGTGTTGTCCGAAACGCTGGACGGGCGATGACAGCCGGCGCAGCGGCGCAACAGGACGGGATGCACGCTGGCGACGAACTCATCGCCATTGAGCGTCCGCACCGTTCCTCGGACTTCCGTCAGTTCCCGGATGCCGTTGGCGTTGACATCGTCGCCGAAGGGATCATTGTAGTACTGCGCACCCAGATCCACCCACTCGACGATCAGGCGTTTCTCGGCGGCGTTTAGAAAACCGCTGTGGTCGACGCTGGCGCCGAGCGGTCGACTTGAACGCAGTTCCTCGCCGAACAGTGTTTCCACTAAGAAGCTTTCGCGGCTTGCTCCGGCGATAACCAAGGGAAGCGCGCGCCGAACCACAACTTCGTTGTTTAGCACCTCCGCTGTCACCTGGGCGTTGGCATCGCGCAGGGGAGCGCCCAGCAGCAACGCGCCATAGCTGGCAAGCATGTTTTCGTCTGTGAACAGCCCCCGCAGATCCAACCCGCGCGAGATGGCGTCGCTTGCGCTGGTGTTGTTGTGGCAATTGGTGCAGGTGTTCGCGCCGCGGTTCTTGATCCACAGCGGCTGGATGTGGTCGGGATAGTGGATCAACCCGTTTTCCGGCGCCAATGTGGTGAGATCCTCCAGCGGCAGCGCGGCATCGGCGCAGTCCGTATTGCCGACGTAGCGTATCGTAATGCATGGGTTGACGCGGTCGCCCCAGACGTCGGAATAGCCGATGTCCGGGCCCAGTATGGCCTGCTCCGGAAAAGTCCGCACCCGCGTCTCCGCCATCGATTCGCCCAGGGTGGCCGCCGGTATGGGGTGAATGTTGATGTTGATGGTCGCTAAGTTGGAGTCTTCGTTGCCATCGTTGGCCACCCAAGTGAAGCTGTCCGTGCCGATGGGCGCGTCGTTATTGGCGGTGTAGGTGAACGCGCCGGTGGTGGGATCGCTTATCACGACAACGCCAAAGCCGGGCGGATCGACGATGCGGTACACCAGCGGGTCGCCTTCCGGGTCGACCGCGAACAAGCGGCTGGTGGCCGATGCGCCGGGGTGGACGTGAATCAAATCGTCGCCATCGGCGCCGAACAGCGGCGGGTGATTGCCCGCAATGGGGTCGGTGTTGAGTGCCGCGCCGCGGCGGGGCGAGTGGCAACCGTTGCAGGTGCGGGTTTCGCCCGGTCGAACCTGCAGCCAATGGGTGTGCGGCGTGAACGCCCGGCCGTTGCTGTCCAGCACGCTCAATGCAAGCGGCGTGTCGGCCGGCACTTCGATTTTCGCCGAGCCATCGGGTTCAACTTCGGCGTAGCCGATGATTTGTTCCATCGTGAAGGGCGTTTCCCCAATGAATCGCCGGCCCAAACCCGGTGGGATGGGAACGGCGCGGGTTACCCGCAGAAACCGGGCGGGGCGCTCGCTCGCCGGTGTCGCCGGATTCTTCAACTGCGCGATGTCGGCCACCATCGCCCGAGTGTCGCCGGCCGGCGCGGCAATAAGTGGAACCGACTCATTGCCCGCGAAAACGCCGTCGCCCATGCGGCCCAGCTCATCGGTGTCGTAGACGCTCTTGATATTTAGAATGCCTTTGTTTTGCGTCGCCAAGCGCTCGTTGAGCGGTCTGTCCTCGATGGTATCCGGCGCCGGTCGCGGCTGCAGCGCGATGGGATCCGTCACGGCATAACCGCGTGGCGCTAAGACCACAGGACGCAAGGTCTTGTCCGTGAGATCAAGCATGTAAACGCCGTATACCGGCGCGCCCTCGACCGTTTCAATATCGCCTGTCAAAGGATGAGGCCGCTGTTCCGGCTGCAGCGGCGACCAACTTACCAGAATGCGCGACGTGCCGTCCCATAGTGGATACGGTGTGGTGTAGCGCCCGTAAGGCGAAGCGCTGACGTCGAGGGGAATCTCGAACAGCGTCGGTTGCTGCTGTGTTTGGCCGCTTACCGGCGCGTTCGGCGCGGGGCGATCGTTGTCGGAGTAGTTGTGCACGTCGACAATCACCAAAGCGCCGCCCTCGCGGGTGGTTCCCATGGGTGTCAGCGTCGACACCACGCGGCCGTCTTGCATCTCCCGCGGGTGAAGAAAACTCTCCCCAGGGCTGTGCGCGCCATAGAGCACAAACATCCCCGTCCCGTCGGGATTGGCGTAAAAAATCGAATACTGATTGCGCGGCCCCGCGTTGTCCCAGCGGCTGAACATGATTTCGCCGCTCGATAACACAGTCGGATTGCGGTCGTGGCTTTGATTGAAGGATATCTGGCGGATGTCGCTGCCGTCGCCATTCATGATGTGAAGCACCAATGCGCGCTCGCGTCCCGCCTCGTCCACGAAGGCAAAGGTTTCATGGCCGGCGGTCGCGATCAGCGCCTGACTTTGCGTCTGTCGATTGGAGCTGAATACGATGCGCCCGTCAGGCAAGTACGCGGGATCGACGTCATCGCCCAGATCCGCGACGAGGTCGTCGCCGACCAACCGCTCCAGGCGATCGAGAACCCGATCGTATTGCCAGATGTTCCATGTTCTGTCGCCGGGGCCGCGCATGGAAAAGACGATGCGTTGTCCATCGAAGGAAACCTCCGGGTCGCTGACGTCACCTTGACCCTTGGTATAGCGGGCCGTGACATTGCGCTCCTGGGCGCTGGGAGAGGAGAGGTCTCGAATATAAAGATCGCCGCCGAGTCGAAAACCGATGCCGTCGATCGCGGCGCCCAGTGCGTCGACCGGCCGTTTCACATAAGCGATCGCGAAGTCGCCCCGAAATACCGGTGCCGCATTTGCGCTGTCGTCACCGCCGCCATCGCCGCCGCACCCCAGCAGCGCGAGCGCCGCGAGCCATGCCCATCCGAAAAACAAAGCGCGCCGGCTGGCCGCGGTTGAGAGGACTCGGTGTATCGACATGCTTCCGACTACGTTGATTTAGGTTGTGTGGCGAACCGGCCGCTCGTGCAGGCGGCTCGGCCTGGGAACGTGTGGGGTATTGTAACAATTTTGGATGCCGTTCCCGTGGTAATTGCGTTGTCGCGAGCATAGTGGTTGTTACGTACGGGTCGACTGAAATGGATGTCATCCGCCTTGTTATACACATTGACTCCTTTTTTTGTCGGGTTAACATGTACGCCAGCGTTTACGAACAAAATGGAGTGCGTCGACGCGTCTCATTTGATACAGGGAAAGTATTTCAACAGTGGGCACTCCGCTTGCAAGGAAGATGACGCCTACGCAAGAACTGGTTCTGGATTGTTACCGGTCTCCGCATTTGTTGCGTAGCTTGTCGGATCAAAGTATTCCGTTGCCGGAAGGCGTCGGACGGGTGTTGCGCGCCGCGCTCGGCGAGGAGCCTGTCGATTTCGACGGCGCCGAAACGGTTTCGGTCGACGAGTTGCGCCGCGCCGCACTGCTGTATGTCAAACGGGTTGTCCTGGTCGACGGGGGTGACTACTACCGCTCGTTGGCCGTTCGTTCTGATGCCAGCGCCGATCAAATCGATTCCAACTATCGCGCGCTGCTGGCGCTGTTTCAATCCGACGATGACGCGTCGACGGGATCGCTGTGCGACAGCGTGTTGCGTGTCAGCAAAGCCTACTCGGTCGTCGGAGATGAGTTGCGCCGCCGCATGTATGACCGCTCGCGGATCAACGCGATCACCGGCGAAGAGTTCGATCTCCCGGTTGATGCGGTGGTGGACGAAGTGCTGGCCAACGGTCGTCGGCCGTACGATCCGATCAATTCGACGGCGGAAACGGAACAGGCTTGGCGCGTTTTCCCCGCCGGTGGCCAGGGCGAGCGTACGTGGCAGGCCGATCGGCCCGAGGCCGTGGCGAGCGGGAGCAGTGAAAGTGATTCGGCGCGACCCGTCGAGCCGCCGCGCCAAGTGTCCAACCGGGCGCTGATCGGAGTGAGTTTGGCCGCCATCGGAATCATCGCCCTCGTCGTGCCCGTCTTGATCGCCCGCTATTCATTATTGGTGCCCCATTGGGATCGAATTCAGCAAGCGGGCGCGCCGGCCTCGCCGTCCGACGGGGTGATAGAGACGTTGCCCCCGGACTCCCTGCGAAACGAAGAAGCCGCGGCGCTGTTGGCCATCACCGAGCCCGACGCGCTGACTGAAAGCGCAGCCGACTTCGTGGACGAACCGCAATCGTTCGGAATAAGCGTTGAGACGCCGACTGCCGTGGCGGAGATTGAGCCTCCCGGCAAAGCAGTGGCGCGTCCGAGCGAACCTACTGCCGAGTCCACAGTCGCCGTGATTGCGACTCCGGTCCCGCAGTCTACGCCGCGCTTGCCGGTTGCGGCGCCCACAGTTGCGCCGGTGTCGTCTGCTGCGACGTCGCCGGCAGTTACAACGTCAAGCATCGAGCAAATGCCGGCGCTAGACCGGCAACCTGGTGAAGACAAAGCCGCAGTCGACGCCTCCGCGCTACCGATTGCTCCCCCCGCGGCCGTCGGACCGATGACGATGGCTGCGGCGGCAACGGATCAAACCGCGCAGACCGCAGCGCAAAATATCCCACCGGTCGGTGTTTTCCCGACGGAGCTGTTGATCACTCGCAGCGACTTGGCCCGCTTGGTGGAGCGACTTGAAGCCTATTATCAGGACGGTGATATTTTTGAGTTCGCTGGCCTGTTTGCGGTCGATGCGCGAACCAACGACCAGGTGGATCGCGTCGGCATCAAGCAGGACTATGAGCAATTGTTCAAATCAACCGCGGCACGGCAGTTTTCGCTTAAAAACATGACGTGGCGCTATGAAAGTGAGCGCGCCGTCGGCACCGGCGAATTCACCGTGCGCATCTCGCCGCGCTGGAAGAACCGCGATGAAGTCTTTTCCGGCAAGGTGGAGCTGCACGTGGAGCGCGCCGGCGACGGGTTGCAGATCAGCGGGATGTATCACGATTACAAATGACCGGGCGGATCGATTGCTTTTCGGCTGATTGGCCGCGAACGTGGGGAGCGCGAATGAGGCGGAAGGTTGGGTGTGTGCTATTGGCGTCATTGCCGGCATGGGCGCCGGGAAGTTTTGCCGCTGCCATCGGTGAGCCGGAACAGACCGCGCGTTTCGGCTATGCGCTGAGCACGGCGCAGGTCTCGGTCGAGGACCCCGACGGCGCGGCGGATGACGAATCGGATATCTTTCCATGGAATGTCGTCTACACCGACCGCTGGCTCGGCGGGTTTCGGTACTGGCTCGAGGGCTTTTACCAGGAGTTTACTCTTCCCGCGTCCGCCAGCTACATTGGCCAGGATGTCGAGCGCTATGGCGTGCGGTTATCCGCGCAGCGAAAAATCGAGTGGATCGAGTCATTACAATTGTGGGCCGGTGCCGGCGCCATTTTGTCCCGCGACAGTTTCACGAAACGATTTACAGTCGATAGCGACGGATTTCTAGCGGATGTCTACCCGGATCGCGACCGCAACCATATTGGCGTTCAGCTGGATCTAACCTCGGAATGGAGTTTGAATCGCCGGTGGGACGTCGCCGGGCGGGCGTACTTCGCGCCGTCCATTGGTGAGGGGGTCGAGGAGTTGGGTCTTTCGGTGGTGTTTCTCTATACTCGCTAACAGTGTCGGAGCGAGCATGCTCGCGATTCTCTCTTTGTATCAACCGTCTCTGAACGACAACGTTTTCGGGGGGTGGGCGGATCGAAGTGTTGAAACGGTGTTAATTTTGCTTTGGAATTGGCCGCGCGGACTGAGATTTTCGCGTGGTTGTAAAGTAGAATTCGTAGTTGCCAATCAGCCTGAGGGCTCGAATAGCGGGGTAGATATGAGCAGCGGTTTACGATGGATCGTATTCGGTGTTGGCTTGACGATCGCGGCATGTGGGGGAGGTGGAACGGACTATCCGCCTCAACGTCCGAGCGGAGGCATCAGCGGTGTGGCTCATGATGGACGCATCGTCGAAGGCAACGTGCGCGCCTACCAATTCGCGGGGGGCCAAAAGGGCGACCTGCTGGGAACTGCGACGACGGACGAGCAGGGCGCCTTCACGCTGGAATTCGTCGCGCCCGATCAACCCATCATGGTGGAAGTCGACGGCGGCCGCTACGTTGAGGAAGCGACCAATACCACGGTAAGCGTCAAAGCCGGCAAAGGACTGACCGCGTTGGGCCTGTACCGTTCGGGCGAAGGCCTGACCATCAACGTGACGCCACTATCCTTGCTCGCCACCGGTTTGGCCGAATACAAGATCTCGACAGGCATCGACGCCGCGCAAGCGATCGAACAAGCCAACAGCGAGCTGGCCGACATATTCGGCATTCACGTGACCGCTACCACGCCCCGCGATTTGCGGGTGGCGGGGGAAACTACCACCGACATTGACGCATCGACCTTGTACGGCTTTCTTCTGGCCTCGTTTTCCAGTTATACGGCCTGGTTGGCGGACAAAAACGACAATTCGTTTCACGATCAATATCCGTCGATCAATCTGGCTCGGGTCATGTACGACGATATTCGCGCTGACGGTGTGCTTGACGGCGTCGCGGGCGTCAATGGCGACGGCGCCCCAAACGTGCTGACCTTCGCCGGCGCGGAGTTGAATCAAAACGTCTATCGCAGCGCCATGGCCCAGCACATGCTGGTCACCGCCAGCAGTCCGGCCAATAAGACGGGTATCACAGCGCGGGATCTATTGGCGCGCGCCACGACCTTTGCATCGAGTTCGGGCCCGGTCTTTCCCGGAAGCAATAGCGCGGCTCTGGATCTGGAAGGTCCGGTGATTACCGCGAATGACGGTTTGGGCGTCTATTACCGCGGCGATATCCAGTTTGGCGTGAGTGTTGCGGATCAATCGCCTGTGAGCGCCGTCAGCTTCGCTCTCGATGGCGCCACGCTGGGCGACGCGCCGGACGTTAACGACCCGGGTATCGTTATTCGCACCGCCGATTACGCCGATGGCGAGCACACGCTTGATGTCACCGCATTCGACGATGTGGGTAATTTGGGCAGCGAGAGTTTTATTTTGCTGTTCGACAACACCGACCCGGTGTTCACGGTGACTTCGCCCACGCTCACCAATCAGAGCCGGCTTACGATCACGGGCACGTACGAGCGGGGCGGCTCCGCGCTCTCGCTGTTTCAGGTGCAAGGCGCGGCCGCCACGGTCGCCGGTGACGGCACGTGGCGGGCAAACGTGCGTCTGAATCCGGGCGAGAACCCGATTTCGATACTCATCCGGGACGAGGCGAACAACACGACCGAGTCCACAGTGTTTGTGTCTATGGACAATTTGCTTCCCGATTTTACCGGATCGGATGTCATTTACAGCGATGAAGCGTTGTTCGATTTGGGAAGCTCGACGTGCTATGTCGGCAAGCTAAGATCCGTGGCGAGCAACGCCCCGCTGTACTTCAACAAGAATAAAGTCGTGGTCACCAATGTTATCCCGAAACAGAAGTTCAGTTGGTTCGACTTGCACTTGAGCCGCATTCCGTTCTTGCGTTTCTACGTGATCGATCGGGCGGTCGGAGGAGTCTCGACCCCGGCGAGCCAGATCAAGGTTGAGATGCAATATAGTTTGGGAACCAATGTTTTGGTTCCATATAAAACGCTGCCAATTCACGACGACCCAAATACGAGTGCCGACCCATACTTCCTGATTCCGCTGGCATCGGACTATTTGCATTCAAGCTGGACCGGCAGCGCTCCGCAGGATGAGCACAAGATCACCATTCGCTTGACCGACAACGCCGGAAACTCGCGATCTTTGAATTTCTCGTTCTGGGCCGTTTTTGGGGACGCCGACTGCACCATACTCTGAGGCGGATAAAGGGTCATGACCAAACGCTCGCTGGGTCTGTCCGATGGTTTGTATCGCTACCTGTTGGCGCATTCGCTGCGCGAACCGGACGCGCTGCGCAGATTGCGGGAGGAGACGGCGGCCCATGAGTACGCCCGCATGCAGATCGCGCCCGAGCAGGGTCAGTTCATGGCTTGGCTGGTCGAGACATTGGGTGTCCGGCGGGCCATTGAAGTGGGGGTGTTCACGGGCTACAGCGCCGCCTGGGTCGCGTTGGCGATGCCGGCGGATGGGAAGCTAATCGCCTGCGATATCAGCAAGGAGTGGACGGACGTCGGCCGCCGCTACTGGCGGGAGGCCGGCATAGAACACAAGATCGATTTGCGTTTGGCCGCCGCCCAAGATACGTTGCTGACGTTGGTCGAGCAGGGCGAGGCGGGAACTTTCGATTTTGCCTTCATCGACGCCGACAAGACCAACTACGAGCCCTACTACGAGTTGTGTCTGGAACTGCTGCGGCCCGGCGGTGTGATCGCGGTCGACAATGTGCTGTGGGGCGGTTCCGTGGCCGATGGCGCCGTCAACGATGCCGACACCCGCGCAATCCGCCGCTTCAATGAGAAACTCCATCAAGACGCCCGTGTGAGTATCAGTCTGATTCCCATCGCCGACGGGCTGACCTTGGCACGAAAGCGCTGAGCCGTGGGAGCGGATCATTCCGCGATCTACCAGGGCGAAGAATCGCGGTAGGAAACCGCTCCCACCGAGAAGAGAATTGCAGTTGTTGGTGGGAGCGGATCATTCCGCGACTGAGCCCTAGAAAAACGAGAGGCCACGTTTTACCGTGGCCTCTCGCTGCAACTTAAAGGTACTGCTTTGGCTTTAAGTCGGCTTATGCTGCATGTAGCGCTGCAGATGGGGGCAATTACATGCCGCCGCCCATTCCGCCACCGCCCATACCGCCGCCCATGCCGCCGCCGCCCATACCGCCACGTCCGCCCATACCACCGCCCATAAATACCTCCAAAGTTCGTTTGAGTTAGGGTTGAAAATTTCTAGTTAACGCACGCTGTTGTGTCGCGTTACGGCTGATGAAGCAAACGTAATGCCAACTATGTAAGAGGTTATTTTTGCTGCAGAAAAAGTGTTTCTTGTATGTTTCATGCGGATAAATGTAAAGTTGGCCGACACGTTTTCGCGAGCGCAAGAGACATTTTTTGGCTTTCAGTCTGCTCTCGCTTGTTTCAACGCATCGACGATTTCTCGGCTCAGTTCGGTAACCGCCAGGCTGTGGGCCGCGGCGATCGCATCGTAGGTGTCGTCCCGGACGGGCACCGATGTCACGGACTTATGCGTTGGATGAACGGATTCACCGCGATTGTTGCTGATAGACCAACGCGTGACGAGCTGAACGACGTTGTCGCTGCCCACATCGAAGCGCGACACTTCGATTGAAACGGTGTGATCCGCCTGCTGGCTGCCACGGGCGGGACCGGGGATGACGGCGGGCGTGTCCGCCAGAGCGGAAATGTTCTCCAATAATACCCGCAGAAAGTTTGTCCGCAGCGGTTCCGCCCAACGATGCGTCTCCGCCACGGCAATGCTGTTGTCCGATGTGCGGCGGACCATCTGCGCTCGACTCAGATAGTCGGGAAAACCGATCAATGTCACCGCAATGGTGGGCGTTTCCCCGGGTTTGGAGGGCGTGGCGGTTTCGAGAGAGGGCGCGCTCAACACGTAAAATTTCGAGGGCGGCGTCGTCGCGCACCCGGTGAAAAGCAGTGCCAGTGCGATGCTCCGGACGATCGGCGAACGGCGGCGGCGATTGTTCATTTATTTTCTCCCGAGACGGTTTTGCCACGCAGTAGGGCGTCCGGCTGACGTTCCAGCGTATCGGCCAGCGCCCGAATCGCGCGCGCGGCGTGGGCAAGCTCTTCCAACGCCGTGGACAAATCGTAGAGCAGCCGCGAGTCCGGCGAGATCGTCTGTCGCGCGGCGCCGATCGCCGCGGTGGCCTCGTCGGCGGCGCCTCCCAATTTCTGCAGCGCCTGGTCCGCTCGGGAAAAGAGCACGTCGCTATCGTCGAACGCCTTGCGCAGGGACGCCAGCGTGGCGCGGGTGTCCTGCAAGGTCGCGTCGGTGCTTCTCGCCACGGAGCCAACTTGTTTGTTGATGTCGCGCGCCGCTTGCGCGTACTCGTCCAAGGTGCCGTTCAGGGTCTGAATGGTGGCATGGAGTTCCGGAGAGTTGACCAACCGGTTCAGCCCCTCCAGTGTGGACGAGGCATCGGAGAGCACTTGTTCCAGATTGAACTGCTCCAGCTTCTTGCCCAATTCTTGAATCGGGGTTGGGATGGTAGGAATCTCCGGATATTCCAAGCCTTCGCCAACCCGTCGCATGGGCTTGTCCGGTTGAAAGTCGAGTTCGATGTACAGCTGACCGGTCAATAGACTTTGCATTTGAAGCTGGGCGCGCAGGCCTTTCGATACCAGCGCGTCCGCGGGAATGACCAAACCCGCCTGTTCGATATTGGATCGACTGAGGGACTTGGGATCGATTTCGGCGGTGACGGGTATCCCGATCTCCAAGGTTTCCGGGTCGAGCACCATGCGGATGTCGGTGACCGTGCCAACTTTTACGCCGCGAAACATGACCGGTGAGCCGACATTGAGGCCGTTGACCGAACCCTCGAAGAACATGACGACGTAATTTTTCGCGCGGAAAAACTCTTGGCCGCCGAACAAGGTGGTTACCACCACGGCCAGGACGATGCCGCCAACGACAAAGGCGCCGATCAACGTGGGGCTGGCTTTCTTGCTCACGCGGCTTCACCCCGGTTGAGGAACTCCCGCACTTTCGGGTTCGGACTTTGCTCGCGCAGGACGCGCGGGTTGCCCGAGGCGATCATGGCGTGGGTCTCGGCGTCGAGCAGGACTGCATTGTCACCGATGGCGAAAATGCTCGGCAATTCGTGGGTCACGACGACCACGGTTGCGCCCAGGCTGTCGCGAATTTCGAGTATGAGGTCATCGAGGCGCCGGGAGCTGATGGGGTCGAGGCCCGCCGACGGTTCGTCGAAAAAAAGAATTTCCGGATCGAGCGCCATGGCGCGGGCAAGGCCGGCGCGCTTGAGCATCCCGCCGCTCAATTCGGACGGATAGAATTCCTCGAATCCCGCGAGCCCCACCAGGGCAAGTTTCAATGAAACGATTTCGCCGATTTCCACCGCGGACAGGTCGGTATATTCGGTCAGCGGCAAGGCCACGTTCTCGGCCAGGGTCAACGAACTCCACAAGGCGCCGCTTTGATACGAGACGCCGAAGCGCCGCTTCATGAGTTCGCGCTCATCGTCCGTGGCGCCCCAAAAATCAACGTCGTGGTATAGCACTCGGCCCTGCATCGGCGTTTTCAACCCGACCAGGTGGCGCAGCAGGGTGCTTTTGCCGCAGCCGCTTCCGCCCATGACGATGAAGATCTCGCCCGGGTGCACATCGAAACTCAAATCGCGTTGAACCACGAAGTCGCCGTAAGCCATGGTCAGGTGCTCAACGCGAATGACCGGTTGTTGCGCTTGCTTGACTTGGGCGGGGGCGGCTGCGGTCATAGATCCAACTTTTGAAACATGATAGTCAGCGCGGAAGCGGCGATGACGATGAATAGGATGGCCGTGACCACCGCGGACGTTGTCGCCTCGCCCACTGCCTGCGCGCTCCTGCCGCATTGTATACCACGCAAGCATCCGGCGAGCGCGACGAGGATGCCGTAGACGGTGCCTTTGAACATGCCGATCAGAAACTGGCGCAAGTCCAACGCCCGGACCGTTTGATGGAAATACTCGAATACGCCGATGTCGAACGTGATCGCGCAGACAAACATGCCGGCGAAAACCCCGACGATGCCGCTGTAGAGGGTTAGCAGGGGCATCATCAGCGCGAGCGCCAAAAGTCGGGGCAGGACGAGAAAATCCATGGGTGAGATGCCCAACGTTTTAAAGGCGTCGATTTCTTCGTTGACTTGCATGGTGCCCAGTTCGGCGGCGAACGAAGCGCCGGTGCGGCCCGCGACGATGACGCCGGTCATCAGCGCGCCGATCTCGCGAACCATCCCGATGCCCACGAGGTCGGCAATGAATATTTGGGCGCCGAATTGTGCCAACTGCATGGCACCCATGTAGGCGAGAATCACCCCGACGAGAAAGCTGATCAACGAGACGATCGGCAACGCATCCGGGCCGACTTGTTGGATGACCAGATAGAGATCGGTGCGCCTGAATTGCGCCTTGCCGCGCGCGAGCCGCCCCAGGGCAACAGTCGCTTCGCCGACGAAGCGCAGCATTTCAGGGAAGCCGCGGGCGATTTCCTGCGCGCGCAATCCGGTGCGGGTCAGAAAGGGGGGGATCTCGCCGTGGCGGCCGGTGTCTTTCTGGGCCGGCACCGCGGCCGCCAGATCAAGCAGTCTGCGCACGCCTTCGGGTAATCCGCCGCGATCGACGGCGATGGACTTCGACTTGGCGAACTCAAGAACGCGTCGCGCGAAAATCACTAGACCGGTGTTCCAGGCCGTCACGCCGGCGCTGTCGAAGCGTATCTGCGAGACCGAACTGTCGCTTGGAAAATGGCGTAGCAAAGCTTCCGAGGACGGGAGATGGTCCGCCGAACGCCAGCTTCCGCCAAGGCGCAATTCGAGTGCGCCATCGCCCGTGCGATTGCTGGTTAACGTCCATGCGTGTTCCGGCGCATCCATAAGATCGAGATCCAAAGTGGGTGCTTGTCCCACGGCGCAACTTGGCGCCGTCGTGGGAGCGGTTTCCTACCGCGATTGTCAACCGAGTTCGCCGCCGCCGCTCACTCGCCCGCTATTTTGCCATGCATTGGTCCCAATACGGCACGCCCGCGAAACGTTCCACCAAGAAATCCACAAAAGCGCGCACCCGCCGCGAAAGATGGCGCGTCTGCGGGTACACCGCGTAGGCGTGCATTTCCGACCAGCGATAGTTTTTGAGCAACGGCACCAATTCGCCGGCTTCGATGGCCCGATAGACAATGAATGTCGGTTGCCGAACGATGCCGTGGCCGGCGATGGCGGCGGCGCGCAGGAAATCGCCGCTGTTGGCTTTGTGGGCGATGCGCAATTGCACGCGGCCTGCTTGGCCGTGTTCGTCGTGGTAGTCGAGGGTGTGAGGGTCGGGGATGTTGCTATAGGCAAGGAATGCGTGCTGCTGCAGTTCCTCCGGTGCGGTCGGCGTGCCATGCATTTTCAAATAATGCGGGCTGGCACATAGAACCTGGGTAATCGGCGCGATGGGGCGGGCGACCAGGTTTGAATCGGCGAGTTGACCGATGCGTACCGCGACGTCGAAGCCTTCCTGAATCAAATCAACCTGTCGGTCATTGAATTGGATGTCGAATTCAACCTTGGGATGCTGGCGCATGAAGTCCGTAATCGCCGGGCTGAGATGGGCGAGTCCAAAAGACAGCGGGACCGTCACGCGCAGTACGCCGGAAAGCTGGCCGTGCTCTTGGGCAACGGCTTGCTCCGCCTCCTCGAGATCGCACAGGATGCGCACGGCCCGCTCGTAGAAACTCGTTCCCGTGGCGGTCAGACTCAGCCGGCGCGTGGAGCGCTGCAGCAACTGCGCGCCAAGTTGCCTTTCCAGATCCGTAATACGGCGGCTCACGGCCGATTTCGCCACATTCATGCGCTCGGCGGCCGCGGTGAAACTGCCGGCGTCGACGACCAAGGTAAATGCCTGTAAGTCTTCAATTTTGAGCATATTGTTGCGAAATAGAGAACTATTAGTTCAATAATCTGATATTTATTCTCATAGTGTCAACCCGTAACCTGTTCACAAGCTCAACGCGGTGAAGGCCGCGACAAACGAAACAACAGGAGACGCCATGATTGACGCACCGACCAGAAGACCAGCACAGCCGCCCAGTCGCCCCGCTTCGGATACGCCGCTTCGCGTTCTCAGAGTGGATTCGAGCAGCCGTTACGACGGCTCGGTGACTCGCGCCCTGGGGGATCACTTCACGGATGAGTTGCGCCGAGCACACGAGGGCGCTGTGCAGGTCACGCGCCGCGATGTCGCGCAAGGATTGCCGTTCATCAACGAAGCATGGATCGCGGCGAACTTCACCCGCGCCGGGGAACGCACCGCCGAGCAGACTGAACACCTGCGGCAATCGGATGCATTGGTGAGTGAGTTGCAGGATGCCGATGTGATTGTCTTGGCCGTGCCTGTGTATAACTTTGGCATCCCAGCGACACTGAAGGCCTGGGTTGATCTGGTGGCGCGGGCGGGGTTAACGTTTCGTTACACCGCCGACGGCCCCGAAGGTTTGCTGCGCGGCAAGCGGGCCTACGTCATACTCGCATCCGGCGGCACGCCGATTGGCGGCGAGATCGACTTCGCCAGCAGTTACCTGCGCCACGTATTGGGATTCATCGGCATCAAGGACGTGACAATTTTGGGGGCCGAGCGCTTGAATACCAAACGCGAAGCTTCCCTGGCGCACGCCAAACAGGACATTGAAAACGCGGTTGCGGCGCTGCGGCGACAGATCGCCCGTGCCGCGTAACACAAGGAGAATTCCACAATGAAACAGAAATCGATCAAGACCATTGTTCGCCCCACAGCGGTTTCCGAAGGCGCCGGCGTAACGGTACATCGCACCATCGGCACGTCGGCGCTGCGTTTTCTCGATCCGTTTTTGATGTTGGATCACTTTAGCAGTGATGATCCGGACGACTACATCGCGGGGTTTCCGAATCATCCCCATCGCGGCTTCGTTACGTTTACCTATATGCTCGCCGGTCACCTGCAGCACCGCGACAGCATGGGCAACCAGGGCGACTTGCGTGCCGGCGCGGCCCAGTGGATGAAAGCCGCCAGCGGAATTATTCACTCGGAAATGCCGCAACAGACCAATGGCCTGATGCGCGGATTTCAGCTTTGGATCAATCTACCGGCGAAAGAAAAGATGACGGCTCCGGCCTATCAGGAGTTCGCGCCGGATGCTTTTCCCGTGGTGGAGGCGCGCGGCGCCAAGGTACGGGTGTTGATCGGCGATTACAATGGCACCGCCGCGCCGGTCAAAGATCCGCACACCCATGCCCAGTTTCTCGACGTCGAACTGGCGGCGAATACGGAGTTCGTGCAGGCGCTGGACGAACGATTCGCGAGCTTTGTCTATGTATTCGACGGCTCGCTGGAGCTGGGTTCGACGCCGCTGCCGCAGCACACCTTTGCCGCCTTCGGCGAAGGCGATGTGTTGAAACTGCGCGCCGGCAACAAAGGGGGCCGGTTTATATTTGTTGCCGGTCAACCGATTGGCGAGCCGGTGGTGCAAGGCGGGCCGTTTGTCATGAACACCGAGCAGGAGATTCACCAGGCGTTTGAAGATTACAAGAATGGGCGGTTGGTGCAGAAGAAAGCGGAGTTTGTGAGTTGAGAATGTGAGTTGTAGGAGCCGAACCATGTGGGAGCGGATCATTCCGCGATTCTTCGCCCGAATCGTCGACGCCGCCCGACTCCATCGCGGAATGATCCGCTCCCACACAAGGGCATGCGATTTTTACAGCAGCGCCTTGCCAATCGCGATCACCCCAAATATCGCGAACAACGCAGCGGCGACTCTGTGCATCACCTGTTTCGGAATCTTGCGCAACAGCGTGCCGCCCACGGCGATGCCAATGGCGGACACGGCCCATAACGCCAGTGTGCCGCCGACGAACACCGACCACAATGCGCCCGAGCTGGCGGCGAGCGCAATCAAGGCCAGCTGAGTTTTATCGCCCAGTTCGGCGACGAAAATGAGGGTGAAGCTGGTGACAAACGCGCTGCGCCGTTTGGTGTCGACGTTTTCTTCGTCGTCATCGCTGTCGCGCCACGAACGCCAGGCGAAAACCAGAAACAGCACGCCCGCGGCAAGCAATACCGCTTGTTCCGGCAAATAGCGGTACAGCGCCGCGCCCACCAAGACAGCCAGAAGGTTCAGCACTAGAAAGGCAGAAAATACTCCGGCGACAACCGGCTTTACCGGGTAGCGATGGGCCAGCGTCATGGTCATGAGCTGGGTCTTGTCGCCGAGTTCGGCGAGAAACAGCAAGAAAAAGGCCGATGCGGCCGCGGAAAAATCCATGACGTCGTCTCTGACGAAAGCGGCAATTATAGCAGAGAGTTTTTTTCGCTGTTCAAGGAATACGGGCGGTATACGGCGGCAATCTCGCGGTAGCGCGGATGCGGCGATTGATGATTTAATAGGCGCGCCCAAGCAGTGCAACATGGAGTTGGAATGTACAGCGAGAGCGCCTTTGAATTTCCTCCGATCGACGCTGACTTATATCGACTGATTGTCGAAACAGCCCAGGAAGGGATCTGGACCATCGATCAACAAGGTCTCACGACTTTCGTCAATTCCAGAATGGCCGCCATGCTCGGCTATGAGCGGGAAGAGATGCTTGGCAAGCATCTTTTTTATTTCATGGACGAAGAACAGCAAGCGATTGCGGCTAACAATATGCAACGCCGCAGGAGCGGCATTCGTGAGCAGCACGACTTTCAGTTTCAGCATAAGAACGGCGAACCGGTGTATGCCCTTTTGGAAACCGGCCCGTTGTACACCGCCGGTGGCGAGTATATCGGCGCCCTGGCGATGGTTGCCGACATTACCGAACGCAAAAAAGCCCACCAGGCCTTGGTCGAGCAGGATGCCCGGCTGAAACAAGCCATGCACATCGCCAAGCTTGGTTTGTGGGAATGGGATGTTGCCACGGACCGCACGACCTGGGCCGGCGACATGTTCCGGATCTATGGCATTTCGCCGCAGGCGTTCACGGGCCGCGGCGAGGACTATCTCGACTTCACCCATCCCGACGACCGCGCGCTGCAACGCGAGAATATTCGGCTGGCCTTCGACAAGGCGGCGGCCGCCAGCGCCAAATCGGCGGGAGAGGAGGGCGAGGAAACCCGCGTGAGCATCGACCCCAAAGAGTTTCGGATCGTGCGGCCCGACGACAGCGAATGCATTGTGTTGGGCGATGCGGTCGCGGTGGTCGATCACAAGGGACGGCCACTGCGCATGATCGGGACATTGCTGGACATCACCGATCGGCGCCTTGCCGAGCGCGAGCTGCGCCGCCACCGCGAGGATTTGGAACGCATCGTCGCCGAGCGCACCAACCAATTGACCCGCGCCAACGCCGAACTCGAGTCGTTTTCCTATTCTGTGTCCCACGATTTGCGCGCACCGCTGCGCTCGATCGACGGTTTCAGTGCCATCATTGTCGAAGAGTGCGGCGATCATCTATCCGCCAAGGCGCAGGACTGTATCGGCAGGGTGAGGGCGGCGGCGCAACGGATGGGCAGGCTGATCGACGAGATGCTCGAACTATCGCGCGTTGCCCGAATCGAGCCGCGCATGATCGCGATCGACGTTTCCGCGCTGGCAAAGGAGATCGTCGAAGAAATCGCGTCGGCGAGCGATGGCCGGCAAGTGGAGGTTGCGATACAGGACGAACTTGCCGCGCACGGCGATGCTCAATTGCTGCGGCGACTGCCGCAGAATCTGCTCGAGAACGCCTGGAAATATACCTCTAAGAAAGAGCACCCAAGAATTTGGGTAGGCAGCGAGCGCTATCCGTGGGGCGAGGTGTTCTTCGTCCAGGACAATGGCGCGGGGTTCGATATGGCTTACGCTAAACAACTCTTCGGCCTATTTCAAAGGCTGCACGCGGTGGACGAGTTTCCCGGCACCGGCGTCGGATTGGCGAACGCCAAGCGCATAGTCGAGAAACATCACGGTGCAATTTGGGCCAAGGGTGAGGTCGGCGTGGGTGCAACCTTTTACTTTACCCTCGGCCATACCCCCCCCCGATAACGCGCTTTGATTCGCGTCGCGGTATGACCTTCTAACTCGTCAGCGCCAGGTGCCACAGCGGTAGTGACGCCAAGGCGACCAATGTCGACGCCGTAACCAACTGAGCATAGAGCGTTGTGTCCAGGTTGTAGCGGTCGCAGATCACCAGGCCGATTACCATGCTGGGCATGGCCGCTTCGATGACAATCGCGTGACTGAGCGGCGCCGCCACACCCATCGCCACGGCGCCGCCCAACACCAGCAGTGGTGTGAACAGAAGTTTGATCACCAGCACCGGGGTGATCTCAGCGAGCCGGTCCCGCGCCCGCGCAGGCCATTGCAGACTCAGGCCAATGGAAATCAGCATCAGCGGAATGACGCCCGCGGCCATCATGGTCAGCAGTTCCGACAGCCAAGTGGGGAAGGGCACCTTCATGCTGTTAAAAAAGGCGCCCACCACCGCGGCCCACAACGCCGGCACTTTGAACAGCTCGAAGCGCGAAAATGGCGCGCCATCATGGGTGCCATAGCGGCGGGCAAGGGCGATGCCTGCGGTCAACAAGAATGGGGTGCAGGCGAACAAGTCATATTGGATCGCCACCGAACGGGCCCAGGGGCCGAATGTTTTCTCCAATACCGGCAGGCCCAGGTAAGTGGCATTGGGAAACGTGGCGGCGAGGACCATGGCGCCCATGACCGGCGAGGCCGTCGGACGGAATCGCAGCCACAACAGGATCAAACCCAGGGCAATCCCCAAACCGAAAAGCGCCAAGACCGCGATGCGCAGCGTATCCAGTCCCAGCGGCGCCCGCCACATGACCATGAGCACCAGGGCGGGCAGCAGGAGAATGAACACGAGATTGGTGAGTACTTGACGCACGATGACCGGGTCAATGCCCAACGGCCGGGTGATGCGCCAAATGACGCCGCAGACGATCAAAACGGCCGATTGCAGGACAACGGGGAGCATGACGGTTTGGGGTCCGGGCTGAGTGGCAAGCGCGTATTCTACCAAATGCTTTTTCTATAAGGTTATAATCGCCGAAAACCTCAACCCCACGGCAGCGAGCCATGAGCGAAGTCAGTCGCGTTTTCGTCGTTGACGATGACCCCACGGTCAGGGAATTCCTGTGCGACTACCTGACCGAGAACGGCTTCGAGGTGGCCGCGGCCGACGGCGGTCCGGCGCTGCGCCGCTTGTTGGAACAGACCGTTCCCCATGTGGTGCTGCTAGACGTCGGTCTGCCGGGCGAAGACGGCTTGACGCTGGCCCGCTTTGTTCGCGAGCACTTCGACGTGGGCATTATCATCGTTTCCGGCGCCGGTGAAACGGTTGACCGTATCGTCGGCCTGGAGGTGGGGGCGGACGACTACATCAGCAAGCCGTTCGAGCCCAGGGAATTGCGGGCGCGCTTGAAAAGCGTTGTTCGACGCTATCAGCGCAGCGGCAACTCGAGCGACCCGGGCGCCGCGGCGAAGGACGCAAGCCGAAGTATCCGGCTCGGAGAATGCACGCTTGATACGCAGTCCCAGCGTCTGCTCGATGGCAGGGGACAAGAGATTCCTATCACCAACATGGAGTTCGATTTGCTGCGAGTTTTCGTCGAGCGCCCCAATCGGCCGCTGTCGCGGGATCAACTGTTGAATCTCACCCAGAATCGCGATTGGGATCCCTTCGACCGCAGCATCGATATCCGCATCACCCGTCTGCGCCGCAAGATCGAGACGGACCCGAACAAACCCCGAATTCTCAAGACGGTACGGGGCGTGGGCTATATGTTCGTTCCCTAGCCGCGCCCGATTTGTTTCAATTGTTTCTGTCGCGTAACAGCGCGACCAGTGTGAATCGCGCGGGTGATAAACTGCTCATGTGTATCCGGCAGCGATAGGTCGCCATGGCATCCAATACTAAAAAACCGGTGATTTTGGGCGTCGACGAGCCCAGGGCGACGTCCGGGATGGTCGATGACGATCAAGGCCGCCGCCGCATCGAGAAGGCGCTGTTCAATGCGGCGCTCGGCGTGTCTCGTGCGCAGGGCCAGCAGCTGTTCGATGAATTGATCCGCTCCGCGGCCGAAACCCTGGAAGTGGAGTACGCATTGATCTCGTTGCTCGACGAGTCGTCATCGGGCGGTGCGCGCACCATCGCCTTTTATGACAACGGCAAGATCGGCGACAACTTTCACTATCGTCTCGAAGGCACGCCTTGCGAAAACGTGATCGGCAAGGAGTTTCGGTTCTTCGCCTCGGATGTCAGACAGCGATTTCCCGATCCCCACGTGAGAGCGCTGCAGATACACGGCTATGCCGGGGTGCCTTTATTCGATTCCCGCGGCAATGCCTTGGGCCTGGTGGCGGTCATGAGTCCCAGGCCGATTCACGATGAGCAATTGTTCGAATCGATTTTGCGCATTTTCGCGGAGCGCGTTGCGGCGGAAGTGGAACGCGCGCGAATCGATGACATGCGTCTGGAGCGCGAGCAGGCGTTGCGCAAGAGCGAGGAGCGCTTGCGGGCGACGGTGGCGGCGGCGCTGGATTGCATTCTCGGCATGGATAGCGACGGCAACATCATCGAGTTCAACCCGGCGGCGGAGAAATGCTTTGGCTATTCGCGCCAACAGGTGCTCGGGCGTTCGCTTGCCGATGCCATCATTCCGCCGTCCATGCGTGAGGCGCACCGGCGCGGAATGAGTCGCTATCTCACGACCGGCGACGGCCCCTTTCTGGGCAAGCGAATCGAAGTGACGGCCATGCGCAGCGACGGTTCCGAGTTTCCGGCCGAGCTGGCGATTGGCGTAACGCGCGATCCGAGCGGTCACATTTTTATCGGGTACCTGCGTGACATCTCCCAAATCAAGCGCGCCGAGCAAGGGCGCAGTCAGTTGGAAGCACAACTACGCCAGGCCCAAAAGATGGAAGCGATCGGTCATCTGACCGGCGGCATCGCCCATGACTTCAACAATATTCTGACGGGCATCATGGGCTACATCGACATGGCGCAGGAGAGGGCGGGACAGGCGCGAGACGCCAAACTGGAAAAGTATCTCGACCGCGCCAAGCGCTCCGGTCAACGGGCGCGAGATCTGATTCAGCAAATGTTGACCTTCAGCCGCGGCAAACGCGGCACCCCTCGGCCCATTGATTTCTGCGCCGTGGTGGGTGAATCGGTGAAACTGCTCGAATCCAGTTTGCCTTCCAGCGTGGTGTTGTCGGTGGACCTCGCGCCGGACTTGCCGACGGTGATGATGGACCCGGTTCACCTGGAGCAGATCGTCGTGAACTTGTGCATCAACGCGCGGGACGCCATGAACGGCAGCGGGGCGCTCGAGGTGGCCGTGCGAGCGATCGACTGCTCCACGGCGTGCGTGTGCGCTTCATGTCGCGCGCCCTTGCGCGGACCGTATGTTGCGGTGAGCGTGAAGGATAACGGTCCCGGTATCCAGCCGGAGCACATCGAGCGAATTTTCGAGCCGTTTTTCAGTACCAAGGAAGTCGGCAAGGGCAGCGGCATGGGGTTGTCCACGGTGCACGGGATCGTTCACGAATATGGCGGTCATATCACCGTGGACAATCGACCGGGGGCTGGGGCGACATTCAATATTCTGCTGCCCCTGTTGGCGGTGAGCGGTCCGGGCTACGACGGTACGACGGGCGAACCCGATTTTACCGTCGCCGCCCGCGCGCTGACCGGCAGCGTATTGCTGGTGGATGACGATGAATCGGTGCTGGAGTTTATGACGGACCTGTTGGAGAACTGGGGAATGACGGTCACCGCTATGCCCAGCGCGACCGCGGCCTTGGATCAGCTCGACGATGAAAACCATCGGTACGATTTGCTCATTGTCGACCAGACGATGCCCCGCATGACCGGCACACAGCTTGCCGGCACACTGCGCCAGCGCTTTCCGAGTCTTCCGATTATCCTGTATACGGGTTACGGCGAGAATCTGTCCGAGCGGGATATCCAGGGCCATGGTATTCGCGCATTGGTGAAAAAGCCCATCGACACCAAAAAGTTCTTTGAAATCGTGCAGGGTATTTTGTCCTAGCGAAACATCGCTGTTACAAACCGATAACAATCGGCAACGTTGCCGAAATTCCGCTGTTACGCTCCCGCCTTATCTTTTCACTCAGACGCAGACAATTCGCTGCGCCGTCCAAGAGCAACGCAACTGAAAGGAAAGTGCCATGGATATTTCGACCTCGACACCGCGGACGCCGCGTGAGTCGGTAAACGCCTTGATAGCCATTCTGTGCGCCTTGGCCTGGAATGGGGCTTAACTCGACACCACCTCAACGGAGGATTCAACCATGTTCAAACGTATATCTATATTTGGGTTCGGCGTCGTGAGCTACGCCATCTTCTTTGCCACGTTTCTGTATGCGATTGGGTTTATCGGCAACATAGTTGTGCCCAAGAGCATCGACGCCGTGCCACAAGTGTCGTTTCTTACGGCGCTGCTCGTCAATAGCGCCCTGTTGGGCATCTTTGCCATTCAACACAGTGTGATGGCGCGACCGGCTTTCAAACGTTGGCTGACCCGCTATGTGCCGCGGTCGGCGGAGCGCAGCGTCTACGTGTTGGCGTCGAGCATCGCGCTCATTGCGCTATTCGCCCACTGGGAGCCGATGGGCGGAGTCGTCTGGCAGATTACCGATCCCTTCGGCCAGACGATGTTGTACGCCGCGTACGCTTTCGGCTGGGCGCTGGTGCTGGTGGCGACATTCATGATCAATCACTTTGACTTGTTTGGTCTGCGTCAAGTGTGGCTGCAATTGCTGGGCAAGGAGTACACGCCCTTGCCCTTTAAGACGCCGTCTCTGTACAAGGTGGTGCGTCACCCCCTTTATGTCGGCTGGTTTTTTGCCTTCTGGGCGACGCCGACCATGACCGCAGCCCACCTGGTATTCGCGTTGTTGGCAAGCGCCTACATCCTGATCGCGATTCAGTTGGAAGAACGGGATTTGGCGCAGGTTCATCCGGAGTATCGCGGTTACAAGCAACGGGTGCCGATGTTGGTTCCGCGGTTGTTTGGTAAGCGCAACGGTCGACCGCCGGCCACGGAAGCGGCGTAGATGGCAAACGGCGGGGCGGGGGCTGATTCTTCCCCGCCCGGTAGTGATTCCGAGGAGAACGCGGTAAGAAATCGCTCCCACAATGACTGATGAAGAGGAGACGTATCATGGCTATATCCTGTCCAACACACTTCGATGTTCAGTATTTGCGCGAGCAAGTGCGCAAGACCTACGATCAAGTCGCGCAAGATCCTTCCGGGGAATTTCATTTTCATCGTGGGCCGGACTACGCGGTCCGCTATCTCGGCTACGATCGCACGGAGTTAGCGGCGCTACCCGAGCGGGCGACCTCGCGGTTCGCCGGCGTCGGCAATCCCATCAGCATCGGACCTTTCGGCGCGGGCGAGACGGTGCTGGACCACGCCTGCGGCGCGGGCATGGACTTGCTGCTTGCCGCGCGACGCATCGGCCCCGGTGGCATAGCCATCGGCGTCGATATGACAGCAGGGATGAGACAAAACGCTTCCGCGGCGGCGCAAGAGGCGGGCATGCGCAACATCGTGATTCGCGAGGGCGTCTATGAGGATCTGCCCGTCGACGACGAATCGGTGGACGTTGTCATCTCAAACGGCGTCATCAATCTCGCTCCGGATAAAGAAATCGTGCTGCGGGAAATCGTGCGGGTTCTGAAGCCGGGCGGCCGGCTGTACCTGGCGGATGTCATCGTCCAGCGCGAACTGTCGCTGTCGGCGCGCAGCAACCCGGATCTGTGGGCCGCTTGTGTCGGCGGCGCGTTGGTTGAGCCGGAGCTTTACCGCTTGGTAGACAACGTCGGCATGGTCGCAGGTAGCGTCGTGCGGCGTTTCAACTGCTTTCTGGAGACGAGCGCCGAACGCAAAGTGTCCAGCGACTTGTTCGTTCACAGCGTCAATTTTTTCGCAAGGAAGCCGGAGTAAGGCGTGCGCCGTAGGAGCGGTTTCAACCGCGATTTCCGCAAAGATAGACCGGGGTACCGCTATGGCAGCGACAAAATGAATTTTCCGCCGCCGTCGATGCCGCTGTTCTCGAAGCGGATGTGGCCTTCGCGCTGGTTATGACTGTGCAGGCTGGCTACTTGGTGGGCGAAATACAAGCCCAGGCCGGTGCTGCCGGTATCGAAGCTGATACCGGTTTGTAGAAAAGCGTCCGGTTTGAGCATGTCCTCGGGATAGCCCGGGCCGTTGTCGGCAATAGTGAGTCGCAACCAGCCGTCCTCGATCCAAGCTTTGATCTCGATCCGGTCGCGGGTGTATTTGTAGGCATTGTTGAGAATATTGTGAACAATGCCGGCCACCAGATTCTTGTCGAAATACCAAGTCAAACCATCTTCGATATTGACGTCGACGGCGACTCCTCTTTGGGCCAGCAACTCGCGGTGGGGCAGCACGACATCGTCGAGAAAGTCCGCGACGTCCACTTCCGCCACGTTAAGAAGGTATTGTTCGTTGCCAATCTTGTACAGCGTCAGCATTTGTACAAGATGGTTGTTCATGCGCTTGGTCTCATAGACCATCTGAGTCAAGCGATCCGCCGATTCGGCGTCTTTGGGGCGAATGATCTCGGTCACGTCGTCGAGTGTGTTGATTAGCATGTTGAGCGAGTTCTTCATGTCGTGCACGGAACTGGCGAGCAGGCTGGTGAGGGCCAGGCTGCGCGTCTTGTCTTGTTTTTTGCTCATATGCCGAATTCCGCCGTTGAGCCGTTAGACCGCGACGATCTTTTTGTAGAAGCCGATCAGCTTTTGGTATTTCTCATTGGTCGGGCTGATTTGACGCACGCGATCCAAATACTGGCGCGCTTGATACAAATGGCGATCGTTCTTGCCGGCCTTTTGCATGTGCATGATCAGGGACTGAGCGGCATTGAGGTTGATGACCAAGTTCTCGGGCATGCCGGTGGCCGCCTTGGCGAAGAACTCGATGGATTCCTCGAGTTTGCCTTCCTTGGCCAGTTGCACGCCTTTGTTGTTTATGTCGACGACCTCTTGGCGCGTGGAGCTGATCAAAGCGGAGCCTTCATCGCTCATGCCCATCTCGTTGAAAAGGCCCTGCGCCTGTTTGAGCACGTCCTCGTCTTCATGATGGTTGCGCACCACGTATTTGACCAGTTCCTCGCCTTGCTCTTTCCTGCCCATGGCGAAACAGGTCTTGGCCAGATCCATGGCGACGCTGGTCGGCACATTGCCGGATAGATTCTGGAAAATGTGCGATGCTTCCTCGATCGCCTTCTCGGCTTGGTCGGGTTGGCCGAGTTTGGTGTAGATGGAACCTTCCATCACCGCCGCTTGCAGTGTGGCCTCTGGCGCGTTTTTGAATTCGTCGCGAACGTTGGAGATGACTTTGAGCGCATCGATGGCGCTGCCCTTGTCGAGGTAGACTTTGGCCAGACCGCTGTAATCGCTGGCTTCCTTGTAGCACGACGTTCGGCCGATCTTGACGACCTTCTTGAAGGACGCCTCGGCCGTTTCAAGATCCTTGTTCTTGTAGGCCAGTTCCGCCAACTGCTTCTGACGCAGAATCGCTTTGGGCGAAAGGGTGACGGCATCCGTCAACACCCGCTGGGCCTCGGACGTATCGCCAAGGGCTTCATAAGTCTTGGCGAGCCAGTCGTAGGCTTCCACCAATTGGGAGTTCTTTTCGATCAACTCTTGCAGCAGTTCCTTCGCGGACATGTAGTCCTTGTTTTCGTAACGAATCTTGGCCACGCCCAGGGCGGCCCACGGAATGTCGCGAATCGACAGGACTTTCTCATAGATGCTGAGGGCTTCGGTATAGTCGCCCAGTCGCTCGCACAGGTCGGCTTTGGTGCGCATGATTTCCATGAGATTCTTTGGATTGGTCGCCAACTTTTGGTCGCACAGCGTGATGGCGGCAAGGAGATCCTTGCGGCTGATGGCTTTTTCGATTTCCTCGAGATCCGCCTTCTTTTGCTGGATCTTTTCTAAGCGGGACGAGAACTCCGTTTTGGTAAACGGCTTGGTCAGGTAGCCGTCGGGCTGATACTCCATGGCACCCATGACCATCTCGACGGTGTTCTCTGCGGTGATCATCATCCAGATGGTGGCATAGTTGATGTGGTTCTTGGCCTTTGCCTCCTCGAGAACCTGTTGCCCGTCTTTGCCGTCGCCGAGGTTGTAGTCGCAAAGAACGATGTCGTACTTCTTTTTGGACAGCGCCTTGACGGCTTCGTCGCCGTTCTTGGCGTCGTCGATGTCTTGACCGCGAAAGGCGACGGCCATCTTGCGCATCATCGAGCGCATTTCCGGGAAGTCGTCCACCACCAAAATTTTCTTTCCAGCAAGGTCTAACATCCGATACCTCTGTCTTTGCGTTGCTCGCGGTGCTGCAGGTTAAGGCGGTGACGCCCTAGCCGAGTAGGTCTTCCAGTTCCGCGATCAATGCCTCCTTGTCGTGTGTCTTCGCTTTGGACTTGTCAGCCGCGCGCGACTCCGAGCGCGCCGGCGCGGTGTCCGGGTCCGGTATCAACGGTTCGGTTGTCGCGTCCGCGGCGGACTGTCCACTTTCATCGCCGTCAGAGACTATATCGTTGTTTTTCTTGTTTTCCCCAGGTTCTCCGACCGACGCAGCCGTTTTCGCGTCGAGATCCGGTATTAACTCCACACTTTTCGTATCATTCTGTGGCTGTGGTGTCGGCGTGGAATCGCTTAGCAAGCTGTCGAGAATCTCGTCGGGATCGAGGTCGCCGGCGGTGCCGGGTTTCGCGGGCCGAGTTGAAGCGGATGTTGGCTGGGGCTCGTTCGCCGTGGCCGGCACTTGCGCTTGGTTGACTTCCGCAGCTTCGGATAGCGCGATGGTGTCCGTCGCGGACACGTCCGATCGGGCGATCTGGTCAAGAATGTCATCCGGGTCCGGCGTCGAACTGGACGCAAGTTCGATTTCGTCCTGATGTGGTGCGGCGGCGACGTCGAGGTCAGCGGCCGGAGGCGGCGCGGCCTCGATTATCTGGTCATCGGCAGAGATTGCCTGCGGCTCTTCCGCCGCAGCGATGTCGATCTCATGCTCGGTCACTGTTGGCGCTGCAGGTTCGGTGTCCTCGATCGGCGTTAGCTCGGATGCGGATTTGTCGCTGAGTTCAGGCTCGGCCGCGCCGGCTTCGCCAAACAGCAAGTCGTCCGGAATCTCCGCGATGCCTGATGTATCGAGTTCCTGGCTTGGCATGCTCGCCGATGCAGGCTGCGCCGGGGGTTCAACTTCCGCAGCGGAGTCCAGCGATCCAAGGTCGACAATCTCTTGGGGTTCACCGGATTCTTCTGTTTGCTCCGAGAAGTCGAGATCCAGTTCTTCGATGGCCATTTCCTTGTCCGGCGCGGCGGTCGGGACGGCGGAAGCGCTGTTGGTCTCACCAGGCGGTGCGTCGCGCTCGGGTTGAGCTGGCCGCGCGGTTACTGCCGCCGCCGAGATTCCGGCAATCGCTTTTTTCAAATCGTCACGTGTCGCTTTCAGCTCGGTTTGGACCTTCGCTTGTTCGCTGCGGATGGCGTCGATGATTTTCGCGGTCTCGTTGCCCGAGCCGGCGACCGCCGCAATCGGGGAGGGCGCGGCGACCGGCGCCGCGGCGACTTCTTTGATGAGAGCTTCCACTTGAACGTCGAGCGCGAGCAAGGACTTGCCGTCGGCCTTCAGGAGCGCTTGAATCAGAAAGCGGTACAAGCCGGTTTCCGCTTTCAAGATCGCATCCGCCAGGGCGGCGGTTCGTTCGTCACTGGCGCCGCCGGCTGCTTTCAATGCGGCACGCAGTGTTTCGATGCGCTGTGGTCCGTTATCTTTTAATCGTCCCACCAGTTCTAGCAGCGCTTGTTGCCGTTGGCGGCGGCGGCGCAGGGCAAAGCCGCCCATTACGGCCACGACCACGGTAAGCAGGCCAATGGCTTCGAGCAGGATGTAATAAAGCGTTGGGCTAAGCTGGATCATTGCCTAGCTCTCCCTGGATTCTATTTAGCCATCGTTGATGGCGGACTCGCCAGGCGCGAATAAGGAGCCCCGCGCAGGCGACCAAAAATAAATTCAGCGCCGCCAACTCCGCGGCGGTTCGCCATGCCGAGTGTTCATGTTTGGGGGCACTCACCCGACTAGGTTTCGCATCCAGGGCAACAGCGTCTCTCCCCGCCTCATCCGCGTCGCTGTCGGCTTGCTCGCTTGGGTCGACGTGCAGGGCGGGACCCGATTGCAGATCCGTGTTGCCGGTCGTCGGCGAAGGCATCGCAGGGGCGTTGTTTGCCAGGAGTGGCAGCCATACGCTGACCGTTTTTCCCTTGCTATCCGTGGCCGAAACGTTCACCTCCGTCTGAAGTGCATCTGCCTTCGATAGTGTCGCGTGCCACACGTACGGGTCCAAATGGGCTACCGGCGACTCCATTTGCCCGCCCGTAGGGTCGCTGCGCACCAGTGAAACGAGGGTGGTCTCGGGTTTCACGATCTTATGCCGGAGGTAAAAATAGACGTCGATTTGATCGCCCCTTTCCTCGCGGCTGGCGAAAATGGGCTGATCGACCACGTGAAACGCTATATTCGCCCGCCGTTGCGCGTCGAGGGTTTCGGCGTCGACGACAACTTCGTGCAGTCCGGGTTCGGAAACGCGTGTGAGGTCGAGCGTGTAGACGCCGTCGTCGGAGCTGGCGTCGAAACCGGTCCCGGCGTCCTCCGGGAACCAGGTCCGAATCTCCTTTCCATCGACCAGGTGAGTGGCCTTGAGGACGAGGTGATCGAGTGTTTCCCGTGATGTGACCGCCGCGCCGGCGCTGACAAGCTGAACCGGAACGGGCAGCTCATGCCGCGCGAGGAGCTGAACGTCTGGCAGCGCGGCGGCGATGGCGAATCCTGAGTTAGCGAAAACGCGGTTGGCGGCGTCTTGGGTGGTTGCGACGTGCCACGTGCCGACCAGCGGTTTGGAGAAATGGACGATTTCAAAATTGGCGCTGGCGTACCATGCAATGTCTTCCGGCCGATTGTATTGGCTGAACGTTTTCAACGCCGGCGACATGAACTCGGCGGGGAGGTTGGGGTCCGGCCGGAACAGCAACAATGTCAGACTTTCGATGCTGCGGTCGACCCGAAACAGTGCGTCGACGATCGGCACGGTGGGGCCTGGTCGGATTTGTTGCAGCAGCTGGGCGTAGGCGCGCTCACCGTCGACTCGGTTTGTGACGGCGCGGAAGGTGCCGTTCGTCAGCGCCGTGAGAGCTTGTAGAACAGGGTTGGCGCCGCCCATGGCGATGATGTCCAGGGCAACGTCGCTTTGCTGCAGTGAGCGGATAAAGTCGGGACGCTGGCGCGGCATGCCGGCTGCGGTCAGGCTCGACCGATGGCTGTCGGTCAGCAAGACGATGCGTGCCGTGTCTTGGCGTTGTTGGTTGGCGATTCTGTCGAGCAACTTCTCGACTGTTATCGATCCGAGCGACTGACTCGGCGCGGGTGTGTCCGACATGCCGTTGGCGAGCGGTGACAGCGTGCTGATGGTTGTCGACTCGTCGATCGTATAAAAAAAGAGTGCGGTGCCCCGCGGCGCAAGGCGCGTCAGCCAGGTGAGCGTTTCGCTGTTCCACGATCCGTCGCGAGGCTGTTCGAGCGCGACATGAATTTCGAGCGCTTCGGCGGCGCGGGCGTGGGACGAGTGCAGTCCACCCATGCCAATTAGCAGGGAGAGAATGACTGCCGCGAGAAATCGCCCCGTCGCGCATGCGTCCATGGTGGTCGAAACTCCAAAACAATAATCTCCGAGTGGATTGCGGAGATGGGAACTCGTTATTGCTTCGGCTTTGGACGGGGTAACTTTACGATTGCGCTGGAAATTGCGGCGATTCGTCGGTCGTTTTCACTTTTTCCATGAGTTTAGTATGGACATGCAAGCGGCATTGAGTTGCGCGGCACGCTCGGGGGAAGCGGCCTCGTTGTAGCAGCGGAATTCCGGGGCGTTGCCGGAAGGGCGCAGATGAACGACTTCGTCATTGTTGAATTGGATGCGCAGCCCATCGGTGGTGTCGAAGGTTTTCACGGCGCCGCACAGGGTGCCGAAGACGGCTTCGACAGCCTGTTTGGTGGCCGCCGCGTCGCCGGCGAGAAAGCCCTTGATGCGCGCCTGGCTGAGTTCGGTGGGAAAATTCTTGACCCGGTCGCTGGCGGTGTAGCGCGGCGGGAGTTGCGCCACCAGTTCGGTGATTTTCTTTCCCGCCAGCTTGGCCGAGTGCAGGATACTCAATACGACGATGACCGCGTCACGGGTCGGCAATGCGGAGAGGGTGCGGCCATCGCGGGTTGACGGCGTGGCGGTGAGGAATCCTCCGTTGGCCTCGTAGCCGACGACCATGGCGCTGGGATCCTTTTCCAGGGCCTCGTTCATCGCTGCGATGACGTAGGGCGAACCGATTTTGGTGCGCATCACGGCCTTGAACCAGCCGCATTTTTCCACGGCGCTGTTGGAGCTGACGGGGGTGACGACAACCTGTGCGCCCAGATACTTGGCGCACAAGATACCGGCCACGTCGCCGCGCAGCCATTGCCCAGTGTGATCACCGATCAACGGGCGGTCGGCGTCGCCGTCGGCCGAGACAATGGCGTCGAACTTCAGCTCCCGCGCCCAATCCCGCGCCAGCACCACATCCTCCGGCCGAATCGCTTCTGTATCGACCGACACGAAGACGTCCGAGCGACCGACGGGGATGACTTTCGCGCCGAGTTTGTCGAGCAAATCCGTTAGAACAGTCCGCCCCACCGTGGAGTGCTCGTACACCGCCACGCGCATTCCGGTGAGCACCATGGCGGGGAGAAAATTCACATAGCGTTGGAGATAGTGCTCATACGCGCAACGATCTTCGTTGCTCTGGGCACCGTCGCTCGGAGCGGAAAACATGCCATTCGCCGCGAACAGGCCCGCGGGAATGGTCACCCGCTGAGCACGGATGCCGGTCTCGTCCTCTTTGAGGATCTCGCCTCGGGCGGTATTGAACTTAATGCCGTTGCGGTCTTCGGGAATGTGGCTGCCGGTTACCATGATGCTGGGCATGTGATGATCGAGGGCGAAACAGGCAACTGCCGGGGAGGGCACGGTGCCGCAATTGACAACAATACCGCCGAAGTCGGAGACCGCTTTGGCTGCCGCCGCCATGATTCGCGGCGAACTGTGTCGGAGGTCACCGGCGATGGCGACCTCGCCCCCTCTAGTGAATTGCTTCGTTTGTTCAAGGTGCTGCAGGAACGCTGTCATATAGGCGTAACAGACCTCATCCGTCATAGCGGTGACCAAGCCGCGCGCGCCGCTGGTGCCAAACTGCACGCCGCTGGCTTGCATCAGCTCTGCGATCGAAACAACTTTTCCGGTCTGTGGCATATCAATTCCTATAGTTTGCGACGTGCTGCCGCTATTTTAGCCCAGCTTGGCGATCGCGCATCATCCTTTCAATAATTGATTTTCCATCTTTTCCAATGCATCGGCCGCGCCATACATGATCAACACGTCGCCGGCCTGCAGCAGCATGTCGGAGCGTGGTCGCGCGCTGCGGCTATCCCCGCGGCGGATCGCCGTCAAAATCACATGCGCTTCATCGAAGTTGAGTTCCGCCGGCGTGAGTCCCACCGCGTGAGCTTCCGCCGGCAACGTCACCGCATGAAGCACCTCCTTGGCACTGTCGCCGCCCGTTGAACTTACGGTGGCCTGGCCGGGAAATATTTGACGCAGCAGTTGGTAGCGTTGAGAACGCACGCTTTCCATGTGTTCCACGATGCGGCTTACCGGTATGTTCAACAGAAACAGCAGGTGAGTAACCAACATCAAGCTTGCCTCAAACGTCTCCGGCACGACCTCCGTGGCCCCGGCTTCCTGCAGCTTGTCGAGGCTGGAGTCGTCGCGAGTACGGGCGAGAATCGGCAGATTCGGCCGTAGATTGCGCGCCTGAGGAAGGATCTTTAATGCGGACATCGTATCGTCCAGACTGATGACCAGAATCTTGGCTCGCCCCAACCCAGCCGCTTCCAGGATGCTGCCGTGTGTTGCGTCGCCGTAGAAAACCGGATCGCCCGCTTCTCGCGCCTCTTGCACACGGTACGGATCCAAATCCAATGCGATATAGGGGATCTGTTCTTTCTCCAGGAAGCGGGCGATGTTTTGGCCGATGCGGCCGTAACCGCAAATGATGACGTGATCACTGAGTTCATGGCCGGCCCCGGCGATTTCGCTGCGCTGGGCCTCGCGGCTTTTGACATAGCTGGCGGCGCACAGATGTTTGGCGAACCAACCGTTGTAGCGAATGAGAAAAGGGCTCATGCCCATCGAGATGACCATAACCGCAAGGATGATTTGGGCCGTCACGGGATCGAACAAATCGCCCTGCTTTGCCAGCGCCAGCAGGGCGAAACCGAACTCCCCGGTTTGGGCCAGCGCGACCCCCGTACGCAAAGCGACACCGGACTCGGCGCCGAAAGCGCGGGTCAGCATGAAGACGAGTCCGGCTTTGCCCAGCGTGACCAACACCACAAGAAGTGCCACCCAGTGCCATTGCTGGAGCACCGCGCCGACGTCCAGCAACATCCCCACCGTAACGAAAAAAAGACCGAGCAGTACATCGCGAAACGGTCGAATGTCCGATTCGACTTGGTGACGGTATTCGGTTTCCCCCATCATCATGCCCGCGAGGAATGCACCCAGCGCCAGCGATAACCCGGACACGCTGGTAAGCCACGCGGCGGAGAGCGAGAACAACAGCACGGTCAGCGTGAAAAGTTCGGCCGAGTGAAAGGCCGCAATGGACCTGAACAGCGGGCGCAGCAGCCAATGACCGACCGCCAGCATCGCTCCCGACGCGAGTATGCCCTTGGCCAGCGCCCACAGCAGTTCCGTAGCAAGGCTTGTTGTGCCGTCGGCGCTAAGCGCGGGAATGATGATCAGAAACGGCACAACCGCGATGTCCTGGAACAATAGAACCGCAATGCCCAAACGACCGTGCCGCGAGTTCAATTCCAGCTGCTCGGCCAATTGCTTGGTGACGATGGCTGTGGAGGACATCGCCAGCAGCCCGCCGATGACGAACGCCGCTTGAGCATCGAGACCGGTGGCGGAGGCGCATATCGCCGCGATCGCTGTCGTCAGCAGCACCTGGGCTCCGCCCAAGCCAAGTACCTCGCGGCGCATTGCCAGCAACTGGGCGAGAGAGAATTCGAGTCCCACGGTGAACAGAAGAAACACAACGCCGAATTCAGCGAGAAAGCGCGTGTCCTCGGTGTCGGAAATCCAACCGATGCCGTGGGGCCCCACCACTGCGCCGGTGATGAGGTAGGCGAAAATCGCCGGCATCTTCAAGCGTCGAAATGCCGCAACCGTGACAACCGCGACAACCAGCAGGACGATGATGCTGTCGAGTATTCCATGATTCATGCGACGTTCGTCCCTGTAAGGTCGACTGGAGCTGGAGGCACGCAAGCCGCCTATACTATTGAGCGCCGACTCTAGAATCAACAGTAAGACTGTTTCTTTTTCGCCGGATCAGCGCGTCAACTTCACATGCGTAATCCCCCGCTTAAATACGTCGCCCGAAACGTCGATAATTGAATGGGACCGGGCGCGCAAGAAAACCGCGTAGGGTAAATAACGAAGCAAGCGTGCCGCGTAGATGTCTCGGGGCTGGGGCCGGCGCGCCAACAGGAATTGCGATGACCGAATTGGCGGTTTCCTTCAAGGGTAGGGAAATCCTTGTCAACTATCTTGCAGCCGCAAGCCTGTTGACGTTTGGATTTCTCATTTACTCGTTTCATCCGTACTACATCCAATTCTTTTCCGAGCAAGCACGCGAGTTGTTTCTGTACTGCTGGGGCGCCTACCTGGTGCTGCTGCCCTTTTATTACACCACGCTGCCGACGGGCTATCCGACCAAGAGCCGGCTGTTCTGGCTGGCCGCGGCGGGCTTCCTGCGCCGGTCCTTGTCAGCCGAGGAAAAGGTTGCCGTTTTGGCCGTTGTCGTGAAGCTGTTTTTCCTGCCGTTGATGATCGCGTGGTTGTTTCACCATGCCAAGGAAACGCTTTTTCATTTGGACGTGCTCATGGCAAACGGAAACTTCTTTCCGAACGGCTTCTGGCTGCTGTTCAATATCGTGTTCTTGGTGGACGTGGGCTGCTTCACCGTCGGTTACGCTGTCGAGCATCCGCGACTGGGCAACGAGATTCGTTCGGTCGAGCCGACCGCCGTGGGTTGGATTGTGACATTGATCTGTTATCCGCCCTTCAATGGGGCCACCCAACAGATGCTGGGTTGGCACTCCGGCGACTATCCCGCATTTGAGCATCCGCTTGCGCAATACCTGTCTGCCGCGTTGATCTTGGCCGCGCTTGTCATCTATGCGTGGGCGTCGGCGGCCCTCAATCTCAAGGCAAGCAATCTAACGCATCGCGGCATCGTCGACGGCGGCCCCTACGCATGGGTACGGCATCCCGCCTATATCGCCAAGAACTTTTCGTGGTGGATCGGTTCGCTGCCCATCTTGTACGGCTACGCGCAGCGCGACGCATCGGATCTCATTTATGGGATCATCGGCGTCGCCGGTTGGAGCGCCATTTACTACCTGCGCGCAATGACCGAAGAGCGCCATTTAGGCGCCGACCCAGCGTATGCTGCCTACTGCGAGAAAGTTCGCTACAAATTCATACCCGGCGTTTGGTAGCGCAATACCAAGGAAGTGTAGAACCAATGGCGATGAGACGAACGCAGCATCCGGATGCCCGAATCCTCGTCGTCGACGACAATCCCGTCGATGCCGGTCTGCTCGAGCAGGCGATGCTCAATGCCGGCTACCGTCGCGTCACGGTGATCAACGATCCGCGGCACATGGCCGAGCAAGGGTATGACACGCATTTCGATGTGATACTTCTTGACCTGAATATGCCGCATCTTGACGGGTTCGACATTCTCAAGCTGATGCGTGAGCGGCGCCAGGATATGTTTGTTCCAGTTCTGGTCATCACCGCGCAGCACGAACGGGCGGTGCGGTTGCGGGCGCTGGAACTGGGCGCGAAGGACTTTATAACGAAGCCCTACGACGCGCATGAGTTGTTGAACCGTATTCACAATGCGCTCGAGGTCCGCACCCTGCATCAGCAGGTGCTTGAGCAGAACAAGACGCTTGCGCGGCGCGAAAGCGACTTGCGCATGGTGCTGGACAACGTGTTGGAGGGGATTTTTACCTTGGACGAGGCGGGAACGATTCAGTCCGTCAATTTGGCCGCGCAGAATTTGTTCGGCTACCCCCCCGGCGAGGTGATCGGCGCCAGCTTGGCCATACTTATTCCTCCGAGCGGCGGTGATGGATCAAAGTCCTTGTTCGAGAAGTTGCGTTCACGGGACGTGAACGGCATACGCAACGAGGAGGCCTTCGGCGTGCGGCGCGACGGGACGACGTTTCCCTTGGAGCTGTCGATGGGGGAAGTCGCGGGCGGCGAGTCGCGGCTATTTGTCGGTATTTGCCGCGACATCACGGATCGCAAGTTATCCGACGCCGCGATGAAGTTGGCTAAGGAGGAACTCGAGCAGCGCGTCCGGGCGCGCACGGCCGCGCTTACGGCGATTAACGCGCGCTTGAGCCATGAAATCGACATTCGTAAGGCCGCCGAGGTGGAACTGGCGGCGGCACGGGACAAAGCGGTGGAAGCCTCAAAGCTGAAGTCCCAGTTTCTGGCCAACGTCAGCCATGAGATTCGCACACCCCTCAACGGCATTCTGGGCATGTTGAGTCTGCTGCTTAACAGCAGGATCGATTCCGAGCAGCAAGACTTCGCGCTGACGGCGTTCAAATCCGGCGAGCTGTTGTTGGCGTTGATCAACGACATTCTGGATTTTTCGAAAGTCGAGTCGGGACGGTTGGAACTCGAGCATATCGGCTACGACGTGAGGCAATTGGTGTATGACGTGGTCCATTTGTACGAGGAGCCGTCGCGGAAGAAGGGCGTCGATATTGTTTCGCTGGTTGCCCCCGATGTCCCCCCGATGCTTATTGGCGATCCCGGAAGACTACGCCAGATCGTCACCAATCTCGTGGGCAATGCCCTGAAATTCACCGAGAAAGGCGAAGTATTGGTCCACGTGCAAATCGACGGCGAGGTCGATGGGGACTTCAGGCTGCGCGTGGACGTGCGGGATACCGGGGTCGGCATCGCGGAGCAGGCGCAGAAAAAAATCTTTGAATCCTTTACCCAGGCAGACGGTTCCACAACGCGGCGATTTGGCGGCACTGGGCTCGGTCTTGCCATATGCAAGCAGCTGGTTGAACTGATGAACGGCGCGATCGGCGTGGAGAGCCGATTGGGTGAAGGCAGTCATTTTTGGTTTTGGGTGTCCCAAGGTAAATATCACGGTACGGCGAGTTCCCAGGCGGCACGCGTCGATCTGGCGGGGTTGCGCGCCCTCATCGTGAGCGATGCCAGCGCCAAGGTGTCTTGGTTGGAGCAGCGCTTGATGGGGCTTGGGGTGTCGTTCGAAAAGTGCGCGGACGAGTCAAAAGCGGTGAGCATTTTGCGCGATGCGAAACGGCACGGCCGTCCGTTTAAATTTGTGTTGGTGAACAGCGCCGGCCTGGCGGGTGAAGGCTTGGATTTTGTCAGGTCGTTGTATGCCAGCATTCCGATGGCGGAGCTTCGCGTGGTTCTGCTGGCCTTGAGCGGTTTTCGCGGCTTTGGTCGGGATGCGCGCGAGGCGGGCGTGGCCGCGTATATCACCGAACCCGTCGACCATCAGATGCTCGAGGGGTGCTTGACCGCCGCGCTTGCCGCCGCGCCCGGTGAAACACAGTTGATCACCCGTCACAGTCTCGCCGAACAAGCCGCTTCTTTCAAAGCGCGCGTGCTGGTTGTCGATGACAATCCCGTGAATCAGAAGGTCGCGGCAAAGATGTTGAGCAAACTTGGCGCGCGGGCCGACGTGGCGCCCGACGGTGTGAGCGCGCTGGATGCGGTGAAGAAAACCCGTTATGACATCATACTCATGGATTGCCTGATGCCCGAGATGGACGGTTTCGAGACGACGCGGCGCATCCGCAATTTAGAGCAAGCCGCGGATGGCACGGCCAAGGGCGCGTTGGCGCCCACGCCGATCATCGCCATGACGGCGAATGTGCGGCAGGAGGATAAGGAAAAATGTTTAACGGCGGGTATGAATGACTTTGTCGCGAAACCGGTGACACTCGATACGCTGCGCGCGGTGCTCGCGACGTGGACGCCGGAAACAACCAACTAATACGTCGATCTAGTTCGGTGTGACGGTTGCGGCGTCTTCGACTTCCACCGATTGAGTCTTGGGAGACTCGCGGCGGGCAGTGAGCTGAAAGCTGTCGAGTTGGGCGAGCAGCGTGTTGACCAACTCCTTCGACTCGCTGTTCAGGCCGTCTACCTTGCTCAACGCGTCCGCAGTGGCGCGAACGTCGGACACTTTTCTTTTAAGGCTCGCCGCGCAGCGGTTGAATACGTCTCCGGTTTCGTGAAAGTAGTCGCCCTTGCGCAGATGCACACTGGCTGTCAGATTGCCGTTGGCCAATTCGTCCATGCGTCGTTCGAGCATATAAACCGGGCCGGCGATGCGGTGGGACGACTTAAGGCTGTAATAGTAGATGATCGCGAGTCCGCCCACTTCGCCGGTTGCGAGCGCCACCGCGAGAGTCATTTTCAGTCGAAAGAAGTCGTGAATGCTTTCGATGGCGAAGAAGCTGGCGATCACGAGCACGTTGATGAAAATGAACGTGGTCAGGATCACTTCAAGGATCATTCGGTCTTGGAATTTATTCTTTACCTTAAGGATCTTGCGTCGGTTCTGCATAGCCGTTACCCGTTGTCCTCGTTGTGATTTGTTGTGACCCGATGGACCGGCTTAGGACGCCGGCTCACGTTTCGGTAACGGCGCGGCGGGGGCGTGCTTGAGAAAGGAGGCCCAAGAGTGAGAACGGGTTCTCACTTTCGGTTTCGTCCGATTAATTTATAACTAATGATTCCACGGTATTTAGCCCGCCGTCCGGACCGCCTCCGCCCAGCACAAACAGCGCATTGGTCGTCGCTGCCGTTGCGGCAGCCGAGCGAGGCATTTGCAGTTCGGCGATGTTCCGCCATGGCCCCGGCGCGCCGTCACGGCCTGCAACCGCGGCTTCCACGCTTGATAAGCGATGGGTGCCGTCATGGCCGCCGATGAGGTAGAGAATATTGCCGCGCGATGCGGCGGCGGCGAGAAATCGCGGTCCGCCAACCTCAGAGTGTTCGCGGCGCCAAGGACCAACGGCGCCCGTCGGATCCAACGGGGCGGATTCGACGCTGGCGTAGCCCATGCCCGCCCGGCCTTCGACGTGCCCGGTGAGGACGTAGATTCGACCGTGGGCGACCGTTGCGGCGTGCATGTAGCGCTCCAATTGCGCCTGCTCTGCGGCGAGTTGCCATTCGACGATTCGGCCGTCGCGATCCATCAGCGCCTTCTCGACGGAACGCAGAAAGGTGCCGTTGTACCCGCCGACCGCATAGATCCGATTGTTCCACGTGACCACCTGCAGTCCGCGTCGAGGGGTGGAGAGATACGCTTCGTTTCGCCATGGTCCCAGTTCGCCGTCGGCGGCGATGGCGGCGGAGTGCGCGGAGGCGCTCGGGAAATTGTCGTCGCCGAGCGGGCCCGTTCCGCCGCCAATGGCATAAAGACGGCCATTGACGATAGCCGCGCCAAGATAAAAGCGCGGTTCGGGGAGTTGTCCGGCGACTTGCCAGGTCGACAGGCGACCGTCGGGCCCGATGCGGCTGTATTCGACGGGTGCCACGTACTCGTTGCGGTCGTTCACCCCGCCGAGGATGTAAACAAACCGTCCGTCGGTCGCGGCCGCGAGCGCTCGACGCGCCACACTGAATGACGGTTCGTCCCGCCAGAATGACGGCAGCGAGGATCCGGCTTCCGCGATGTCATAGCTGACACGGAGCCAAACGATGAGGGCAACCATTCCACCGAGAAAAGCCAGTCCGGCGAGAATCGGCCGTCGCGCCCAAGTCATGGGGTGGCGGCGATGGGCCGAATCGTGCCAAACGTCGCTCCGATCATTGTTGCATCGGTTGCGGTGGCGGGAGCATTTGCAGAGCGGGGTGGTCGAGCGTTCCACCGGTCAGAATCAACGTGTAAAGCACTGCGGGAACGGCGGGCGCGGCACGGCCGTTGATCACCGTGAAGGGCGTGCCCTGAATGCCGTGACCATTGGCGTAGGCGATATCTTCGGCAATCCGGTTCGCGGTATCCGCGCTATCGACGCAGCCGCGCAGCGCATTGATGTCGGTCGATTGTTTTGCTGCCAGCTCCCATAACAGGTTCGGGTTGAGCTTGGATTGGCTGGCGAAGAAGTCGCTGCGCAGGCGCAGTTCCGCGGCCCGATCGGCATCGCCGAGGCAAACCAGCATTTTCGCCGCAAGACAGCGCGTGCCATCGGGTGTCCGGCGTTGGATGCCCGCATTGCAGACGCCGTCCAACGGGTAAAATCTCGTTTCGAGACTCCAGCCGACGGGTGCGAGAGACATGATCTCATCCAATGCGCTGTGCAGCTCGCGGCAGTGCGGGCACATCAGATCAATCCACTCCACGATGTGGACCGGGCTGTTCGGGTCACCGAAAGTCACTCGCCGCGGGTCCGTCGCGCGCGGCTGCATCGGCGCCGCCCGATACTCGGCCAACGCATTGCTCAGCAGCTGTTTGACTTCGGCGTTCAGGCTCGAAAAGAGACGCGTCAACGGATCCGTGGGCCCCGCTGTGGGTGGTTGCGCTGATGCCGCCGGCGCGGCGCTGGCCACCGGCGGCAACGTCTGCGTCGCGAGACTGAGCGGCGTCTGCATGCCGGGATAAATCAATAGAACAACGGCGCCGGCCATCCAGCCGGCCGTTTGCAGCAGCGCTAACAATGGGTCGCGCGGCGATGCATCGCCGCGCGACCAGGCGAAATAAGTCACCACGGCGACAACGACATAAAACATCAAACAGGTCGGGCACAGCACCTTGATCATTAGCGTGTATACAAGCAAGCCGACGCAGATTGCTGCCGCCGCGCTGGCCAGGATGCGCAGCGCCAGAGTGCGGTTGCCGTGCCGGCCAGAAGGACGAATGATGCGGGGAAGCGTCAGCCCGATGATGACGAAACACCAGGCCAACCCCCACGCCGGAAAAGGCAGACCGGTGAGTTGCTGCACTTGGAGCGACAGCGGCGCATTCCATACCACCGCGCAGTCGACGGCGTCATTGACCGAGCACCCCGGCGCGGTGCCGGCCGTTCGCAGAGAGTAAAGCGCGACCCATTGATAAAGACAGAGCGCGGCGCCCAGCGCCGCGGCGATAACGATCATCCAATCACGACGCGCGTTCTTGAGTTCTTGGCTCATTGTGATCCCGTTGGCGAAACTTCACGAATCTAGCAGAAAGCCCCGCACATTTCACCTCCGTCACTGACGGTGATTTCGTGCCTGAAACGCCCGTTCAGCCCAGCACAGTGCCGGGGGGTTGTCAAGAATGTCATTCCGGTTTCATTCGCTGTTTAATGGACATCGGAACACCAAGATGGTGTGAAGGTAATGGGGCTGTTTTTTCGGTCGATAACCTACACGAGACAGGTCGCGCCATTGGCGCTTGTTGGGTGATTTGTGATTCTAGAAAAGACACGCAAATTTTCGGTCGGTCAAACGATCGACTTATACGAAGGCAACTACGACAGGTTGGTTTGCCTTGTTCCTGATCTGCGTGATTTGGAACGACCGCGGTTGTTGGAGATGACGCCCGATGTGTCATTGCGCATCGAAGTCATCGAACGCACCCGTTATACGACCATGTTGCTGCTGCGGGGTGAGTACGCCCAGAAGCAAGCGCTGGTGGCCGAGCCCGTCATGAAGGTGCGGGTGTGTCATGATGCCCGCGTGGCCGAGGTCATCGGTTGCCAGGAGCACGGCCGGTTTGAAGCCCGCTATTCCCAACCCAACGAGACCATGTTCGGCCGCTTCGAGAAGCGCCAAGTGAACTGTTTCCTGCGGGAATGGCTCGATTGCTGTTTCACGCGTGACGAGGCCTTCGCGGCCCGCGCCCGACTTTCCCGCACTTCCTGATCCACCGTATTTTTTGTATCCAGTTTTTTGCCTTACGCAATTGCCCGCGAAAGTGCTCGCTCGATCCCCTGTTTCCCTAGCCGGAACTCAGTCTTGCCGCTCGTCTCCGATTCTGTCTAAGTGGTAGCGAATACTGGATGTTTTTAAAGTTCGTCCCGGAATTTGACGATCTATTTAGTATCGAAGACGCTTTAAGGGGTGACCATGGGCGAAACGTGGGAAGAGTTCAGCGACGCCGACGTGCATATCGTCGAACTGATTCGGGCGGCCAAATCGGGTCGGTGCGTGGAGCATGAGCGCTGGTTGTTCATCGACTACTGGAATGAGGCCAGAGACTTCGAGCAGTTCGCGGTTTGTTCGGAGGACGACTCCGCCTGAGCGGGAGTTGGCCGCGCGACTGTCGCTTCGCCGGGGGCCTGTCGCGCCGTCGAAAATATCCCCTCGGCATTAGTAGATATTTATCTCCACCGTGCGATTCGCGCGCTCCAATCGAACAATTGCTTAAAGAAAGGTCAACCGCGTCCGCTTTTAAGCTGAGGTTTTTCCATTACGTTAAACTGAGTCACGATGGATGTGCATCGGACATTGACCGGATCTCCCGGGTGAGCTTCCGAGAATAGGAGCATCATGCAAGCTGTCGAAAACGTCTTCAGCCGGTTGAACCGCCTTTCGGTCCATCTGAAAATCAATCTCGTTATCGCACTCACCTTCATGGCCGTGATACTCACGGTTATTTTGGATACCGCATCGCGGGAACGCGAGCAGGCGCTGAATGTGGCGGTGCAGAACACCAAAGACATCACCACGTTTTATTTCGATAGTCTCAATACCATGATGCTGACGGGCACCATGGATCAGCGCACGGTGTTGCGCAATAAAATTCTTCGCCGCTCGGGTATCAAGGGCGCTCGCGTCATCCGCGGAACGCCGGTCAAGAATCAGTTCGGTCCCGGTTATCCGGAGGAACAAGCGGTAGATGACCTGGATCAGCGCGCGCTCGCGGGCGAGGAGATCGTCCATGTCGAAGGCACGCCGACGGGGCGCATGGTCACCGTACTTACGCCGTTTCTGGCCACCGAAGATACGCGGGGCGTAAATTGTCTGCAGTGCCACGAGGTTCCGAGCGGATCCATCAACGGCGCGATCCGCGTGTCCTATTCCTTGGAGGATCTGGATCGTCAAGCGAAGGCGCAGCTCACGCGGGAGGCGCTCACTAACATCGGTTTGCTGACCATAGGGTTGATAATGGTCAACATTCTGTTGCGGGTCTGGATCAGAAGTCCGCTGTTGAGTTTGATGGATGTGGTGAACCGCCGCGCCGAGGGTGACCATTCGGCTCGGGCGACCATCGCCAGCGCGGATGAAATCGGCCGCCTCGGAATCGCCTTCAACGACATGGCCGAAAAACTCACCGAGAGCGCCGCGCGCGAACACAAGGCGGCGCAGGATCTGCGCAACAAAGTGGACATCTTGCTCGATGTGGTGAGCAGGGCGGCCCGCGGCGATCTTTCCGGCCAGGTCAGGTTCAGCGGCGACGATGCCATTGGCGAGCTGGCTCAGGTTATTCAGATCATGATCAACAATCTGCGCCTGTTGCTGAAGGAGAAACACGATACGGTGGAGGACTTGCAGCGCAAGGTCGATCGTATGCTGGCGGTGGTGACTCGCGCGGCTAACGGTGACTTGACCGGCAAAATCGACGTCAAGGGCGAGGATGCGCTGGGGCGGTTGGCGGCAGGCGTCCAAGCCATGATCGACAATCTGAATTTTCTCGTCGCTCAGGTTCAGCGCTCCGGCATTCAGGTTTCATCCTCCGCCACGGAGATCGCCGCGACGGCCAAACAACAAATGGCGACCATGCAGCAGCAGGCGGCGACAGTGAATGAGATCGTGGCGACGTCGGCGGAAATTTCGGCTACCGCAAAGAATCTGCTCAACACGATGAACGAGGTGGCGACGGTGGCGGAAGAAACGGCCTCGTTTGCGACCAGCGGTCAAGCCGAGTTGGGGCAAATGGAGGGCACCATGCACCAAGTGGTGGACGCCTCTACCGCGATCGTGCAGAAACTCGAAACGCTGCGAGAGAAGGCGGCTAACATCAACACCGTTGTCACAACGATCACCAAGGTCGCCGATCAAACCAACCTATTGTCGCTCAACGCCGCCATCGAAGCGGAGAAAGCGGGCGAGCACGGATTGGGTTTCGGCGTCGTCGCCACCGAAATTCGCCGCCTGGCCGACCAAACGGCGGTCGCGTCGTGGGACATCGAGCAGCTTATTAATAAGATGCAGACGGCCGTGTCGGCCAGCGTGCTCGGCGTGGAGCGATTCTCCGACGAACTGCGTCATGGCGTGGAAGAAGTGGACCAGGTCAGCACCCAGCTGGCGCAGATCATCGAGCAAGTTCAGGCGTTGACACCGCGATTCGAGCGGGCACGTGAAGGCATGCATTTCCAGAGCCAAGGTGCCGAGCAGATCAAGCAAGCGATCAATCAGCTCAACGAGTCCGCCCATCAGACGGTCGAGTCGTTGCGTCATTCCAATTCGGCGATCGAGAGTCTGAATGAAGCCGCGCACCGCTTACAGGTCGGGGTTTCCAAGTTTAAAGTCGCCAACGTCGGTGCGAACGCCGGCGCCGGCGCAAGCAGCTAGCGTTTTCTATGCTGGCGCTGCTGTTCACGGTTGGCGCGCAGCGATGCGGAGTCGATGCCCGCTGGGTCGTCGAAGTGGTTCCCGCCGTGCCACTGGAAGAGGCGCTTGCTCGCTATCCCAATTCCTGCGGCGGCTTGGTGCGGCGCGGCGCCTGTTTGCCGGTTTACGATTTAGAGCAGGTATTCGCCGGCCGGCCATCAAGCGCGAGCTTGAGCCGGCGCATTATCATTGTTCCGCAATCGCTGGGCTCGGGCGGCGCGGCGGCCGGCCTCATGGCGTGCGGTGTCACCGAGGCGACGCGGGTGGACGAGTCTACGCTGTTGCGCCAGTCTTTCAATGCGCTGCGCCAGGACACCCCGGCCGGAGGGTTGTTCTATTTCGACGTAAACGCCGCGCTCGCGCACTGCGGCTACACGGCCGGCTGACATCATGGATAGACTGGAAAAGTATTTGCACGACGAGTTTGGGTTGTCTCTCGACACCATCGGGCGGGAGCGCGCATTGCACAAAGTGCGCGCGCTGATGCACGCCGCGGGTTTTTTCGACAGTGGCGACTACATCGACGCGCTGGTCGGCTCGGAAGAGCAGAGACAGCGATTGTTCGATGCCGTGACCGTGGCGGAAAGTTGGTTTTTTCGCGACGAAGCGCCGTTTTCGTTTCTAAACCGCTGGGCCACGGACCGCCACCGGCAGCGTCCGCAGGATCATCTTCATCTGCTGAGTATTCCGTGCGCGGGCGGCGAGGAGGCGTATTCCATCGCCATCACGCTGTTGAAAGCGGGGATCCCCGACAGTGCATTTGACGTGGATGCGATCGACCTCAACAGTCGGCTGGTCGAGCGCGCGCGGGAAGGCGTTTTCGGCAGCCACTCGTTCCGCGGCGTGAAGCGGGATGATTACGCCGATTTTTTTCTGCCCGCGCCGTCCGGCGACGCGCTCGAGGTCCGCGCGCGAGTGAAGGAGCGCATCCGGTTCGCCGAAGGTAACTTGTTTTCGTTGGAGAATGTTTTGAATGGCCGGCGCTTCGACGCGATTTTTTGCCGCAATCTGTTGATCTACTTCAGCCCTGAGAGCCAGGTTCGGGCGCTCAACATCCTGCGCGATAGACTCGTCCCCGACGGCGTGCTTTTTCTCGGCCATGCGGAGGCCGGTGCAGGCGTGCTCGATTTGTTCGAGCCCTGTGGTGTTGCCGGTGCATTCGCCTTTAACGCGCGCAAGGGGAGTGTTTTGCCCGCGCGCGGTGGCGGGCCATTGCGCGAAACGATGGTCAAGGGCGCTGTAAAAGGCGCAAAGAAGCGGGGCGCGGTCGGAAAGTCGGCGCGTCCGCGTCCGCGGGTAGCCGCGGCGGATGGCGCTATCAGCGCACAGCAGAAAGTGTTTCTCGACCTCAAGAGACTTGCCGATTCGGGCAACCTCAGCACGGCCGTGGAACAGTGTGACATCCTGTTGGATCATGCCTCCGACGACGCCCGTGTCCTCTATTTGTGCGGTGTCGTGAACGAAGCGAGCGGGCGCCATGAAAAGGCCTGTCTGCTTTACCGACGCGCGCTCGAAGTCGATCCGCATCAGAGCGACGTCATGTTTCACCTCGCGGCCACCCTCGAAGCTTTGGGCGAAACCGCCGAGGCGCGACAGCTTAAGGCGACCGCGGGGAACCTCAAGGGCCGGCAAGATGAACAGGAGGCCGGCGGTGACTGACAAGGAAACCCGCATCGACGATTGCTGGAACCGCATTGGTACGTGGGGCGAGGACGGACCGACTTGCGGGCGTTTGAAGGACGTTCACCATTGTCTCAATTGCGATGTTTACGCAGCAGCAGGCCGGGCGCTGCTCGAGCGTGCTCCGCCGCCGGGCTATCTCGATGACTGGAAGACGTTCCTCGCCCAGCCGACGGTGCGCAGTTCCGGTGCGATGCAGTCCATGGTCATTTTTCGCCTCGATCGTCACTGGCTCGGTTTGTCGACCAGCTTGTTCGAAAACATTGTGGAGCCGCGCACCGTTCACTCTTTGCCCCACAATCGCAACCAAGCCGTGCTTGGTCTGGTTAGCGTGCGGGGCGAATTGGTGGTGTGCATATCGCTTGGGCATCTGGTCAGCGAGAGTCCCGCCGATTTCACTCGTCGGATGTCGGGCGCGTTTCCGCGGGACATCGTCGTTGAGCGGGATGACAATCGCTGGGCCTTTCCCGTCTCGGAAGTCCATGGTGTCGTGCGCGTGCCCAAGGAGAACTATGCCGGAGTGTCCATGTACCATGGCGGCCTACGGCGGGAGTTCCTGGCCGGCGTGCTGCCGTGGCGCAATACGCAGGTTGCGTGCCTGGATGACGCGGCTCTTATCAAATCGTTGACGGAGCTGAGACTGACGTGAGAGCGACCGGCGACAGCGATCTTTCAGCCATGCCGATGGCGGACCTGTTCAAGCTGGAGCTGGAGCAGCAAGCGGCGGTCTTGACCGAGAACTTGTTGGCCATCGAGAAGGAGGGCGGGTCGACGGAGCGGTGGACGTCCATGATGCGGGCCGCCCATTCGATCAAGGGCGCGGCGCGGCTGGTCAACATGCAAAGCATCGCGGCGATCGCTCACTCCCTGGAGGACGGTTTAACCGCCATGCAGCACCAGGGCAAAGGGGTTGCCGCCGAAGAAGTGGACCTTATGCTGCGGGCGGTTGATCTCATGGGACGCCTGGCCAAAAGCACCGACGAGCAAGCGTGGTTAGCGGGTCACCAAGACGCCTATGACAGCGTTATGGGCGACTTGAATGATCATAGTGTCGCGCGACACAAACAATCGCCCGAAGAGTCGGAGCCGACGTTCACCGCTCCGATGTTCGATCAAGCCGAAGCGTTCAAGGCAAAGGATGATCGCACGCTTCGCGTGGCCGCGCGTCAGTTGGACCGCTTGATGGCGCTGGCGGGCGAGGCCTTGATTCAGGCGCGCTGGGTCCGACCGTATGCCGAAGACTTGCGCAAGCTCAAGCGTGAACAGGCGGCGGCGCACAATCTGGCGCAGGAGTTGAAGGATGTTCTGCAGATGGCGAACGCGGACGAGAAAGTGTTTGCGCGGGTGACCGAGCTGGTGCAGCAGTTGATCGTGTGTCGGGATATGGTGGATGAGCGAGTCACCGCCGTGGAGCAATTCGATGTGCGGCTGGAGAGTCTGTCCAGCCGGCTGCAGTCCGAGGTAATTGCCTCGCGCATGCGGCCGTTCCGCGACATCGTTTCCGGGCTGCCCCGCTTGGTGCGGGATTTGGCGCGAACCTTGGGAAAGTCCGTCGAGTTGACTGTCGAGGGAATGGAAACCCTTGTCGACCGCGATGTGCTGGATAAGATCGAGGCGCCGTTGACCCACTTGATCAACAACGCGCTCGATCATGGGATCGAAACCGTTGCCGAGCGCCAGGCGGCGGGAAAAACCGAAGCGGGGAATATCGAGCTGCGGGCGTTCCACAAAGGCGGAATGTTGTACATCACAATCGCGGACGACGGTCGCGGTCTGGACTATGATGCCATTCGGGAGCGTATCGTCAAAAGGCGGTTGTTGAAGAAAACCGTTGCCGCTTCGTTGACCGAGGTCGAGCTGACGGAGTTTTTGTTCATGCCGGGGTTTTCGACGCGGGACAAAGTCAGCGCGCTGTCCGGTCGGGGTGTCGGTTTGGATGTTGTCCGGGACGCACTCGTTGAGTTGCGCGGCAGCGTGGAAGCTACATCCCGCGCCGGCGGCGGCACCCAGTTTGCGTTGCGTTTGCCGTTGACGCTCTCAGTGCTGCCGGCGTTGCTGCTAACGATCGCCGACGAAACTTATGCCGTTCCCCTGGCCCGCATCCAATCGATCGTTCGGCTCCCCGTGCACGAGCTGATCAGCCGGGAGGGCAAGCGGCTGGTGAGGATCGGCGATGCGGAAGTGCCGTTGGTCTCCGCGGCGCGCGTATTGGAGCTGGGCAAGCGGGACGAGCGCACCCGTGTCGTTTCGGTGTTGGTGCTAGGCGATCGGGACGGTTCGGTTGGATTCGTGGTCGGCCGCTTTGTGGCGGAAAGCGAACTGTCTGTCCACGTATTGCCGCGGCAGATTGGCAAGATCGCCGACGTGGCTGCGGCGGCACTGCTGGAGGATGGCACGCCGGCGCTGATCTTGGACGTGGATGACTTGTTGCGCTCCGGCCGCCGTGCGCTGGCGCGGGACGAAGCGCAGCTAAAGACCGGTGCGATCATCGAGGAGGAGCATAAGAAAAGAGTGCTCGTCGTGGATGATTCGATAACGGTACGGGAGTTGGAGCGCAAGTTGCTCACCGCCGCGGGATTCGAGGTCGACGTGGCCGTGGATGGCATGGATGGTTGGAACGCGGCGCGAACCCAAATCTACGATTTGGTCATCACGGACATCGACATGCCGCGGCTCAATGGTTACCAGTTGACTCAAATGATCAAGCAGGATTTTTCGTTGCGGGACATTCCGGTATTGGTCGTATCGGCGAAGGAGCGGCGCAGCGAGCGGGCGATGGCAATGCAGTCCGGCGCGGCGGCGTTTCTCGGCAAGACGCATTTTCATGACGACAGTTTTCTCGACGTGGTGGCGAAGGTCTTGGCGGGGAAATCATGAGAATTGCGATCGTCAACGACATGTTGCTGGCCGTCGAGTGTCTGCGCCGCGCCCTCGCCAGTAGCGGTGAGCACGAGATTGCCTGGATCGCCCGCGACGGGGAAGAAGCCGTGGCCAAAGCCATCGCCGATTCGCCGGAACTGATCTTGATGGATCTGTTCATGCCGAAAATGGGCGGCGTCGAAGCCACTCAGGAAATCATGCGCCGCAAACCGTGCCCCATTTTGATCGTGACCGGCGACATTGACCAACACGCCGGCGCGGCGTTCGAGGCGATGGGTGCGGGCGCGCTCGACGCCATCAACACGCCCGTTTGCGGCGACGCGCAAGCGAGCATGCTGGTCCGCGACCTGTTGGGCAAGATCGACACGATCAGGCGGTTGTCGCGCTATCAGTCCGTCACCCTGCCGACGCTGCGCGATGCGCCAGCCGACTATCTGCACCCTGGCCCCTTGCCGCCGCTGGTCGTCATTGGCGCTTCCTCGGGGGGGCCTCAGGCGCTGGCGGACCTGTTGGCCGCGCTGCCGCGGGAGCCGGGGGCGGCGTTCGTGGTCGTTCAGCATGTGGATGCGCAATTCGCGCCGGCGCTGGCCGAATGGCTTGGCCAACGTACAGAATTGCGCGTCGCGACCGCTAAAGAAGGTGATCAGCCGGCGCTCGGTACCGTTCTTGTTGCGGCGACAAACGATCACATTATTTGCGATGAAAAACATTCGCTTAGGTATACACCATGGCCGCTCAACAACGTTTATCGACCGTCGGTGGACGTGTTTTTCAGCTCAGTGGCGTGCAATTGGCAACACCCTGTCCTGGGTATCCTTCTTACGGGCATGGGGTATGATGGTGCGGAAGGTTTGCTCGCACTCAAAAATGCAGGTCATATGACCTTGGCTCAGGATCAGGCCAGTTGCGCGGTGTTCGGAATGCCCAAAGCGGCCATGCAATTGGGCGCCGCGTCGAAGATGGTGCCGCTTTCCGAATTGGGGGCGGAGATCAGTGCATGGGCGCAAATGCAATGCGAGCCCGTTGAGGAGTAAGGAGTCCGTATGCCATTGACGGATTTTTACGAGACGAAAGCCCTCACCGACGATCAGTTCGAGATGCGGTCGCGGGTGCTCTTGGTCGACGATCAGCTCATCGTGGCCGAAGCATTCCGCCGGATGGTTGCTGACATTGACGACATGGAAGTGTTCTATTGTTCCGATCCGGCCCGCGCCGTGGAGGAAGCAGCCCGCATCAAGCCGACGACTATTCTGCAAGATTTGGTGATGCCGGGAATGAGCGGACTGATGTTATTGAGCCTGTTGCGCTCCCATCCGCAAACCCGCAACGTCCCCATCGTGGTGTTGTCCACGAAGGAAGAACCCAAAGTCAAAAGCGAAGCGTTTGCCATCGGCGCCAACGACTACCTGGTCAAGTTTCCCGACAAGATCGAGCTGGTTGCGCGTATACGGGCCCATACCCGCGGCTATCTGGTGCAGCAACAGCGTGACGACGCGTATCGCGCGTTGCGCCGTATGAAGCTCGAGTTGGAGCGCAAGAATTCCGAGTTGGAGGCGCTCTCGTGTCGCGACGGGCTTACCGGCGTGCTGAACCGCCGCGGCTTCGATGACTTTCTCAACAAGGAATGGTTGCGCGCCATTCGCGAGCGCAAACAGCTTGGGCTGTTGTTGATCGATATCGATCATTTCAAGGAATACAATGACAACTATGGGCACCAAGGCGGCGATGAGTGCCTGCGGCGGGTCGCCTTCGCCCTAGGAGCGAGCCTCAAGCGTCCAAGCGACATCGTGGCGCGCTACGGCGGCGAGGAATTCGCGGTTATTCTTCCCGATACCGGCATCGACGGCGGGGCGATGATCGCCGATTCCTTGTGCGGCGCCATCGAAACCATCCACGTTCCCCATGCCTACTCCAAGACGGCCGATCACGTCACCGTGAGCATCGGCGTGGCCGGCATGCTGCCTGTGACAGGCGATACGCCCGAGGATCTCGTCGATCTGGCGGACAAGGCGCTTTACGAGGCCAAGTCGTTCGGGCGCAATCAATATCGATGCAGCGAGTCCAGTGGCAACACCGTTGTGACGAGCGATTGAGATCGCCGTTACGGTCGCGAATTGCCGTGGGAGCGGATCATTCCGCGATCTACTCGGCAAACCATCGCGGTAGGAAACCGCTCCCACGAAGATGCAGCCAAGACGAGTGCGAATTTCTGTGGGAGCGGTTTCTTACCGCGATGCTTCGCTCGAGCCATTTTTATTGTCGAGTCAATCGCGGAATGATCGCTCCCACAGCAGAAAGCCCGGGACGGCTGCCAAATCATCACCGCTTTGTCCGCTTGTCCCAGTCTTTCAGCCGCGGTTGAATCCGGGCCATTTTGACCGCGTTTTCCGCCGTCTGCATGATTTCGATCGGATAGCCGGCGATCAACAGCGAGGTTCCCGGCTCGGGGATGGCTTCCAAGTGCTCGAGAATTAAACCGTTCAGCGTTTTCGGGCCCTTGATGGGAAGCTTCCAGTGCATGGCGCGGTTCAAGTCCCGCAAAGCGGCCGATCCGGATACTAGGAAAGTGCCGTCCTTTTGCGGATGCACATCTGCGATAGCGGAGGCGGCGTCAGTCGTAAACTCGCCGACTATTTCCTCCAGAATGTCTTCCAGCGTGACCAGACCGTTGACTTCGCCGTACTCATCCACCACTAGGCCGATCCGACGCTTTTCTTTTTGGAAACTCAACAACTGGCTGTGCAGCGGGGTGCCCTCGGGAACGTAGTAGGGCTCCCGTGTCGCCTTTTCCAGGCTCTCGCGGTTCAGTTCGCCGGTTGAAATCAAATGAGCGATGTTGCGTAGATGCAGAATGCCCACGATGTTGTTGACGTCGTCGCGATAAACAGGCAATCGAGTATGCTGAGTGTTGGCAATGGTTGTGCGGATCGTTTCCCAGTCCTCCCCCAGGTCAAGGCCGACGATATCCTGTCGGGGAACCATGATGTCCTCCACCGTCGCTCTTTCGAGATCGAGAATGCCCAACAGCATCTGTTGATGGCTACTGGATATGAGGGCGCCTGCTTCGTTCAGCACTGTGCGCAGCTCGTCCCGCGAAAGTTGCTGCATGGCGGTGCCTTCGCTGCGCACGCCGAGTGCGCGGATCAGACCATTGGCCATACCGCTGATTGCCCACACGAGAGGATAAAAAATTTTCAGAAGCGGCGTGTATATAAATGCTGAAGGATATGCGATGCGTTCCGGGTGCAACGCAGCGAGGGTTTTGGGCGTAACTTCACCGAAAATCAAAATGATTAGGGTAAGAATCCCCGTCGCGATGGCAATCCCTGCTTCGCCGTACAAACGTAGCCCAATTACTGTCGCAACGGCCGATGCAAGAATGTTGACGAAGTTGTTGCCCAGCAGAATCAATCCGATCAATCGATCCGGTCGGTCCAGCAACGCACTTGCGCGCACCGCGCCGGGATGTTTCGCCTTGGTCAGATGTTTGAGGCGATAGCGGTTCAAACTCATCATCGCGGTTTCCGACGACGAGAAAAACGCCGAGAACGCGATTAAGATGAACAGGGTAGTAAATAAAACGCTTAAGGGAATTTCATCCATGGCGGCGTTATTGCGGCCTCGAACGACGGGAAATTGTTAGGCGTGCAAAGCGGGCGCGGGGCATACTAAGGACTCGACAACACCAGTTCGAGCACCATTTTGCTGCCCAAATAGGCCAGCAACAAGGCGGCGAAACCACCCAAGGTCCAGCGGATGGCGGTGCGGCCGCGCCAACCGAAGCGCAGCCGGCCGATGAGCAGCGTGGCGAACACCAGCCACGCCGTTACGGCGAAGACCGTCTTGTGCACCATGTGCTGGGCGAACATGTCTTCCAAAAAGGCGAACCCGGTGATCAGGGACAAGGTTTCCAACATGAAACCCAGGCCGATGATCTGAAACAGCAAACGCTCCATGACTTCCAGCGGCGGCAGCCCGCGGATAAAACCGCCGGGACGTTTGTTGCGCAGCTGACGATTTTGAATGGCCAGCAGAACAGCTTGAATCGCTGCGATGTTGAGAAGACTAAATGCCAGCACGGAAATGAGAATATGCAGTTCCAGCCCTAGCCGCTCTTCCTGCACGATGACCCTTTCGGAGGGAAAAAACATCGACAGCAAAATCGCCACGCCGGCAAGGGGTAGCAGAGCGATGCCCAAGTTTTCCACTGGCCTATACATGGCCGCAACCAGCAATAGCGCCGCGATGAACCAGGCAAGCAACGACAGCGCGTTAAAAAAGCTGAAATTCAGGCCGCCGGAGGTGAACGACGTCATGTATATCAACAGTCCATGCAGGGTGATCGCGCCCATGCCCACAGCGATGGGTAGGCGCTTGCCCTCCGCGGCGGCCGCGCCAAGGGACAATCGCTTGCCAAGTCGGAACGCAACCCAAAAATAAAGAACGGCGGCCAGGCCGCCGAAGATCCAGAATGTGCTCATGTTTTACTGTTTTTGAACGATGTATGAATGATGGCACATCTGCCCGGCAGGTTGAAGGGGGCCGGTCCGATTGGGGAAAAAAGTTAGAAAAATTTAAGACTTGTGGCGTTTGGACGATGTTGTTAGCATCGCCCGTAATTTTGCGAAGACGACGGAATGGAAATTCGTGTACTAGGATGTAGTGGGGGGATCGGTCTTGATCGACGTACCACATCACTGCTCATCGATGATGACATCCTGATAGACTCCGGTAGCGGAGTGGGTGACCTGTCGCTGGACGAAATGGCAGCGATTCGACACATTTTCCTAACGCACTCGCATCTTGATCACATCACGCTTCTGCCGTTGCTGGTGGACAGCATCTTCGAGCGCATTGAGTCGCCGATCGTCATTCACGCCCAGCCGCCGACATTGAAAGCTTTGCAGGATCATATATTCAACTGGCATATCTGGCCGGACTTCGCCAAACTGCCAACGCTCGAGAAACCGGTCATGGCCTACGAAACGCTGACGCCCGGTGACATCGTCAAATTGGGCACTCGCAGTTTCGAGGTGATTCCCGTGAATCACATCGTTCCGGCGGTGGGCTATCGAGTCGAGAATCTGGCGAACGGTAAGTCGTTCGCGTACTCGGGCGACACGTCGACCAACGACACACTCTGGAACGCACTGAACCGCCACGGCAGGCTCGATTTGCTATTCGTCGAGGCCGCCTTCAGCAATTCCGAAGAAGCGCTGAGCATCAAGGCCAAGCACTATTGCTCAAAAACGTTGGCGGCGGATCTGGTCAAGCTCAAACTCAACCCCCGGCCGCAAATCTTCGTCACCCACAACAAGCCCGGCGACGAAACGGACATCATGGCGGAGTGCACCCAGCTGCTGCCAAATTGGGGTTTGAAGTCTTTGAAGGGCGGCGACCGCTTCACGCTCTAGTTTCCGCTCTCGCTCCATTTGCGCGGCGCTCCGCCGCACCCGTCGTTAAGCTATAATGCCCGCCAAACGCATTTCTTAGAGTATCCCGTCATGTTTGAAAGCCTTAGCCAGCGACTCGACCAAACCATACGCAAACTGCGCGGCGTTGCCCGTCTCACCGAGGACAACATCAAAGACGCATTGCGCGATGTGCGCATGGCGTTGCTCGAAGCCGACGTCGCCTTGCCGGTGGTGAAGGAGTTCACCGACCGGGTCAAGGAGCGGGCGGTGGGTGTCGAGGTCAGCAAGAGCCTGACGCCGGGGCAATCGTTCATCAAAGTCGTGCGGGATGAACTCGTGCATGTCATGGGCGACGCCAATGAAACGCTGGCCTTGAATGTCACGCCGCCCGCGGTGATCTTGATGGCGGGGCTGCAGGGTTCGGGTAAAACCACTACGGTGGCGAAACTGGCGCGGCTGCTGCGCGAGCGGCACAAGAAATCCGTTCTGGTCGCCAGTTGCGACATCTATCGTCCCGCGGCCATCGATCAGTTGAAGACGCTGGCGGGCGAGGTCCAGGCCGACTTCTTCCCCAGCGATCCGTCGCAAGATCCCGTAACCATTGCGCGCAACGCCGTCGAACAGGGCCGGCGCAAGCTGATCGATGTGGTGATTGTCGATACCGCCGGCCGTCTGCACATCGACGACGAAATGATGGATGAGATCAAGCGCGTCCATGAGGCTATTAACCCGACCGAGACCTTATTCGTCGTCGACAGCATGACGGGCCAAGACGCGGCGAAAACCGCCAAAGCATTCAACGAGGCAGTGGCGCTGACCGGCGTGGTGCTGACCAAGGCCGATGGCGACGCCCGCGGCGGCGCCGCGTTGTCGGTGCGCCATATCACCGGGAAGCCGATCAAGTTCCTGGGTGTGGGCGAGAAGACAGCGGCGCTGGAGCCGTTCTACCCCGATCGCCTTGCCTCGCGAATCCTCGGCATGGGCGACGTGCTCAGCCTGGTGGAAGAGGCCGAGCGCCATGTGGACCGGGACGCGGCGGAAAAGCTGGCGACCAAGTTCAAAAAGGGCAAATCCTTCGATTTGGAAGATTTCCGCACCCAGTTGCAGCAAATGCAGAAAATGGGCGGCCTGACGGGCTTGATGGACAAACTACCCGGGGTGGGCCAGCTGCCGGCGGATGTGAAAAGCAAGGTCAACGACAAGGATTTGTTGCGCCTGGAGGCAATCATCAGCTCCATGACACCTCACGAGCGCCGGTCGCCCCAGGTGATTAATGGGTCGCGCAAACGGCGGATTGCCAATGGTTCGGGCACCCAGATCCAGGATATCAACCGCCTGCTCAAGCAATTTGAGCAAATGCAGAAAATGATGAAAAAGATGTCCAAAGGCGGTTTGGGCAAGATGATGAAGGCGCTGAAGGGCAAGTTGCCGCCGGGAATGCAGTTCTGAGGCGGGGCGAGTGTCCGGCAGGGCCTATCGCGGAATGATCCGCTCCCACACCCTCGGTGGGAGCGGTTTCCTACCGCGATTCGAATTGGGCTGATTCCCGTCAAAACCCCTAAGTTTTCCGCTTAAAGGCCTCGCCGCAGAATAGTTTTGCCTAACGGCGCGATTTTGCGTAAAATGCGCCCATTTTTCCGGGGCATACTGAAACGGCATCCCGGCACGTTAACAACGACGATTCGCAGGCATAGAGGTTCACACGAAATGGTAACGATACGGTTGTCCCGCAGCGGCGCTAAACGGCGTCCGTTTTACAATATTGTGGTCACCGACTCCCGCAGCTCGCGCGATGGTCGATTCATCGAGCGCGTTGGGTTTTACAACCCCGTTGCTCCGGCATCCGCCGAAGGTCTGCGCATCGATTTCGATCGCATCGACTACTGGGTCAAGCAAGGCGCTCAAACTTCCGATCGTGTCGCGTTCTTGCTCAAGACGGCTAAAGAAAAAACCGCAGCCTGAACACGCGAAGCGTAGCGATGGTGCGGCGGGCACCGATTAACCCGGCTTTGCCCGTCGAACACCCGGTTGTCATCGGCCAGATTGTCGGCGTGTACGGGGTTAAGGGTTGGGTGAAAGTGCGTTCATTCACTGACCCGGCCGAAAACGTGCTGAGCTACCATCCGTGGTACGTGCGTCACGCTGATCGCTCGATGCGCTGTGATGTCATTGATGCGCGAGTGGGAGACAAAGTAATTGTTGCGCAACTGTCCGGATTCAACGTCCGCGAAGAAGCGCTTGAATGGGTGGGTGCGGAAATCGTCGTCGATAGGTCGATGCTGCCCGCGCCCGGGCCCGGCGAATACTACTGGGCCGATTTGATCGGCCTGCGCGTGGCGACAGCCGATGGCGTGGAACTTGGCGTCATCGAGCGAATGCTCGAAACGGGCGCCAACGATGTGCTGGTGATTCGCGGCGACAGAGAACGGCTGGTGCCGTTCATCTACGGACAAGTCGTGAAAGACGTGGATTTGGCGGCCGGTCGGATGACGGTCGACTGGGATCCGGAATTTTAGTGTGTAGGAGCGAGCCGGCGTCAGTTGTGCGGCCTGGCCTATCGTTCCGAGCGGCGGAATCGTATGCGGTTTGATGTGATTACGCTGTTTCCCGAAATGTTCGCCGCGCTAACCGCGGGCGGCGTGACGGGCAGAGCCATCGAGCGGGGACAAGTCAGCGTCGAGCTGTGGAATCCGCGGGACTATGCCACCGATCGTTACCGCACGGTGGATGATCGTCCTTACGGCGGCGGTCCGGGCATGGTGATGAAGTTCGAGCCGCTGGCGGCAGCCATCGGCGCGGCGGCTGCGGATGCAGTCGAACCGGCCCGGGTGGTGTACTTATCGCCCCAGGGTGCGCGCCTTGATCAAGCCGGCGTGCGGCGCCTGGCGGGATTTCAGCGTATCATGCTGATCGCCGGCCGCTACGAGGCGATAGACGAACGGGTGATTGATGAATTCGTCGATGAGGAAGTGTCCATCGGCGACTATGTATTGAGCGGGGGTGAATTGGCCGCCATGGTCGTGATCGATGCGGCCAGCCGGTTGTTGCCCGGCGTGCTGGGCGATGAGGACTCTGCGCAACAGGATTCGTTCGTCGACGGGTTGCTGGATTGTCCGCACTATACGCGGCCCGAAGCCATCGACGGCAAAAATGTGCCCGAAGTGCTGTTGAGCGGCGATCACAAGGCGATCGCGCGCTGGCGGCTCAAAGAAGCATTGGGCAGGACATGGTTGCGTCGGCCCGAGTTGATCGAAGGGCGGCAATTGTCGGACGAGGAAGCGCGGCTGTTGGACGAGTTTCGCCGCGAAAACAAGAATTCGGATTAATGGTTTGTAACGTTGGTTGACATTGGGAATAAACACTATGAACAAGCTCATTCAAAGCATCGAACAGGAACAAATGAAATCGGACATCCCGGACTTTGCGCCCGGCGACACCGTCGTTGTACAGGAAAAGTTAAGGAAGGCGACCGCGAGCGTTTGCAGTCCTTCGAAGGCGTGGTCATCGCCAAGCGCAATCGCGGCTTGAATTCATCGTTCACGGTGCGCAAGGTTGCCCACGGTGAAGGCGTGGAGCGCGTGTTTCAGACCCACAGCCCGGCGGTCGGCGGCATCAAGCTGGTGCGCCGCGGCGATGTGCGTCGCGCCAAGCTGTACTACCTGCGCGACCTGGCAGGCAAGGCAGCGCGCATCAAAGAAAAGCTCGGCTAATCGTCTTCATGCTGCTTGTTGTGCAACGCCGGCCTCCAGCCGGCGTTGTGCGTTTCTGGGTGTTACCCGTGCCCGACCGACGTCATTGTGGGAGCGGATCCTTCCGCGATTCTTCGCCGGAATCGCCGCCCGCGCCAACTCAAATCGCGGTAGGAAACCGCTCCCACGGTGAGAGCTATCGCTGTGGGAGCGGATCATTCCGCGATCGAGTC
>JAKACW010000084.1 GCA_021821045.1 Pseudomonadota bacterium
ACCAACGCCCAAGAAGCCGCCGCCGGTACGAACGTCCGCGACGCCGATTCCGATGACGATGGCCTCACCGATGCCCAGGAGGTCAACCTCTACGGCACGAATCCCCTCAACGCCGACACTGACGGCGACAAGATCGCCGACGGCATCGAGGTGCAGTCCGGTCAGAATCCGCTGCGCAACGAGCGGCGCATGCGCTCCGCGGTGCGCAACGTCGTCAACACGCTGCTGCTGAATTAAGGCGAGGAGACGACAACAATGAAAACGTTTATCAACACGCTCCTGACCTTCATCCTCGCCACCGCGACGGCATTGTCGTCGGCGACAGTAAGCGCGGAAACGATCACGTACTTCCACCTGGATGCATTGGGCTCGCCGGTTGCGGCATCGGATGAAGCGGGCAACATCCTGTGGCGCGAGGAATACGCGCCTTACGGCGACCGCATCCGCGTTGAGGACCCCGCCAACACCCACGGCTTCACCGGCAAATTCCATGAAGAGGATTTGGGGTTAACGTATTTTGGGGCGCGCTGGTATGACCCCGTTGCGGGACGGTTCATGGGTGTCGATCCGGTGGAGTATCGGGAGGGGGATGTTCACAGCTTCAACCGCTATGCTTATGCCAACAACAATCCGTATAGGTTTGTGGATCCGGATGGGCGGGCAGCAGAAACTGTGCTCGATGTTGTTAGTTTTGGCTTGAGTCTCCATGCTTTTCGAAATGAACCATCACTCTTGAATGGACTGGGACTGGCATATGACGGCGTCGCGATGGCCGTGCCGTTTTTGCCGGCGGGTTTTGGTATTATTAAAAATGCTGACAGCACCGTAGATGCAATTAGGGCAGCGGACAAAGTCGGAGACGGTGCAAACGGGTCGATGCACCTCAGCAAGGCAGTGTTTGGGCATACCTTTACCAAGCACGGGCAAGACGCGACGGAGTTCCTCATGAGTAGAGCAAAAGGTTCAGGAAAACCCCAGGGACAGTTTTTGGACGATCAGGCGGCAGCTCGCCTCATCCAGGACAACTTGAACAAGCTCGGTAACGGGCCTATTTCGATCCCGGTGCCCGAGGGGTTTCGCGCCCGGATAGTTAATCCGGATGGATCGTTTTCGTTCCCACGGAGCATTCGGCTTGTTCCCGGCGGCAAAGGCGTTAAGACCGCCTACCCTGAACCGTAGAATGCGGGTATTAGTGACATGCTTCAGTTTCCCAGCGCAGATGCAATAGCTTTTTTGAACAGGGCGCTTGACTTACCGGCAAGCGGCAATGAGCAAGATTGGGAAGTCGAACTCGCCGACAAATCTCGAATTGCGGAATTTCTGGATTTCTACGAGACCAACGAACTGGCACCCGAGCAGAGGTTTGCGCTCATGTCCCTAGTTCTTGCTTCGCTTGATGACTTGGCAACGGCTTCACAGTTGGACGAATCACTTTGGCAAAGAACCGCTTTACTTATAACTCGCGACCGTAAATTGTTCGACCACCTCGTAGAGTACTGGGCAAATGTTCACTGCGCTGATGACGGATTCGCAATAAGCCATCTGGTGCGTTCAATACTTTGACCAATGGACCAATGTGGTCAGAGACGTTCTAGAACGAGCCTGACGTACGCAAGCGCCGCGAACTGATCTTTCCCGCCTCCGGCGAAGCCGGGAACATCCTGGACGAGCAAGATCGGGAACGTAGTTAACTAACCAAACTAACTTTGCCAACTCCCCGGGCAGCGGCAACCCGCTGCTTGGCTCTCCTGGCTCAAGCTGAACGGATGGAACATCTCTATCTCGGCAGCCAGCGCTACAGCACCAAAGCCCAAGACGGCGCGCTGGACTTGGACGGCGACGGCAACAATTTGGGAAATTAGCGGGGCAGCCGCACGCGAAAGCGTGTGACCGCATCGTTCGACATCACGTCGATCGTCCCGCCGTGAAGCTCGGTGATCGATTTGGCGATGGCCAATCCGAGCCCGGCCCCATCACCGCCGGGTTGACGTCCGCCGCCAACGCGGTAGAAGCGGTCGAACAATCGCGGGATGTGTTCCTCGGGAATTGCGGTGCCGGGGTTATCGACGCAGATGGAGATGGCTGCTGGGGACTCCGTGTCGATGCGCACCTTCACCGTCCCGCCGGACGGCGTGTGTCGGATGGCGTTGGACAGCAGATTGCCGAGCAGGCGTCTTAGCATCAGCCTGTCCCCGGTGACCATTGCCTCGCCCTGCAGTGCCAGTGCGACGCCGCGTTCGTCTGCCCACCCCTCGTAAAACTCGAACAGCGCCTTGATTTCGGCAGTGAGATCGACTTCGACCCTGTTCGGAGGATGCAATCCATTTTCCGCTTTGGCCAGAAACAGCATGTCGTTGATCATCTGCGCCATGCGTTCGTATTCTTCGATGTTGGAATACAGGATCTCCCGGTATTCGTCCGCGCCCCGGGTCTTGGATAAAGCCACCTGGGTCTGGGTCAGGAGCGTAGTGACCGGAGTGCGCAGTTCGTGGGCGATGTCGACGGAATAGTTCGACAGCCGCTGGAAGGCTTCCTCCAGCCGTTCCAGCATGCCGTTGAACGCGATCGCCAAGTCCGCGAGTTCGCGGGGTACGCTGTGCGGAGGCAGGCGGGTGTTGAGTTCGGCCGCGCTGATATGGCGGATCCGCGCCACGATGGCGCGCAACGGACCGTGGCCGTGACGGACGGCGAACCAGCCCATCAACGCCACGACGGCGATGCCGCTGGCGATCATCGACCACAGCGTGCGGCGAAAGCCTGTGAGGAACTGCAAGTGGTGATCGACGACGACGCCGATCAGCATCGTCTGGTCACCGTTGAGCCGGCGCGTCAGTACGCGGTAGCTGCGACCACTGCTCGTGAGACGATGGAACAGCACGTTCCGGTGATCGAGTACAGCCGTACCGGCCGGGACCAAATCCGGGCTGCCGGGGCTGGCAAACAAGACGCGACCGTCGGCCCCGATGATTTGGAGCACAGCGCCATGGTGTCCCACTAGAATATCGTCGAGCCTTTGCGCAAGGGCATCGGCGTTCCCGCCGTCGCTTTGCCCCAACAGGGCGTGGTCGACTGCGCGGGCGATGACTTCGAGTTCGGCATCGTCTTCGGTGTCGAAGTGGCGCTCGATGGAACGTTCGATGAACCACCCGAACCCGGCGAATACGATGACGGCCACGAAGACGAACAGCAACGTTAGCCGCAGGGTGAGAGATGGCGGACGGCGCGTGGAGGGGGGCGGCGTCCCAGTGGTCGCTCCAGTGCTCGCGCATTCTTTTCCTGGCGGCGGCGAGATTTGCGTCATTCGGTATCTGCCGTGTCGACCATGTAGCCCATGCCGCGCACCGTCTGAATGAGCTTGGTCGGATAGGCATCGTCGATCTTGGCGCGCAGCCGACGGATGGCGACGTCGATAACGTTGGTGTCGCTGTCGAAATTCATGTCCCACACCTGAGAGGCAATGAGGGAGCGGGGCAGCACTTCGCCGCGGCGGCGGACCAGCAGTTCGAGCAGCGCGAATTCCTTGGCGGTAAGCGCGATCCGGTGGCCGCCGCGGGACACGCGGCGGCGCAGCAAATCCAGCTCGAGATCGGCGATCCGTAGCGTCGTCTCGCTCGCCGTGCCCGATCCGCGGCGTAGCAGGGTGCGCACCCGCGCCAGCAGTTCGGCAAAGGCGAAAGGCTTGAGCAGGTAGTCGTCGGCGCCAAGCTCCAGCCCCTTTACCCGGTCATCGACGCTGTCGCGCGCGGTGAGAAACAGCACGGGCGTGCGATGTCCGGCTTCGCGCAGGGACTGCAAAATGCGCCACCCGTTTACGTCGGGCAGCATGACATCGAGAATGATGAGATCGTAAGTTTCCGTTAGGGCCAAGTGGTGGCCGTCCAAGCCGGTGCGGGCTAGGTCGGCGACAAACCCGGCCTCGGTCAGACCTTGTTTGAGGTAGTCGGCGATTTTCGTCTCGTCTTCGACGATAAGGATTTTCATGAAACCCCTGTTACGACTGAAGAATTGTTCGTGTGGTGATTCAACCACCACACCAAGCCTATCACTACCCGCCCCCCCGGCAAGATGACGAGCACATTACAGAATTGTAATGGGTCGGTCACCCGTTCGACAGACGAGGGCGCTTAGTCTTCCAGCATGCAAACGAAACTGACCGTCAAGGCTCTTGCTCGACCTGATCGGACAAGTGGCTTACGCCTGCCGGGCGGGACGGCGACTCGGGACACCAACCGGTCGCCCCACTGTTCCGAGACGCCCATCGACGCCAAGTCGCCGCTAGCGGCCGAGCGACGCTGCGGTGAGTGTACTGCCTGTTGCTCCGGCGCGCTGCGGATCGAGACGGCGGAAGTTTCCGTGGGGCCGAACCGCCCCTGCCGCCACTGCGGTGAGGGCGGTTGCGCGATTTACGGTATGCGTCCTGACATTTGTCGCCAGTTTACTTGTGGGTGGCTGGTGCCGCGCAGCCCGCAGCCCATCTGGATGCGCCCGGACCGCAGCGGCGTCATCGTGTTGGCCGCCGAGCGCCACTGGCGCGGATTGGCGGTCGATGTGGCCGTGGCCGTGGGCCAAGGCGTCCGCCGTAAAGCGATTGACTGGCTGCTGGCGTTTTCGGCTGCGCATCGCCGGCCCCTGTTGTACCAGGAGCGCGTCGACGGTCCGTGGATCGTTTACGGACCGGAAGAGTTTCGCCGCGACATCGAGCGGATGAAGGAAAAAGGTGTGCCGTTGTTTCGGCGGCAGTGAAGTGCCACGTAGCGTTGAGTTGGAGGCAATGGTGAAAATGAAACCCCTACACCCGAGGGCGTTCGAAGCGCGGGATCTTGCCCGGCGCCGTTTCGTGCAAGGACTGATCGCCGGCGGCGTTCTGGCGGGGCTGCCGCCATGGATGTCGTCGGCGCGAGCCGAGCAAGGTGTCGCCACCGCGACGGGTACGGCGCCGGAGCTCCGCGGAACGCAATTCGACTTGACGGTTTCGGCGCTTCCGGTCGACATGACGGGCCGGCCAAGAATCGCGACCGTGGTGAATGGTTCACTGCCCGCGCCGACGCTGCGCATGCGCGAGGGTGACACGGTGACCTTGCGGGTGACCAATCGCCTGTCCGAGATGACCGCCATCCATTGGCATGGCGTCATCCTACCCTACGAAATGGACGGCGTGCCCGGCGTGAGTTTCCATGGTATCCAGCCTGGCGAGACGTTCGTTTATCGCTTCAAAGTGAGGCAATCGGGAACCTACTGGTATCACGCCCACACCCTGCATGAGCAGACGGGGCTGTACGGCGCGATCATCATCGATCCCGCCGAGGGCGGCCATGCCGGCGCCGACCGCGACTACGTGGTGCAACTGTCCGACTGGACCGACGAGGAGCCGCTGGCCCTGTTGATGAAGCTAAAGAAACAAAGCGACTACTACAATTTCGCGCAACCGACCGCCGGCGATTTTCTGCGCGACGTTTCCGCCGCCGGGCTCGCGGCCGCCCTGGACAAACGTCGCATGTGGAACCAAATGCGCATGAACCCCACGGATCTCGCGGATGTCTCCGGCTACACCTACACCTATCTCATGAATGGTACCGCTCCCGCGGGCAACTGGACGGGCGTGTTCCGCCCCGGCGAGCGGGTGCGCCTGCGCTTCATCAACGCCGGCACTGCGACGTTTTTCGATGTGCGTGTCCCGGGTTTGGCACTGACCGTGATTCAGACGGATGGGCAAAACGTCGAACCCGTGACGGTGGACGAGTTTCGCATCGGTCCGGGCGAAACCTACGACGTCTTCGTCACACCGGAGGACTCCGCGTACACGATCTTCGCCCAAGCCATGGATCGCAGCGGTTTTGCACGCGGCACGTTGGCGCCGCGCTCGGGCATGGCGGCGGACGTTCCCGCGCTGGAAGAGCCGCAATGGCTCACCATGAACGACATGATGGGCGCCATGCACGATGCAGCGGTTTCGCCGGAGTCGGGGATGGGGGGGATGAGCGGCATGGACCATAGCGCCCACGATGGGTCCGGCATGGGCGGTGCGCGGGTGCCCGTCCGCCACGCCAGCAGCGAGTTCGGTCCCGAAGTCGATGCCCGCGTCGATATGCCCCGCACCAACCTCGATGACCCAGGCACGGGGCTGCGCGACAACGGCCGCCGCGTGCTGACCTACGCCGATCTGCATACCGTGGGCGGTCCGATGGACTCCCGCGGAGCGGCGCGCGAGATCGAACTGCACCTCACCGGCAACATGGAACGCTACATCTGGTCCATCGACGGCTTGCCCTTCGAGCGTTCCTCGCCCATCCATTTTCGTCACGGTGAGCGGCTGCGCGTCATCCTCCACAACGACACCATGATGACGCATCCCATGCATTTGCACGGCATGTGGAGCGAACTGGAGGCGGAAAATGGCGCGTTTCAAGTGCGCAAACACACCATCAACGTACAGCCCGCGCAACGTGTGAGCTTCCTGGTCACGGCCGACGCTCCGGGCCACTGGGCGTGGCATTGTCACCTGTTGTATCACATGGCAGTCGGCATGTTCCGGCAAGTGGTGGTGGCGTGATGATTCCGACGCGAATGACTCGACCCGCTCCCCTCGCCGCGCTGGTCGTGCTGGCGGCTGCTGCCTCTGCGGTGTGGGCCCAACCCGCGGCGCACGATGGAATGAGCCACGATGCGATGCCGGTAGAGGCTCACGAAATGGATCACAGCGCGCATGAGCCGGACATTGACGCCGAGCGCGATGCGGCGCCGGCAAACCACGCCGCCCACGACATGATGCCGGCGCCCGCGGACTCTTCGAACCTGCGCGATCCGCATGCCTATGCCGGAGGTTATGACTTCAGTCAGTTGCCCATGAAGCACGAGGGTGGCGAGTTGCGCCACGGGCTGTTGCTGGTCGATCGGCTCGAGGCCGTGCGCACCGACGGCGACTACGCGGCGGCCTACGACTTACAGGGAAGTTACGGCGGGGACATCGACCGCATCGTCCTAAAGGGGGAGGGCGAGCACGACGACGGCGACCTGGTCGACGCGCGCACCGAACTGCTGTGGAGCCGCGCCGTGGCCCCGTACTGGAACATGCAAGGCGGTGCGCGCCAGGACGGCGGTGAAGGTCCCGATCGCACTTGGCTGGCGTTTGGAGTGCAGGGCTTGGCCCCCTATTGGTTCGAGGTGGACGTCACGGTCTACGCCGGAGAATCGGGCCGCACGGCGCTGAACCTCGAGGCGGAGTACGACCTGCTGCTGACCCAAAAGTTGATCCTGCAACCGCGCATCGAGGCGGATTTCTACGGTAAGGACGATGCCGATCGAGGGCTCGGTTCCGGTTTGTCGGGACTTGCGGCGGGCCTGCGTTTGCGCTACGAGATCCGCCGCGAGTTTGCCCCCTATGTCGGCGTCGAATGGGAGGGCGCGTTCGGCGGCACGGCCGACTACGCCCGGGAAGCGGGTCTGGATACACGCGAGACGGCGGTCGTGGCCGGCATCCGCTTCTGGTTTTGACCACAAAGAGGTACCTTGAATGTTCGAGATCATCCCTAATTGGCATCCCATTTTCGTACACTTCACCGTGGCGTTGTTTTCGCTTGCCGTGGGACTCTTCGTTGTCACGCCGTTTCTGAAACCGCCTTTGCAGGATCAGTGGAGGATCGTGGCCCGCTGGGCGTTATGGTTTGGCGCGGGATTCACCGTGGTCACAGGCTTGACCGGACTGTATGCCTACAACACGGTCGCCCATGACACGCCTTCCCATGCCGCCATGACCGATCATCGCAACTGGGCCATCGCGACGATAGTTCTATTTCTCGGCTTAGCCGCGTGGTCCATCGTTCGGACGCAGCGTAAACAGGCGCTCGGTGCCGTGTTCATTGCGTTGATGGTGGTTGGCGGCGGGGTGCTGGCTTCGACCGCTTGGCGCGGGGGCGAAGCAGTATTTCGCTACGGCTTAGGTGTGATGTCGTTGCCCAAAGCTGAAGGAGAAGGGCATGCCCATGAACATGGCGATGGCGCGGCGCACGTCCAAACAATGCCGGATATGGGCGCAGACAGTGGAAATATGACTGGAGATGCGCCCGTGAGTGACCACCACGACGGTGGGCACGATCATGATCACTGATCTTGCTTCGATGATTTTTTAGACAAAAAAGGGGCGTCAAAATGAAGAAGTACCGTGTTGCATACCTGCTTGCTGCGCTGATGACTGTTACGCTGGCTGCTCCGGCATCGGGTCGAGATCCGGCGCGTGGAACATGCCGGAACGGTGGCGTGATCGAAGTCCATAAAATGGGAACGGTTGATGCGGCGCTGCTCCAGGAGCACATTGACGAAGTCACGTCGCGGCTGAAACGGGCGGGCCACGGCCGCGGGTCACGCCTATCCTATACCAGGGATGCCAGACAACACTTGGCGGACATGCAAGTGGCAATGCAGGTGCTGCGCGATGAAATGTATCTAAGCGGTTGCGACGAGGCCCGGGATGGCGCCTCCCTGGACGCGCGCGTCGAGGTTTTGGAGAAACGCATGGATGCCTCTGCATCGCATTAGCCGCAGGAACTCAAGTACGAGGTAGACTCAATGATGCACGATGGCGGCGGCTGGCAGTGGGGCTTGGGACACTGGGCGTTGGGCATTCTTTTTTGGCTGGGGGTGGTTCTGTTGATCGTTGCGCTGGTCAAATATGTCTTCGCAGGTCGTAAGTAGCAGTTCGGGCGGCCGCTGAAATCACTGTTAGGCGATACTCAAGGAGGGTACGCGCTATGGAAGGAATACGGAATCATTCGCCGAGCTTTGTCTCCATTGTCCATCCCGGGCGGGGTCACGTCATGCGCCGCGTCTCCGTGCGCGGGCTCACTCATCATACTGCCGTGTCGCCCGACGGGAAGTACGGTATCGCGGTGCATTCGGGTGCGGGGGGAATCTCGGTAATCGATTTGGAATCCATGTCGGTGATAAAGGAAATCCAAACCGGCCGCGCTCCGAATTTTGCGCTGTTTAGCAGCGATGGCCGTGGTCTTTATGTCTCGAATGCGTTTTCCGGCACGCTGAGCGAGATTGATACTGGGAACTAAGGAACAAAAGGTCTGGGTGGTTGATCCGGCGTCGATGACGACGCTCGGCGAGATCATCATCGGTAAAGGCGTCGCTCACCAAATGGTCATCCTCGGTCAATAGGACGGCCGGGACGCAGAGCGACATGTCGAAACGCAAAGGAGAAATGCCATGCACCTGAAACACCTCGTAATACCTGCCACCGCTTGTCTTGCCATCATTGCCTCATCGGTTCACGGTGACGACCGCCACCATCCGGAACAGGGACAGTCCAGTGGACAGTCCATGTCCGCGCCCGGCATGGCGACGGGGATGGGCATGATGATGGACATGGACCGCATGCAGAGCCAAATGCAGGCCATGCAGCAGACCATGGACGGCGTCAGCAAAACCGATGATCCGGACCAACGCATGCAGATGATGCAAAAGCATATGACACAGATGCACGACATGATGGGCGACATGCGCGGGATGATGAGCCCGGGGATGATGATGCAGGGTGAGAAAAAGGGGACGATGGGTTCGGGCCCGCAGGGAGGCATGTCGATGGATGATCGTCAGAAAATGATGGAGCGCCGCATGGACATGATGCAGCAGATGATGGAACAAATGATGGCGCAGATGATGGCGCAGCAGGAGTGGATGCAGCGCGGGCGAAAAGGTGACGACCGCGGTCGTCGAGAGTAACGCCTGTGAACCGGGATCCGGTCGGCGGCATGGCGGTGAACGAGAACACGGAACACCGCCACGGCCATCCCCAGCACGCGGGGCATGGCCAGCGTGCGAGCCAAGGCGGACAATTTGACACGGTGCCCCCCGGATACACCGGCACTGTTTACACCTGCCCGATGCACGCGGAAGTGCGCCGCACGGAACCCGGCGCCTGTCCGTTGTGCGGTATGGGGCTGGAGCCGGAACGCGCCGTCGCGGGCGACGAGGGCCCGAATCCTGAGCTGGTGGATTTCACCCGCCGCCTCTGGGTCGCCGTGGCCTTTACCTTGCCGCTGCTTGTCCTCACCATGACGCCGCTTGTCGGGTTCACAGCGCTTCGCGACCTCTTCGGCGCGCGCGCGTCGATGTGGATCGAGTTTGTGCTCGCCACACCGGTGATCCTGTGGGCCGGCTGGCCGTTCTTCGTGCGCGGCTACCATTCCTTCCGCACGATGAATCTCAACATGTTCAGTCTCATCGGCATGGGTGTGGCCGCCGCCTACGTGTTCAGCATCGTCGCGGTGATGGCGCCGGGCGTTTTCCCCGCGGGTTTCCGCGACGCCGCCGGCAACGTGGGCGTTTACTTCGAAGCCGCAGCCGTGATCGTGACACTGGTTCTGCTGGGCCAGGTCATGGAGCTACGCGCCCGAGAGCGCACGGGTTCGGCGATCAAAGCGCTGCTTGGCATGGCGGCAAAGACGGCCCGCGTGATTCGCGCCGATGGCCGGGAGGAGGAGATCCCACTGGAGCGTGTCCAGGTCGGCGATCGCTTGCGCGTGCGGCCGGGGGATAAGGTGCCCGTGGACGGGACGGTGATCGCGGGCCGCTCGGCGGTGGACGAGTCCATGATTAGCGGTGAACCGATCCCAGTCGAGAAGGTTGCCGGCGAAAAGGTGACGGGGGCCACTATCAACGGCACCGGCAGCTTCGTGATGGTGGCGACGCGGGTGGGTGCTGACACGCTGCTCAGTCAGATCGTCGAGATGGTCGCCAACGCCCAGCGCTCGCGCGCCCCGATTCAAAAGTGGGCCGATCTCGTGGCGGGACGGTTCGTGCCCGCGGTGATCGGCGTCGCCGTTCTTTCCTTTGTGTCCTGGGCGATATGGGGCCCGGCTCCCGCGCTTGCTTACGCCTTGGTCTCCGCGGTTGCAGTGTTGATCATCGCCTGCCCCTGCGCGTTGGGACTGGCGACGCCGATGTCGATCATGACTGCGACCGGGCGCGGCGCCCAGGTCGGCGTGCTGATCAAGAATGCCGAGGCGCTCGAGCGGTTCGAAAAGGTCGACACACTGATCGTAGACAAGACCGGCACGCTGACGGTTGGCAAACCGAAGTTGGTCGCGGTCCTGCCCGAGGCGGGCCACGACGAGGAAGCGGTACTACGTCTCGCCGCCAGTCTCGAAAAAGGCTCTGAACATCCTCTGGCCGAAGCCATCGTACGCGGCGCCGAAGAACGGGGCGTTGCGCTGGTTGAGGCGCGGGATTTCGAGGCTGTCACGGGCAAGGGCGTGAAAGGCGTGGTGGACGGCAAACCGGTGGCGCTGGGTAACGTTAAGCTGGCGGCCGACATGGGTCTCGATAGCGGCGCGCTGAGCGACACCGCCAACGCGCGACGTGACCAAGGCGAGACCGTGATGTTCGTTATTCTGGACGGCGCGATCGCGGGTTTGGTCAGCGTCGCCGACCCGGTCAAGGAGACCACGCCCGCTGCGCTGAAGGCGCTGCACGAGTTGGGCTTTCGCATCATCATGGCCACCGGCGACAACGAACGCACGGCCAAGGCGGTGGCGGCGCGTTTGGGAATCGACGAGATTCGCGCCGACGTGTTACCCGCGGACAAGGCAGAGATCATCAAGTCACTGCAGGCCCAGGGCCGTAAGGTCGCCATGGCCGGAGACGGTGTGAACGATGCGCCGGCGCTGGCGCAGGCCGATGTGGGCATCGCCATGGGCACCGGTGCCGACGTGGCCATCGAGAGCGCGGGCTTCACGTTGGTTAAAGGCAATCTTGACGGCATCGTGCGGGCGCGGCGCTTGGCACGGGCGACAATGCGTAACATCCGTCAAAACCTGTTCTTCGCCTTAATTTACAACGCCGCGGGTGTGCCTGTGGCGGCCGGCGTGCTCTATCCGTTTTTTGGCATCCTAATCGGGCCGATCTTCGCGGCTTTCGCGATGAGTGCGTCGTCGATTTCCGTGGTGCTGAACGCCCTGCGGCTGCGACGCGTTCGCCTATGAGCAAGACGAGCGGGATCGCGGCCGCGAGGCTGCAAGCATGAAAGGGAACGGGGCGTGGTGGCCGCCGAGCGCCGTAGGCGCGCTGCTGGGTTTTGCCGCGATCGCCGGATTTTTCCTGCTCATCGAGCATCGAGCCCATGCTTTGGAGTGGTTACCGTGGGCTATTCTGCTGGCCTGTCCGTTGCTGCATCTGCTCATGCACCGCGGCCACGGCGGAGGGCATCGCCATGACTGAGGCGGCACCCGCCTACGGCCTGTGGTCGCTGGTGATTATCAACTCGTTGGTGTTCATCATTTTCGCCTTGAGCTTCTTCAATCCGCGAAGCAAACGCGATTGGCGCAGTTTCGGCGCATTCTCCGCCTTTCTGGTGGCCCTGTTCACGGAGATGTATGGCTTCCCGCTGACCATCTATTTTCTCTCCGGTTGGCTACAGACGAACTACCCGCAAGTGGACTGGCTGTCCCACGACGCGGGGCATCTGCTGGAGATGCTGTTTGGCTGGAAAGCCAATCCCCATTTCGGGCCGTTTCATATCCTAAGCATGGTGTTCATCGGCGGCGGCTTCTGGTTGCTCGCGTCCGCCTGGCGCGTGCTCTATCGGGCACAGACCACAGGCACTTTGGCCACTGCTGGGCCCTATGGGCGCATACGCCACCCGCAATACGCGGCCTTCGTCCTGATCATGTTCGGCTTCCTGTTGCAGTGGCCGACCATCTTGACGCTGGTGATGTTCCCCGTGATGGTCACCATGTACCTGCGGCTGGCGCGCGACGAAGAAAGGGAGGTGCGGGCGGAATTTGGCGACGTCTATGACCGTTACGCTGCGCGCACCCCGGCGTTCCTCCCGCGCTTTCGGAATTTCAACCGACGTGAAATGAAGGAGTAGCAACGATGAAGAAGCAACAAATCGACGACGCCGCAGGCGCAATGCTAGCGAGGCCTGTTTGCGACGACCTGATCGATGAACAAATATCGATTGCGGGAGGAGACGGGACATGGAACACCGGTGGAAGGAGCGCAGTGAAGTGTCACTGGACGTCGTCGTCCGCGGCCGCGATGAATTGGTGGTGCGCGGAAGATCGCAGGATATCTCGCCTGACGGCATGTTCATCCGGCTTGCTGGCCGTATACCGCCGACTGGTACGGCGGTGGGGATCGAGGTGCCTCAATTTGGCCGCTTGCGAGGCTGGGTGGTCCATGTCGGAGATGAGGGCATAGGTGTCATGTTTCGTACGCTTGACCACAAGGAGAAGCGCCTACTCAGACAACTGCTCGCGGAGAGCGTTGCGGCGGGACGAAAGTGCCCTCCGACTTAGGGCGAATTCGGCGCAGCAGGCTTGCTGACTTTTCTGACCTTCGCAGGGGCGTTCGATCTCATGGTGCGTTATGGCCGCGGCGTGCACATGGTGCACGGCCACGGTGACCCGGTCGGGCATTCCGGTCATGGTGTAGGTGAAAAGTCTGTCGACCCTAACCAAGGGGTGATGTAGTGACTTTTACTCGGACAGTGCTGTTCAATCGTTGTCTCGGATGGCTGCGATGGTCGGGCCGGGCGACGCGGATGCATTTGATGGGGATGCTCGGCGCAGTGCTGTTTTTGTTCGCACAAGCGACACCCGCATTGGGGAGCGAGACCACGGTGGTGCCGCCGCATCAGCGGTTTGAACGTCACTATGATGCCCTGTTGAAGAGCTATTGGCGATCGAGCGTAACCATCCACGGAGTCACTACCACCGTATTCGACTACGCCGCCATGGCAAACGATGCACGCGCCGCCGATTCGCTCTTTACGCAAGCGACGAGCGCTCTCGAAGCGGGCAACCCCTCCGAATTGACCGATCCGGACGAGGCGAAGGCGTTCTGGATCAATGCATACAATTTTGGGGCGATGCGGCTGATCGTCGATCATTATCCCGTGGATTCCATCACGAGCTTCAAAATCAGTCTTGTTAAGTATTCGGGGGGTAAGCGTCCCGTCCTAATCCAAGGCAGGCGCTATTCTCTGCGCGAGATCGAGAAGGACATCTTGATTCCGCGCTACCACGACGTGCGGATATTGTTCGCCGTGAGTTGCGCCGCCGTAAGCTGTCCGGATCGTACGCCGGAGGCCTTCACGGGATCGCGAATCGACCGGCAGTTGGACGACATTGTTAGGACATTTCTTGCGAACCCGACCAAAGGCGCCCATTTGGATAAAGCCACCAATACGCTGACGTTGTCCTGGATATTCAGCAAGGACGGGGAGCTGTTCACGGTGCTCGGTCACGGCGTGTTGGCGTTCGTGCTTCCTTATCTGGCGCCGGATGAGCGGCAATGGCTCTCGGAGCACACGGTCGAGTTTCGGTATATGGAGCACGACTGGACGTTGAATGACTTGGCTCAAGTCGCTGGGGGTCGGCAATGAAGTGCGACGCGTTGCCGAGAAAAACTTTGTGCGGCCGTTTCCACAAGTTGTCGACCATCTCGCCGCGCAGCCAAATCATCCGTGCGGGCATTCGCCCTTTTGGGCAAATGGTGGGCTCGGGCGCGGTTGGCGTACGGTTGCCCTGCAACCTCGTGGTTCGGGAAGACGATCAATCGGCGGTTCACATAGAGGTTGTCGAGCCGGACGTCGTGCTGGAACGGATCCACGTTCAGGTCCTATTAGCCCTCGCGGCGGATGTTCGCCGGAAACTGTGGCGGGCAATGGCGGCGTTGTAAGCCCGGGAGCATTCGCTGAGTCGCGCGAACTTTCCCGAGAATGTAATTCCGAGTTTGGAACGATCGTTTACCTCAACCGGCTGTCGGCAACTCGATCCAGAACCGGCTACCCATCCCGATGTTCGATTCCACCCCGACTCGCCCACCCATCCGCTCAATGCCTTTGCGCACAATTGCAAGACCAATGCCGGTTCCAGGATAGGTTTCTGAGCCGTGAAGCCTTTCGAATATCCCAAAAATACGCTCCTGATATTCCGCGGGAATACCAATGCCGTTATCTTCTACCCACAGTCGAGTGACGCCCGTTGGTTGCATCGTTTCCGCGCAAATTGTGATTTTCGGGGAGACACCCGGCGCCACGAACTTCACCGCGTTGGAAAACAAATTGGTAAGCACCTGAACGAGAACGGTAGGATGACCAACGACGGCCGGCAGGGCCGTTGTCACTTCAATTGTTGCGTCGCTATCGGACTCGCTTAACTGAGCCGATGCCGCTTCGACAGCGGAAGCCAGCTCGATACGCAAACCTTTTGTTGTTTCACGACTTACTCGAGCGTAAGCCAGCAGATCGCTAATTAAATTGTCCAAGCGTTCGCTCGCTTTGACGATGCGCTGTGCATAATGCCTTCCGTTCGCACCAAGCGCCTCGCCGTAGTCGTCGAGGAGAAGGCGGGCCATTCCGTGCATGCCACGCAGTGGTGCGCGCAAGTCGTGGGCCGCCGAGTAGGTAAATGCTTCGAGATCGGCCGTGCGCTCCGCTACGCGCGTTTCGAGTTCGTGGGTGAGTCGCTGTAAGGATTCCTCGGCGAGTTTGCGCTCGGTAATGTCGATCCCACTGGGGATAATATGTGTAACTTGTCCCTGCACTCCTAGCATGGGCGTCAGCGCAACATCGACAACCGCGTATTGGTCATCCTTTAGACGCACGGTCTCGTCATAACGAACTATTTCTCCATTCGCTACTCGTCGAATTGCATCCCACATACGTTCCTGTACCGCGGAGGAGTATGCCCACCAATAGGTATCTGGAAACGGCTTGCCCAGCACGTCCTCCGCCCGCAGTCCCGCCCGATCTAATGCTGTACGATTGGCCAGCTGGAGCGTTCCATCAGGCGTCATCACCCCCACAAAGGCGTAAAGACTGTCGAGAATATTCCGTAGATGTTGCTCGCCGGCCTGGAGTGCATCGATGGTTTTTTGGCGTTCGATGGCGATGCCTGCAAGGTGCGCAAAGCGTTCGATCAACTCAAGGTCCTTGTCCGTTGGGGACCGCGGTTGCTTGTAATAGAGCGCGAAGGTGCCCAGAACGTTACCGGCAGGCGAGCGGATCGGCGTCGACCAACAGGCGCGCAAACCAAACTTAAGCGCCAGCGCGCGGTAATCCGCCCACAGCGGATCGGTTGCGATATCGCTGACGATGATCTGTTCGTTGAGATAGGCGGCCGTGCCGCAAGAACCCGCCCGCGGGCCGATCGCTTGGCCGTCGATGGCTTGGTTATATTCGACGGGTAAACTGGGCGCCGCGCCGTGCCGAACATGCATGCCATCGGCATCCAGCATCAAAATGGAACACAGCGTGTCGTTGGACAACAGTTCGACATTGCTAACGATTTCCTCAAGCGTTGCGAATAGGTCGTCGCCTTGTGCGACCATCGCCAATACCTTTTTCTCGCTGCCGAGCAACCCTTCCATCCGCTTGCGTTCATCGATGTTCGCTACGACTCCGGTCATTCGCAGTGCTTGTGCATTATTGCCGTAGAGAAATCTCCCCCGGCCCGCAACCCAGTGCACCGAGCCATCGGGCCAAATCACCCGATACTCTTCCTGGTACATGCTGCGATTGAGCCGAGCCTCCGCGACCGCTTTTTCGATATGCGACAGATCGTCGGGATGCACGCGCTGCGTAAACGTTTCGTAGCGGCCGGAAAATTCATCGAGGCTCATTCCAAAGATGCGCGCGTGTTCTTCCGACCAGACAATGACATTGCTCTCTAGGTCCCAATCGAAAATGCCCATTTGGCCTGCGCTCAGCGCAAGACTCAGGCGTTCCTCGCTGCTCATTAATATGGCTTCATTGCGCTTACGCTCCGTGATTTCCTGAAAGAATATCGATATGCCGTCCGGCGAGGGATAGATTCGATTCTCGAACCAGCGGTCCCAGGGTGCATAATACTCCTCGATTTGTATCGATATCCGCTCCGCCATGGCGCGCTCGTAGGCGCACTGAAATGGCTGTCCAACGCCTTCCGGAAATTCGGTCCAAATGTGCCGGCCAATCAGATCCTGGGGTTCGCGGCCGAACAGTTCCGCAGCACGGCGATTGACATAGGTATAGCGCCACTGCCGATCAAGGGCCACGAACCCATCGGTTATGCGTTCCAGAATTTCGGCGACGTTTACATCGCCTGTGCTTGCATCGCGCATGTCGTTCTCCAGAACTCTGATTGCGTGGTCAAGCCGTTCCTTACCTTTAAACCTGCACCTGGGTGGCACAATATAAGGCACGCCAAGCGATTCGCGCAGGGGAACTATAAACTAGCCTTTTTGATATTTGGAGATGTAGTGGACGCGGACGAGGGTGGGGATCGGCTCGTAATGTGGATTGTCAGTTAATGCCGCGGGGAATCGAGGAGTGGCGTTCGTCCCGGCGGGGGATGGACCTTGTTAGGCGGGGTGAGAGGTATCCGCTTCTTCAATTGGGGGTTGCTGTAAAATTTCGCGTCACAATATCGGACTACGACAACGGCCCGGTTCAAATGCAAAAACGACTCACAACTACTACGTAAAATTGCCTTGGTATTAAATTTTCAGCCGAAAACGAAACCTATGGAAATTTGTTTCGATACGTGTTGAACAACCACCTTTGGCTGTGAGCGGTATCGCAACTGCGGCGATATGACCAGTGCTTTCGGTTGTCGATATCCATCCGGCGCATGCACGATAAGCATGCCGTGGGACAGCCACGCATTGGCTCGCCCAATTGCGCGGCAACAGTCTATCGTGCGGTAACCGGTCACTTTCCGACGTTATTGCGACAAGCAAAAAGATCCGATCGCAGCGGATGAGCGGCGAAGTGTTGCTTCCAGTGGCGCGGGGTGAGCAGTTCGATGTCCTTAGCCGGGTGGATCGCA
>JAKACW010000085.1 GCA_021821045.1 Pseudomonadota bacterium
CGATCCACCCGGCTAAGGACATCGAACTGCTCACCCCGCGCCACTGGAAGCAACACTTCGCCGCTCATCCGCTGCGATCGGATCTTTTTGCTTGTCGCAATAACGTCGGAAAGTGACCGGTTACATGGCAGCTCTCAAAGGAGAGACGGTCTCAAGCGAAGCTGGTTCTGAAAGGGACACGGAGTTGCTGAATACAACACGGGAACAATCGCAGGAATTCATTAAAGACCGGATTACGCGGTTGGACCCATACGAATTTCAGGAGTTGGTGGCAGGCGTACTTCGTGCTATGGGATACAAGACGCGGGTTTCAAACCCAGGCGCTGATCGAGGAGTCGATATCCTAGCGTCTCCGGACGGCCTTGGTTTTGAGCAACCGCGGATTGTCGTTGAGTGCAAACATAGGAAGGGTGCCATCGGGGCTCAGGAGGTCAGAAGCTTTCTCGGTGGGCGCCATAAGGATGACAAAGGCCTCTACGTTAGTAGCGGAGGGTTTACCAAGGAAGCCAAATACGAGGCAGACCGCGCGTCTATTCCGATCACGTTGATGAGCATGGATGATTTGGTTGAAGCTATCGTTGAGAATTACGAGGAAATGGACGCAGAGAGCCGAGCCTTGCTGCCGTTGGCGAAGTTGTATTGGCCGGTTTGAGTGATCGGCGTGAAGCCTCTATCCGCGGGATCTGGGGCCACATCTTGAATCGTGAATTTCCCATGTGTATGGTGCCGCCTGCAGTTCACGTCGTGCGAAGTGTTCTCCTTAGCGCGGTATTCCTGATCACCGGTTGTGCCACGCTGTCCCAGCCGCATTGCAGCGCCGGACAGTCCACCGCCATCCACGACACCCTCTACTTCGGCACCGCCAAGCCCGGCGGGGTCGTGTCGGCAGAGGAGTGGGCGCGCTTCGTTGATACCGAGATCACGCCGCGTTTTCCGAAAGGCCTGACGGTGGGCATGCCGATGGGCAATGGCGGATGGCCGATGGCTCGATCGTGCGTGAGCCGTCGAATGTGCTGGAATTGGTGCACGAGGATGATGCGGCCAGCGAGACCGCGGTGCGCGCGATCATCGACACGTACAAGACGCAGTTTCAGCAGGAGGCGGTGCTGCGGATTCGCGCGGAGAGTTGTGTGTCGTTTGATTGAGGTTGAGGACGAATCGCCGTCATGAGTAAGGATTGCCCATTCTGCACGCTTCCCCCCGACCGCATGCTCCGCCAAAACAAATTGGCGCTGATCATCCGCGATGCCCATCCGGTGTCGCCCGGTCATACACTGATCATTCCCAAACGCCATGTCGCGTCGTACTTCGAAGCCAGTGAAGATGAGAAGGCGACGTTGTGGGCGCTAGTCGATGTGGCGAAAGAACTCATCGAAACGGAATTCAAACCCGCAGCCTATAACATCGGCATCAACGACGGCCCGGCGGCGGGGCAGACGGTGCCGCATCTGCACATTCATTTGATTCCCCGCTACGAAGGCGACCGCGAGGATCCCCGCGGCGGAGTGCGCTGGGTGATTCCGGACAAGGCGAAGTATTGGTGAGGTGATGGCAGCGGCGGACGACATCGAAGCCATCAAGCTCGCCGAGCACATCATGAACATGCTCGATCAGGGCGCGTTATCCCGATGACGGTCTGGCCAACCTGGTGAGCAGCGATATTGAACTGTGGCAGATCGGCGATCAGTTCGTGCCGCCGGATTTGGGGCGATTGGGGCGGGCTTTTGCGGGGGATTATTCTTATCCTATTGATTGTTAATACAAATAGGGCGCCACCAAGCTATCGGTTTAATAAGAGCCATATTCGCTCAGCTATATTTTGCATTATTCGGACAAAATAAACTTGCGGGCGGTTTAAGATTGGTCTAATTTGCAAAATATGAGCGTGCAAAATTCGCCAAAGATAAACCGCCTTCAGGGATTGCTGGAGGAGGGGCTTTTGGCTTCCACCGGGTGGTTGGAGGCGCAGGGCTATTCCCGGGCGCTGCTGTCGAGCTACGTCAAAAACGGCTGGCTGGTCTCCCCGGCGCGCGGGGTGTATCGCCGTCCCGGGCCGCCGCTCAAGTGGCAGCATGTGGTGGCAAGTTTGCAAATGCTGGGTGGCAGCTTTTTTCACGTGGGTGGGCGCACGGCGCTGGTGCATCACGGCTTGGGGCACTACGTCCAGATGAGCGGAGCGGAAACGATCTATCTCTATGGCCCCGAGAAGTTGCCGGCGTGGGTGAACAAGCTCGGAGTGCAGGAGAATTTTGTGGTTCGCAACGATGCCATGTTCGGCACCCTTCGCGCGCATCGGAACGAAGAGGGTGATGCCGTCGATTTGGCCGATTTCGGTTTGCAGCAGATGACTTGGGGCGCATGGGACTGGCAGCTTTGGTATTCCTCGGATGAGCGCGCCATCTTCGAGGTGTTGCAGGATGTGCCGACGAAGGAGTCGGTCTATGAGGCCGACGTGTTGATGCAGAGCTTGGCCAATCTGCGCCCGGTGCGGGTGACGACGATACTCAGGGCTTGCACCCGTGTGAATGTGAAACGCCTATTCCTGGCGCTGGCAGAACGCCATCAGCATCCGTGGCTGAAGCACGTGGAATTGCAAGGCGTGGACCTGGGCAAGGGCAAGCGCATGCTGGTGCGCGGGGGCAAGCTACATCCGAAGTATCAAATCACGCTGCCGGCTGATCTGGATGATTACGCAAGATAGTCCCTATTTCGCGCAGGTGCGCCTGCTGGTGGCCGTGTTGCCGGTGATCGCGCGCGAGCGCTGTTTTGCGCTAAAGGGCGGGACGGCCATCAATCTTTTCGTGCGCGACATGCCGCGCTTGTCGGTGGATATCGATCTGGCTTTTGTGCCGGTCGGAGAGCGCGCGGCGGCGCTGGCCGAGATTGATGCGGCGCTTGCGAGAATTTCTGCGGCCCTAAGCGTACAACCCTATGGCTTTCGTGTGCGCGTCAGTAAACGGCACGACGGAAACGCGCATGGTTTGCTGGTGGGTCATCGTTCGGCGGAAATCAAGATCGAGGTATCGCCCGTGTTGCGCGGCTTGGTGTATCCGGAGGCGCCACGGCGGATTGTCGCACGAGCGGAGGCGGAGTTTGGCTTTGCCGAGGTGCCAGTGGTTTCGTTCGCCGACCTGTATGCGGGCAAGATCGTTGCGGCGCTAGACCGCCAGCACCCGCGTGATTTGTTTGATGTGAAATTGCTGCTGGCGCAGGAGGGAGTCAGTGACGAGTTGTTCCGGGCTTTTCTGGTGTATTTGATCAGCGGGGATGATTCCATTGCTCGGGTCCTGGATCCTAGGGCCAAGCCTCTGCAAGAATTGTATGAACGTCAGTTTGTCGGAATGACAGTGGAGCCCGTTGCGCTCGATGAGCTGGAGCGGGCGCGCGCAGATCTCATCGCAGCGTTGCACGGTATGATAGGCGAGCAAGAGAAGGAATTCTTGATGTCCTTCAAACGCGGCAATCCGCGGTGGGAATTGCTCGGGGTTGAACATGCTCCAGATCTTCCGGCTGTGCGGTGGAAGTTGCACAACCTTGCTCAGATGTCGCCGGAAAGACGGGATGAAGAAATCGGCAATCTCGAACGTGTGTTGGAGGATATCTAAAATTGAGGCGCTTGGAGACACCTTTTTCCAACGATTAGGCGAAAGGCGACATCGAAGCAAGCCTGGGTCGGACCTCGATAGCGCCTTGATTCCTCTCAAGAGTCGGCAAAAATTTGCTGCCCAAAATCGCTTAAACAAACGTTTTCGAGTTCAAATTTCCGCCGAAAGAAACTAACAGGATAAATATGCAAGACGAATCCCAACGCAAAGAAGCCATCAAACAAGTTTTCGACACCGTCGCCGCAGCGTATGGGCTCGGTGCGTGCCGGTTCTTTCATGAGAGCGGCGAGGCGTTGGCGCAGATGTTGGCGCTCTCGGGTCATGAGGCCGTACTGGATGTGGCGAGCGGGACGGGGGCGACGGCGCTGCCGCTGGCGAAGCGGCTGCCTCACGGTAACGTCACCGCGGTGGATTTTTCGTCGGGCATGCTAGAGCAATCCCGCGCGAGCGCACAAAAGCAGGGCTTGAAAAATCTGAACTTTGTGGAATGCGACATGACGGCCTTGCCGTTTGAGCCCAGCCAGTTTGACCACGCCACGTGCAGTTTCGGGCTTTTCTTCGTCGATGACATGAGCGGCGCATTGAAGCACATCGCCAGAACGGTCAAACCCGGTGGAACCGTGATGGTCAGTGGCTTTTGCGGCGATTCGTTCCAGCCTATGGCGAAACGGTGTCTCGACCGGTTTCGGGCATACGGATTGGAAGCGCCCGAAAAGCCGGGCTGGTCGCGCATGGCCGAGCGCGCACAACTCAAACAAATATTCGATGAAGCAGGCCTGGTCGATATGAAAATCGAACGGCGATCCTTGGGCTATTTCATCGACTTGGACGGCTGGTGGGACGTGATCTGGAACGCCGGGTTTCGTGGGATGGTCGAGCAACTGGGGGATAAGAAGGACGAATTCAAACGCGCTCACTTGGATGAACTGAAGTCGCTCGAAGATGATCGAGGGCTTTGGTTGGAGATTGAGGTTAATTTTACTTCGGGGGTGATTCCGGAAAAGGCGAGGTACTAGTAACGGAATGTCCTCCGCGCCGTGAATCAATCGTGATACTTTGCTTTCGTTCCTCTGCTAACCTTTCGACAACTGCCGCGTCGCAGCGAAGGCAAGGGGAACAACCAATGACTAACGCAACCCAACTTGGAATGCGTCCCGGCGAGGGACGTGACAACCCTGCTTCGTTGACCCGGCGCAGCCTGCTGGCGTGGCTCGGCAACGCCACGGTGTTTGCCCTGACGGCGGATTTGCTGACTGCCTGCGGCGGCGCACAAGTCAGTCAGCCGACAATAACAGGTTCGCCGGGCGCAAGCTCCGGCACGCTGCCCAGTCCCCGCGGCTTCGCATTTGCGCCCACACCGGTAGAGGGCACCCTTTATGACCGATGGTGGGGCAATACGGTCGATCCGCAGGATGAAGCCCAAATCATTGCAGCATGGCGATTGGAGGTGGGTGGTCTGGTTGAACAGCCGCGCACGCTTAGCTTCGCCGACTTGCTCGCCTTGCCGCGCCAGGATCAAGTGACGGACTTTCATTGCGTCGAGGGTTGGTCGGTGTTGGACGTGCCGTGGAACGGCGTGCACATCGACCAGATCATCGATCTGGTTCGTCCGTCCGCGGCGGCCACCCATGTCACCATTCGCAGTTTTCGCAACATCTACTTCGAGTCATTACCTCTGAGCGTGCTACGCGAAGCGCGAAGTTTGCTGGCCTTCGGCATTGGGGGCAGTTCGCTGCCCTTGACCCACGGTTTTCCTCTGCGCGTGGTGGTGCCAAGATTTTACGGCTACAAAGGGCCGAAGTGGGTTGCGCAACTTGAGTTCACCGACACGCCCATCGAGGGCTACTGGGTGCAGCGCGGCTATCCGAGCGATGCGCCCGCATCAATGCTGGGTCGGACCTCGATAGCGCCTTGATTCCTCTCGAAAGTTGGCAAAAATTTTCTGCCCAAAATCGCTTAAACAAACGTTTTCGGGTTCAAATCGGGTCGTCTAAAGCTGACGCATCCGATGTTCCCGACTGGCTTTTTCAGTCTTGTTAAAGAACCCAATCCGACTACGAAGGGGACCGCGCCGATCCCCGCGGCGGCGTGCGCTGGGTGATTCCGGACAAGGCGTAGTATTGGTAGGGCAGCTATATGTGCCCATCCGCGGCTGTCGCCTTGGGGTTTCAATTGGCCGTATAAAAAGGTTTCAATTGGCCGGAGGTCATTGTTACAATCAGCCGCATGACAACCGATCCTTTAATTTCCCGCTTCCTGCGTCCGCGGCTGATCGAGGCGCTTGGTGACACCCCTGTTGTTCTGGTGCATGGTCCTCGCCAATGCGGCAAGACGACGCTGGCGCAAACGATCAAGGGCTACGAATACATTACTTTCGACGATGAGGTGCAGCTCGCGGCGGCTCAGGCCGATCCGGTCGGTTTCGTGGCGGATTTGCCGAAGAAGGTGGTTCTTGATGAAATCCAGCGGGTGCCGGAGTTGTTTGCCACTCTGAAAGCGGCGGTGGATCGTGATCGTCGTCCCGGGCGTTTCATTTTGACCGGTTCTGCCAATGTGTTGCTGGCGCCGAAATTGTCCGATTCGTTGGCGGGACGGATGGAGCTGTTGCGGCTGCATCCGCTGGCGCAATGCGAAATCGCCGGGGTCCCCTCCCAATTCCTGCGGGCGCTTTTTTCGGCGGGATTCAAGGCTCGCAAGTACGAACGGCTGGGTAGGGAGTTGGCGGGGCGTATCGTTGCGGGGGGTTATCCGGCAGCGCTGGCTCGTGCGTCCGGGCGGCGTAGACGTGATTGGTACCGGGCCTATATCGAAACACTGGTGCAACGGGACGTGCGCGATTTGACGCGCATCAGCGCACTCGATGCGTTATCTCGCCTCCTGCAATTGGCGGCGGGCCAGACGGGCCGGCTACTGAATGTGAGTGAACTCGCTGCGCCGTTTCAGCTAAGCCGCCCCACGATTCGTGACTACGTTACGTTGCTGGAGCGCATATTTCTGATTGAGTTGCTGCCGCCGTGGCACAGCAACCGGCTGAGCCGGTTGGTCAAGACGCCCAAGTTACATCTGAGTGACACGGGTGTGGCGGCGAGTCTGCTGGGTGTGGATGAGGCTGCGCTATGGAAAGATCGAGCGTTATTGGGGCAACTGCTGGAGACGTTCGTGATTCAAGAATTGCGGCGGCAGGGGAGTTGGTACGAGGATGCGATCATTTTTCATCATTTTCGGGACAAGGATGGCTACGAGGTGGACATCGTTCTCGAACGAGAGGGGCGGGATGTCGCCGGGGTTGAAATCAAGGCGGCGGCAACGGTTACTGAGTCGGACTTCCGCGGGCTACGCAAGCTGAGAGACGCGAGCGGAAAACGGTTCGCCGCCGGCGTTGTTCTTTATGATGGCGAAAGCGCAGTACGGTTTGCAGATGATCTGTTCGCAGTACCCATCACAGCGCTGTGGAGCGGGTAAGGGTAGGCAACGCACCGCGAGGGGCGAAGACCGCCTTCCGAGATATTTGACGATGAATGACATCCCCGCACAGAACCGAACCCCCAACGCCGATGCCGGCTGGACATTGATATTCGCGGCTTGGCTATTGGCCATGCTCGCGACACTGGGGAGTCTGTTTTTCAGCGAAGTAATGGATTTGCCGCCGTGCGTGCTGTGTTGGTATCAGCGCATTTTTATGTATCCCTTGGTTATTGTGCTGCTGGTCGGTTTGTTTCCGCTCGACGCCAAAGTGGTTCGCTACGCGCTCCCGCTGGCGGTCGTCGGTTGGTGTTTTGCCGTATACCACTATCTTCTCTACTCCGGTTACATACCGGAGGATTTGCAGCCCTGCAGCCAAGGCGTGTCGTGCGCGGAGATCAATTTGGAGTTATTCGGTTTTGTCACCATCCCCATGCTTTCGATCGTCGCGTTTTCGGCGATCATCGGTTTGTTAATCGCTTTTCGATATAGGATCAAACAATGAACAAGCAATCACTGGTCACACTCACCGCCACCGTATTAGTTGTGGTCTTCGGCATCGGCGCGATTCTTTACGATCAACAGCAGAAGAAGAAGATGAGCGACTCGGCCCAAGCCAATGCATCGTTGTTGGTGCGCGATTATTCTCCCAGCAAGGGCAGTGACGACGCCAAAGTGACCATCGTCGAGTTCTTCGATCCGGCCTGCGAAACGTGCAAGGCGTTTCATCCGTTCATCGGCAGTCTCATGGCAACTTATCCCGGCAAGATCAAAGTCGTCATGCGCTACGCGGCGTTTCACCAGGGGTCAGACTACGTGGTGGCCATGCTCGAAGCCGCGCGCAACCAGGGCAAGTTTTGGGAAGTACTGGAAGCGGCCTACGCTGCGCAGCCGATTTGGGCGTCCCATGACAATCCCCAACCGGAACGGCTGTGGATGCAATTGGGCGGCGTGGGCCTCGATTTGAAACGCGCTCAAGCGGACATGCAAGATCCGGTTGTGATGGAGCGATTGCGGCAGGACATGGCCGATGCGCAAGCACTCGGCGTAACAAAAACCCCGGGATTTTTCGTCAACGGCAAGCCGCTGGTGTCGTTCGGTTACGAGCAGTTGAAGAATCTGGTGGAGGCGGAGGTTCGAGCGAGATGAAAAAAGCGGTGTTCTTGAGGGTGTCGATACTGTTGTCGTGCGTGCTAGTTCCGGCGCAGGCGCGGGCGGATGGTGATTGCACCTACCGGCCGACTACGGCTGAGGAGAAAACGTTTTACGGGCTGTTTGCCACGCTTCGCGAGGCGCTACCCAAGCCGGCGGCAGGCTGGCAGTTTCACGACAGCACCCAGCGCTTGCTGGCGCCCGACTATACCGGGATCCCGGAGGAGGTCTGCCAGGAGAGCCTCGAGCCCAGCCTGTCGGAAGTTTTCTATTACGAGCGCCTACCCAGTGAAGATGACCAGGCCATCCTGCAACGTGCCCAGGAGCAGGCCCCCGATCCCGCGCAACTGGCCGAGGTCGAGAAGAACAACCAGCGCATCGCGGAGCTGACCGAGCAAATGATGGCGGCCGTCGGTAAAGGCGATATGGCGACAGTGGATAAACTGAACGCCGAGATGGAAGCCTTGAGTCAGCACATGCAGCACGCGCTCGAAGAAGTGTACGCGCCACAGGCCGCAGCACTGGCGGAACTGGAGCACGACCGCGAGGCCAGGGTTACCATCACGGTGAACGCCAAAGGTGCCGACTGCAACGGCCGGCCGAGATCCGAAACCTTCAATGGTGGCCTGGTGTACCACTGCGCCTATGACGACGGCTATTCGAGCAGTGGTGATGTCCTCGATCCGGCCGCCGCCCGTGTCGTGATGGTGTTGGGTAAAGCTGAGACGCAAACGCAGGAATGGTCACGCCTCGACAGCGCCCAGCAGGAGTTCATGGACCGCATGGTCACGATTACGACGGACTACGACAGCAAGCAGCCGCTGGTCGTGCAGAACGTGGTGGTGGTTATCGATTCGGACAATGCGGTGCGGGTGGAGCAGCTATATAAAGGGATGGCGATTGACAAGCTCGCTGCGCTGGTCAGGAGGTAGTTCATGTCTAGTCTGGAATCTCATTATTCGGCCCGCGACGAGAGCTAATGGACGACATCAGTATCTATGACGGGCCTGGCGGTGCGATCGAGGTCCGTGTGGAGGGCGAAACCGTATGGCTTACACAGCGCCAGATGGCCGAACTGTTCGACTCAACCACAGACAATATTGGGCTCTATCTAAAAAGCATATTTTCAGACAACGAGTTAGAGAAATCGGCAACTGTCGAGGAATACTCGGTAGTTCAAAAGGACAGGGCAAGGAAGGTTCGCCGAAAGCTCAAACACTACAATCTGGATGCCATTATTTCAGTTGGTTACCGGGTCAACACCAGGCGGGGGGTGCATTTTCGCCAGTGGGCGACCCGCATCTCTGATGCGAGATGAAACTGCATATTTTGAGCGATTTGCACGTTGAGTTTGCCGATTTCCAGATGCCGGAAACCGATGCCGATGTGATTGTGCTGGCCGGCGACATTGGTGTGGGGGCAGGTGGTCTCGAATGGCTGCGCGACCAGAACGTCACCAAGCCTGTGGTTTACGTGCCCGGGAATCATGAGTACTACCAGCGTGATCTATCCGTGATTGATCATCTACGTAACTCGGCGCCGCCAAATGTTTATGTGCTGAACGACGGCGTTGTTCAGGTGGGCGCGGTTCGGTTCCTCGGTTGTACTCTGTGGACAGATTTTGAATATTTCGGCGAAGCGGATCGATACTTTGCGGTGTATCAGGCTCGAAAGAATATGGCGGATTTCTCGATCATCGAGAATCACGGAAAGCGCTTCACACCCGAGGATTCCATTGCATTGCACCAGATGAGTCGGGCTTGGTTGAAGTGCATGTTGGACGGCGGCTTTTCCGGCACAACGGTGGTCGTTACCCATCACGCGCCTTCGTCCCGGTCGGTTCAGCAACGTTATGCCAACGATTTGTTGACGGCTGCATTCGCTAGTAGGCTTGAGAGCATGATGGATAGCGGTCGTGTTTCGCTCTGGGTGCACGGTCACATGCATGATGCGTGCGACTATGAAGTGTACGGTACGCGGGTCATTTGTAACCCGCGCGGCTACCAGCCTCATGAGAAGGCGACCGGTTTTGTGCCCGACCTAGTGGTGGAGGTTTGACCGCGCCTGAGGGGGAGGAAGTGGACCCCGTTTCACCCGATCCGCGACAAAAAAGCACCATTTAACGACAAATAACGCCTTTATATGTCGCTAAATGGGCTTTAGCGACATATAATCCAGTCATGCCAAAGCAGATTCCGCAAACAGAACTCGACGCAATCTTGGCGATTGTCGCCGCCCACCCGGAAGGTGTTCAGGCTGCGACGATTCTCGATGCGTTGCAGTTGAAACTGCCGCCGCGAATGTTGCAGCGGAGGCTTGCATTGTTGGTTGAACAGAAGCGGCTTATTGCAAAGGGCCACGGCCGCGGGCGCCGCTATTGGGCGCCATCGGGCGAGGTCATTGTCAGCCCTCAGTCCGCGAACCTAGGGTTCAAGGATCATGTACCGCGCGCCGAGATCTATCCTCCGATTGCTCCCGAGGCGGCAGAGATCAAAAAGGCGGTGCGCGAACCGATTCAGAACCGGCGGCCGGTGGGATACAACCGCGCTTTTCTCGACAACTACCTGCCCAACGAAACTTTTTATCTGCCGGCGCACACTCGGCAACGGCTGTTAGACATGGGCCGTTCGCCGGACTCCCCGCGACCTGCCGGAACGTATGTTCGGAAGATCTATAGTCGCTTGCTGATCGACCTTTCTTGGAATTCTAGTCGCCTGGAAGGCAACACCTATTCGCTGCTCGAGACGGAACGGCTATTGGAATTGGGCGAAGCGGCCGAGGGCAAGGACGCGTTTGAAGCGCAGATGATCTTGAATCACAAAGCAGCAATTGAACTGCTGGTCGAGCAGGCCGAGGACATCGGGTTCAATCGCTACACCATCCTCAATCTGCATGCGTTGCTCTCTGACAACCTTCTTGGCGACCCGCAGGCGTGTGGTCGCTTGCGATCCATTGCCGTGGGAATCGGCGGCACCGTTTATCATCCGCTGGAAGTACCGCAACTCATCGAAGAGTGTTTCGACCAAGTTCTCGATACCGCAGCCAAGGTTACCGATCCGGTTGAGCAAAGCTTTTTCGCCTTGGTGCATCTTGCCTATTTGCAGGCATTCGAGGATGTAAACAAGCGCGTTTCGCGTCTGGCGGCGAACATCCCGTTGATTCGCGCGAATCTCTGCCCGATCTCCTTTGTGGACGTTCCAGAGCGGGCGTACGTTGATGGCATTCTGGGGGTGTATGAACTCAATCGCATCGAGTTGTTGCGCGATGTTTTTGCCTGGGCCTATGAGCGTTCATGTGCGCGTTATTCGGCTGTGCGCCAGTCACTGGGCGAACCGGATCCATTCCGTCTTCGCTATCGTGTTCAGATGGCGGAAATTGTCGCTGCCATTGTCCGTCAACGGTTGAACAAAACAGCGGCGGCAGCGCTTATCAAACAACGTGCTTACGAGAGCGTTCCGGAGGAAGATCAACTGCGGTTCATCGAAATCGTTGAAACGGAAATGATGAGCCTGCACGAGGGGAACATTGCGCGTTATCGCCTGCGGCCATCGGAGTACCACGCTTGGCGGGAACGCTGGCGTTGAAAACGACCATCCGGAATACCCCCGCTTCTCCTTTTTTAACAATCTCGAAACAATTCGGGCCGTATCGCCGATTCCTTATTCTATACACGCTTGAATAAAGCCCCCAATGCACCGATGCAATTCCTGTGATGTCCTACGAGCTGGATCACAGATGTCGGTGACACGAGAAGACAGTGACTTTGTGCTTTTCAAGCAGTTCTCGCCCCTTAATGAGCTGGCGCGCGAGCAGCTTTTGGACGTCGCCGCAACGTCTACGGCGCTGCAATTAGAGAAGGGCGAGTCGTTGGACGCCGTGGCGCCACGCGACTGCGTGGTGTTTTTGCTTGCCGGAACAGTCGATCGAGTGTTGGGTAATGATCGATCGGAATTGATACACGCCGACACGGAGCGAGCGCGATACGCGATTTTTTCTCCTCAGGAAGATGCTCGCGTTTTCGCGCGAAGCGAAGCGTCGGTGCTCTGCGTTGATTCCCGGTTGCTTGAAGCCCTGCTTGCCCGTCGCGAAGCCGATGAGTCTCAATCAGACTCCCATGACTGGGTCGACGGCCTTATGCGCAGCGAGGTCGTCGCCAACCTCTCACCCGCGAGCATTCAAGCCCTGCTGGGCGCGCTCGAGCCCGTTCAATTCGGCGCCGACGAGATCATTTTCAATCAAGGCGAGGCGCCGGACTATTACTACATCGTGTCCCGTGGTCGCTGTGTCGTAACGCGACGGGAAGCCGGACAGCAGTCCCTGCTGCAGTTGGCCGCGCTTGGGCCGGGCGGTACGTTCGGCGAAGACGCACTGATCGCGTCGTCGTCCCGCAACGCCACGGTTAAAACGGTGGATCCGTCTGTTGTTCTTCGCTTGCGACCGGATGAATTCAGAAAGCGGCTCGAGCAGCCTCTCGTAAGAATGGTCGATCAGCGGGAAGTCGGCGCGCTGCGCGGTAAAGGGGCCGTGATGCTCTATATTCATTTTGCCGCGGCCTACGTCAAATCCGAAAAGGGCATAACCATTCCGTATGCGGAACTGCGGGCGCGCATGCGGGGCTTGGATGGCTCCGTGCACTATGTTGTGATTTCCGACAATGTCATGGTCAGCGCCGCGGCGGCGTTCTTGCTCACCCAAAACGGATTCAAAGTCAGTTTACCTAAGAGGCCGGCGACATCCGCCGCGCCGCCTGCGCCTCGCACGGCATTGGAACACGTCGCCGCGCGGCTCGAGAGGGATCTGGCCGATGTACACGAGCGCTTGAAGGAGGAGGAACGCAGTCATTCCGCGACGACGGAGCGCGTGACTCAGTTGGAGATCGAGCTGGAGGCAACCCGGGCGGGCGCAAAGGCGGCGATGAAAGCCGCGACGGAGAAACGGACGCGCAGCGAACTTGCATTGCGCGACAAGATACTGGCGCTTGAGAGCAAACACGTCGAATTGCTTCGGCAACTCGACGGCAGTCGGAACGAGCTGGCGTCGCGCCTTCAGGAATTATCGCAGCGCGAGTCCCAACAAACGGATCGCATCCATCAGTTGCAGCGGGAGTTAAGCCACATCTCCGGTTTGAAGGTCAGCGCGGAATCGGCTAACAAGAACCTCGCCGAGCAAGTCGGCATTCTGCAAACGGAATTGGCAGCGTTGCAGCGTTCAAGCGAACACGCAAATGATGCAAAGCGAAGAACTGAAGAAAAAAATGAGGAACTCCTCGCTCGGGTAGACAATATGGTGGCGGCCCATCGTGCCATTGAAGCCCAGTGTGCCACCCTCGAAGCGACATTAGCGGAACAGCGCGAGAATAACGCCGGATTGCATGCCGAGTTGGGCGCGCTTGCAGCGGAGAAGGCGGCGCTCGAGAAACGTCTCGCAGACTTGGAGCCGAGGTTCGCGGATATGCGGTTTCGGCTCGCTGCGCAGGCGGACTCGCAGTTGAAAATTCAACGTCACTTGAAGAACCAAGTCCACGACGCCAATCAAAAATTGCAGCAAACGGTGAATGAAGTACAAGCTCTTGGCGCCGAAAAGTCTGCTCTTGAAACGCGTCTCGCTGGTTTGTTGCCGACGATTGAAAGTTTGGAGAGGCAAATCGAGACCCTCGAAAGCGAGCGATCGAAGGCCGTTTCCCATGGCGAGTCGCTCGCCCAGATGCTTCGTGGAGTGGAAAGCGCACTCGACCAAGCGCAGCAGGACATTGACCGGAGCCGGGAAGAGACAGTTCGCCGCCAAGCGGACATTGAAGCAGTGTCGGCGCGGGCCGAGCAAGCAGAGCGGCAACTCTTAGAGCTCGACAAGGCGCGCAATGAAGTTCATGAAAAGTTGGAAGCAGTGACCAAAGCATCGGCCGAGCAACTCGCCGCCGCCGAGAAAACGCGCCAGGAACTGGAAACGAAGTTGTCTGATAAGGAAGCCGCGCTGGCGGAGAGCAATGCACGCGTGTCTGAACTGGAAAGCGAACTGTCGGCATCGCGAACCGAAGCTGCGGACTTGCGGGATCGAGCGGCCAAGGACGAGGCGACCATAAAGTCGCTCAACGACGAAGTGGCGTCACTTAGTTGGGCCAAGCGACGCAGAGGCGCCGCAATCGTTTTGCTTTTCACGTTGCTTATTTGTCTGCTCGTCGGCGCGACGACCGGCGCTATCGCAGGCTTTATGGGGCTGGACTTTCGATTGGTCGGATTGCAGCTGTTCCAGCTTATCTCAAGCTAGGCTGGCGAGTTCGAAGCTTCCTGTTCATGCGGCTGTGCTAGAGCGACTTGCTCATCCAACCAGCGGCGCATCGCCTCCACTTCACCCTTGAACAGCGCGCGACCTTGAGATAGGACCTGGGAGTGGTAAGCATCGAGCGGCGCATGTGCCTGGTATGCATCGCGCAGCGCGTCGAGGTCCTGTTGCTCGGCTTCCAATAGCGCCGCCTCGGCGGCCCTGAGCGCCTTGCGTGGCACATCGACGCTATAGTGGTGCTTGGTGGCGCCCACGGCGAAAACGGCGAAAAAGAGATACGGAATGGAGTAGACAAGAATAAAAATGATGCCGCCCTCCGTGTTGCCGGGTTCCTTGATGATGGGGATGGCAACAAAAAAAATGAAGCACTGTATGGCCGCAATGACGGCGATCGCGATGGCGATGTATCGCTTATCGATTGCGCGAAGGCGCAGGCGCTCTGCCGCCAGCTCATTACGCGCCGCCGCGATACGCTCTGCATCGGGCGGTGCCATCGTGATGTCGAAATCGAGTCCCATGCGTTCTCCGGTATGCCTTGGTGTTATATCTTCAAGCCCACACAAAAGCAATGGGTCTGCATGTGTCCGCGCTTTGATGGCAAGATGGGCCTGTCAACCGGGAGGCCTGATGACGCCTGCCTGCCGTGTCTGCATGCTGTCCTCAGACAGGACGCTCTCTGGCTAATCATCCGCGACGGCTACCCCATCTCGCCCGGCCACACCCTAATCATTCCTGAAAGCCACATCACCTGCACATTCATTTGATTCCGCGTTTTGCGGGGGGACAGCTTTGATCCGCGCGGTAGCGTGCATTGGGTGGTGTCAGGGAAGGCGAGTATTGGTAGGCGGCTTGTCATTTGAAGGATCCCTTGTACAAGCCGACCATCTCATTCCTCGCTTCGAAATTCAGAACGACGATCCGCGCAACGGCTTCGCCCTGATGGCGGATTTCCACTGTGCCCTCGACTGCGACATCATCGCCGCTGGGGCAAACCGTAAATGGCACGCTTTAAAAATGCGTTGACGACCGCGAGCCTGACAATCAGTTGTTTTGTGCTTTGGAGGGCAGGGAGTTTTTGTTGCCGAAGGACCGCAACTATTCGCCTCGGGAGGATGCGTTGGTTCGGTGTTTGCAAAGATCAGTACTGGTTTGTAATCCGCGGATTACAGCCATAGGTGGAGGCTTACAATCAGCGAAAAATATTCTCTGCGGGATATTGTCTTTTTATTTGCAAGTAAGTACAAATACGCACATCGCTACGTGATGTAAGAAAGTGACAGCTTCAGAAAAAGGCTGGCGTTCGAAGCGTATCAGGCGATTCTCGTTTTACGCCCTAGCGCGACGTAGAAGTGCAACTCTGACATTGATTGTTTTGTTTGTAGACACCTCGTGTGATCGCGAGCGTGCAGGTTTCGCCTGCGCGATGGAATTTTATCGCGACGCATAGGTATACGCAGCGTTCATGCCGAAACTCGAAAAATGGGAGGAAATGTGAATATCGCTGTTTTAGCAGCATCTTTGATGTTTGCGGTCCTTTTGTCCGTTCCTGATGCCGCAGGCGCGAAAGAGTCTGGACCCGATACGCCGCAGATTCCGAATGTTGATGTAGAGGTAAATGCGCAGAAGGCCGCTAGTCTGCAGGAATTTGAGTTTGGGATAGCCATCGGGCTCGAGCATTTTGATGAATCCTATATTAGGGAAGCAAAAACCTACGGAGACAATCGAACGGTTCGAGTGACGGACAGACAGGATATCAACACGTCCATATGGCTTGAAACGCACTATACCTGGGATGGCCTGGCAGTGAGCAAACTTGGAAGAACGCATTCGGCACCGGGGTTTTATGTTGGCGCGAGACTGCTCGGCGAAAACTCCGAAGTGTTCGATGCGTTCAGTGTTGGGTTGATGTGGGCATTCAAGAGGACGCGATTGGATGAACCGAGCGGTAGCGATCAGTCATTTAATTCGATAAACGTGGGCGTTGGTCCGGTTTGGCATAGAACTAGAACGTTGGCAGGCGGAATTAAGGAGGGAGGAGACCTCCCTGTTGAGTATGGCGATATCGAGTACAAAAAAGAGGACGAAGTCAGCTGGATGCTGATGGTGTCCACCGGCTTTTAGTCAATTTAATGGCGTTTGGCTGGAAAATGAAAAGTGCAAATGTGAAGATGCTAATTCTGCTGCTTGGCACTGCTCTCCCTCTTGTTTCGAATGTGCAAGCCGAGGAGTGTGTCCGGCAAGGCAACTTCTGCTTTACAAATAACATTATCGTTGCGGTACCCGAGACATCAGTGAAAATGTTGTCGGTCGCCCCGCGCGGTCGCTACCTATTCACCTCGTTGCCTGAAGATCCCGCTGATGAGCGGAGCCTGGATGTTATGGCGGGAAAACTCGGTATTCCCCAGCTCAACTGGTTCCGCCTCCCGGTTAGCGAGTTCGATGAGTCTTCCAGATCGGCCGTACAGGATGACAAGCCCTGGGACATAGCTTACAAGACGTTGCTTTCAAACAAGGTGACAACGTTCAAGAGATCGGGGATTTCGCCGCTGGTGATTGAGCCCGAGATTGTCTACCACAATGCTAAATGGGAAAAGGAGTACAAAAAGCTGGATAGCAGGGGGTTGCTGGAGTTGCCCTCAGCACCCGTCAGCGCCGAGGCGATGCGTTCGGTCAGCGCAAATATCGTGAAACTGCCGAAGGAGGTTTGGCCATCGGGCCAGCCCGGTTGGCATTTGGGCAAAGGGTATAGCAATCTTGAGGCCGCAATTCAAAAAGTGGGTGACATCGGTGACAACAACCGCGTAACTGTTGCACACCTCGACACGGGCTACAACTCCGAAGACAAACTTATGCCCGAGCACTTCGACAGACAGGCGTCGAGGGATTTTACCGCGGATGATGTGAACGGTCCCTATGAAGGCGAGGCCGAGAAAAAGCCGGTCCACGGCGCGCGGACGCTGTCCACGCTGGCCGGGCGCGAAGTGCTGCTCGTGGACCAAGGCGGCGTAAAGCTCTATGAGGGCACGTTGGGGGGCAACCCGACTGCGCGAGTTTTCGAATATAAGATCGGCGAATCAGTTGTTCATTTGTAACCGGTCACTTTCCGACGTTATTGCGACAAGCAAAAAGATCCGATCGCAGCGGATGAGCGGCGAAGTGTTGCTTCCAGTGGCGCGGGGTGAGCAGTTCGATGTCCTTAGCCGGGTGGATCGC
>JAKACW010000086.1 GCA_021821045.1 Pseudomonadota bacterium
GAGCACCACCACCTTGTTGAACATCGCGCGGGTGGATAGCGGTGCGGGAGCGGACACGATTGTCGGCTCGGCGGGGGATGACGTGGTCATCGGCGGGCTAGGCCCTGACACCCTCAGCGGCGGCGACGGAAACGACACCTTCATGATCGACGGCTCAGACACCCAATACGACACCTTCAACGGCGGCGCGGGCAACGATGCCATTGTCGGCGGCGACGGCGACGACACGATCCGTTTGTATCGCTACCGCGACGCCGATGTGGTGGAGACCGTTGATGGCGGGGCGGGCTACAACGTCATTGCGGGTACCGCCAACGGCGACATCATCGATCTGAGCACCACCACCTTGGTGAACATCGCGCATGTCGATGGCGGTGCCGGAGCGGACACGATTGTCGGCTCGGCAGGGGATGACGTGATCATTGGCGGGCTAGGCCGTGACACCGTCGACGGCGGCGACGGAAACGACATCTTCCTGATCGACGGTTCAGATACCCAATACGACACCTTCAACGGCGGTGCAGGCAACGATGCGATTGTTGGCGGCGACGGCGACGACACGATCCGTTTGTATCGCTTCCGCGACGCCGATGTGGTGGAAACCATCGATGGCGGGGCCGGCTACAACATCATTGCCGGCACAGCCAACGGCGACATCATCGATCTGAGTACTACCACGCTGGTGAACATCGCGCTTATCGATACGGGCGCCGGCTCGGACACGATTACCGGGTCTGTCGGTGACGATGTGATCATCGGTGGTGCCGGTCGCGACACCCTCAGCGGCGGCGACGGAAACGACATCTTCCTGATCGACGGTTCAGATACCCAATACGACACCTTCAACGGCGGTGCAGGCAACGATGCGATTGTCGGCGGCGACGGCGATGATACGATCCGTTTGTATCGCTACCGCGACGCCGATGTGGTGGAGACCATTGACGGCGGGGCGGGCTACAACGTCATTGCGGGCACGGCCAACGGCGACATCATCGATCTGAGTGCTACCACGCTGGTGAACATCGCGCTTATCGATACGGGCGCCGGCTCGGACACGATTACCGGGTCTGTCGGTGACGATGTGATCATCGGCGGCCTCGGTCGTGACATTCTCAGCGGCGGCGACGGAAACGACACCTTCATGATCGACGGCTCAGACACCCAATACGACACCTTCAATGGCGGCGCCGGGAACGATGCGATTGTCGGCGGCGACGGCGACGACACGATCCGTTTGTATCGCTACCGCGACGCCGATGTGGTGGAGACCATTGACGGCGGGGCGGGCTACAACATCATTGCCGGCACGGCCAACGGCGACATCATCGATCTAAGCACCACCACGCTGGTCGACATCGCGCTCATCGATACGGGTGCCGGAGCGGATACGATCGTCGGTTCGGCGGGGGATGATGTAATTCTCGGCGGTGCTGGCAACGACATCCTCAACGGCGGTGAGGGCAACGATATTTATCAGTTTGGCCGGGGCGACGGAGCGGACCGCCTCAACCAAAACGACGCCACCGCCCCCAACGACCTGGCCCAGTTCGGCGCCGACATCGACAAAGACCAACTGTGGTTCCGTCGCAGCGGCACCAACCTGGAAGTCAGCGTCGTCGGCACCAACGACAAGCTCATCTTCAACAACTGGTACGGTGGTGGCCAATACCACGTCGACAGCTTGCGCACTAACGCTGGCGATGTGCTACTGGAAGCCCAGGTTCAGCAACTGGTCGACGCCATGGCGGCCTTCAGCCCTCCGGCGTTGGGTCAACTGGATCTGACGGCCGAGCAACAGGCGGCGTTGGAGCCGGTGATTGCTTCGAGTTGGCAGAGCGCGGCGTAGGTGCTAACGCAGCCGTGCAGGCGCGATGGAGATCCCATCGCGCCTGGGTTTGTCGAATCGGTTAGTCCGCCGGGCGAATTCGCAGGCGCCCGGGTTCTGCGGTGACGATGGCGCCGCGCAGGAGTTCTTCGCCGTGGGCTGCAAGGATCTTTAGGCACGCGGGTGCTTGTTGACGACCGGAGAGATCGACCAAACGGATAATTCCGCAGTGCGCGGTTCCTCGCACTATGGCGAGTTCACCGAAATCCTTGTCGAGGGTGACAAGGATTCGACTTTGTTCGCCCGCTATCCTGAGAATTTCGACATCGCCGGGGTCCTCAGGCCACGCCCCGCACCACTCTACATCGTGGCCGGCCGTTCGCAGGACGTTCAGCGCGCCACCCCAGACGCATGAATCGAGAAGCAGCCTCACGTGCCAGTGTCATCCAGTACCAAAGGCTCAACACGTTCGTGGCCAATGATGCGGCGGGCATAGACCAGACACGCCTGAATGTCCTCCCGTTCGAGCCACGGATAGCCTTCGAGGATTGTTTCGGGGCTGTCACCCGCAGCGAGCATCCCCAGGACATGTTCTACGGCGAGTCGCCGGCCGCGAACGATGGGCTTCCCGCCAAATATCTGCGGGTTAATTGTGATTCGATCCAACAATTTGCGTTCGTCCACTGCCAACTCCTCGATGTGGCAATCAATTTAGCAAAGCCGGGACGTGTTCGCCAACTACCCGAAACCCGAACCGGCCGGATGTTCTGCCTGCGCGGCGTAACCATGCGCCAGACATTACAGGCGCGATGGCGGATCCATCGCGCGTGTTCCTCGGCGCGGCCGCAGTTCCTTGTGAAAGACCGTGTTGCCTGTTACATTATCAATGCGCATAACGAATGCGCATTGATCCGTGAGGTGTAGGCAATGTCAGTGCTATATGATGAAAAGGCGCTAAAGAAAGCGACAAATGTTAGCATAAACAGTGACTTGCTAAAAAAGGCGAAAGACCTAAACATCAATCTTTCAGCGACGTTAGAAAGCGCCCTGGAGGCTGAAGTACGGAAGGCGGAAAGGGAAATATGGCTGAGGGACAATAAAAAAGCCATAGATGCATTAAACGACCTCGCGGCGGAGAATGGCTTGTTTTCCGATGCATACCGGAAGTTCTAATGAGCCAGTTTTCGCTATATCGAAACGAAGACCCTGCTTCGAATCAAACTTACCCCTATTTCGTCGACGTCCAAAACGCTTTGTTGAGCGACCTCAATACGCGTGTTGTCATCCCGTTTACGGCTTTCGCCGCCCTTGGCAGCACAGATGCAAAGAAGCTATGCCCCGTCATACAGATTGACGGAGGCGACTTTGTTTTACTGACACACCAAATAACGTCAGTTCCTCGCGCAATCCTGAAAAATGAAATCGCCTCATTGGAGTCGCATCGTTACGAGATTCTAGCCGCCATGGATATGCTGACATCCGGCATCTGAACAAACGGGAAGTGTTGAGCCACCACATCGCCTTACTTCCGCCTGTTCAGCTCAACCACTTATCGATGCTAGAATACGCCCTCGCTGGCCCGGGAACGGGCGTTACGGGATAGACCACGGCTTGCCAAGTGAGCGGCAGGCGGTGGCTTGCTGCGCGTTGGAAGGCGATTTTCTTTGATTAATCAGGCACTTTAATTACCATGCGGATTGCAATCGTCGGTGTGGCGGGCCGAATGGGTCGCGCCTTGGTCGAAGCATGTCATCAGGCAGAGGGCGTGCGTCTGGGCGCGGCTATCGAGCGGCCCGGTTCACCCAATATCGGATTGGATGCCGGCGAACTGGCCGGCGTCGGCTCGAAGGGCGTCCGAATTTTCGACGATCTGGCCAAAGTGGTCAGCGATTTCGATGTGTTGATCGACTTCACCGTGCCCGAGGCGACAATGAACCACGTCGCCGTGTGTTCGAAGCACGGCAAGTCCATGGTAATTGGCACCACCGGCTTCACCGACAGCCAAAAAGCCGAGATCAAACAAGCTGCCCGCAAGATTCCCATTGTCCTGGCGCCGAATATGAGTGTCGGGGTGAATCTGTGTTTCAAGTTGATCGAGTTGGCCGCCCAGGTGCTTGGCGAGACGGCGGACATCGAGATCATCGAGGCCCATCACCGGCACAAGATCGATGCGCCGTCGGGCACGGCGTTGCGCATGGGCGAAGTGGTGGCGCACACCTTGGGACGTGATCTGGCCAAGAACGCGGTGTATGGCCGGGAAGGTCGCACCGGCGCGCGGGATCCCAAGCAGATCGGTTTCGCCACGGTGCGCGCCGGCGACATCGTGGGCGAGCACACGGTGATGTTCGCCGACGTGGGCGAGCGGGTCGAGATAGTACACAAGGCATCGAGCCGCATGACGTTCGCCAAGGGCGCGGTGCGGGCGGCGCAGTGGTTGGCGAAGGAGCCGGCGGGAATGTATGACATGCAAGACGTGTTGGGCTTGCGTTGATGTGGCAATGAGGACGACTGAGTGACGAAACAGGCGGTATTAGCCCTCGAAGACGGCACGACGTTCGTCGGCGATTCCATTGGCGCCGACGGCTCGACGGTGGGCGAGGTGGTGTTCAACACGGCGTTGACGGGTTACCAAGAGATTCTTACCGATCCGTCGTACTGCCGGCAGATCGTGACGCTGACCTATCCCCACATCGGCAACGTCGGCACCAACGAACAGGATGCGGAATCCGCTGCAGTGTATGCCGCCGGTTTGGTCATCCGCGATTTGTCGCCGATCGTGAGTAACTGGCGCAGCACGGAATCGCTGCCGGATTATCTGGTGCGCAACAAGGTGGTCGGCATCGCCGGCATCGACACCCGCAAGTTGACGCGGATTTTGCGGGAAAAGGGCGCGCAGAATGGCTGCATCGTCGCGGGCGACAAGATCGACGTTAACGAGGCCTTGAAACAGGCGCGGGCGTTTCCCGGCTTGAAGGGGATGGACCTGGCCAAAGTAGTGACGACTGCCAAGAGTTACCCATGGAAAGAAGGCGTGTGGCGTCACGAGCAGGACAAAGCGCCCGAGCAAGCCAAAGCGAAGTTTAGCGTGGTGGCCTACGACTACGGCGTCAAGCACAACATTCTGCGCCTGTTGGTAGACCGCGGCTGTGACGTCACCGTGGTGCCGGCGCAAACGCCGGCGGCGGATGTGTTGAAGCGCAATCCCGACGGCGTGTTTTTGTCCAACGGTCCCGGCGATCCCGAGCCTTGCGATTATGCCATCCGCGCCATTCAAGAATTCCTCGCCCGCAAGGTGCCGGTGTTCGGGATCTGTTTGGGGCATCAATTGCTGGGCCTGGCCAGCGGCGCCAAGACGGTCAAGATGAAATTCGGCCATCACGGCGCCAATCACCCGGTGCAAGATTTGGACACCGGCGCGGTGATGATCACCAGTCAGAATCACGGTTTTGCCGTGGACGAGGCGACGCTGCCGGCCACGCTGCGGGCGACCCACCGTTCGCTGTTCGACGGTTCGCTGCAAGGCATCGCCCGCACCGATACGCCGGCGTTCAGCTTTCAAGGGCATCCGGAGGCGAGTCCCGGCCCCCACGACGTGGTCGGATTATTCGATCAATTTGTCGACATGATGAAGACCTATCGTCAAGCGCGTTAGACGGAAAACGAGTACATGCCAAAACGAACAGACATACACAATATTCTGATCATCGGCGCGGGCCCGATCATCATCGGCCAGGCGTGCGAGTTCGACTACTCGGGTGCCCAGGCGTGCAAGGCGCTGCGCCAAGAAGGATTCCGGGTGGTGCTGGTCAACTCGAATCCGGCGACGATCATGACGGATCCAAATCTAGCGGACGCGACCTACATCGAGCCGATCAACTGGCAAACGGTGGCGCGCATTATCGAGAAAGAGCGGCCCGATGCCTTGCTGCCAACCATGGGCGGTCAAACGGCGTTGAACTGCGCGTTGGATCTGGCGCGGGAGGGTGTGCTGGAAAAGTATAACGTTGAGTTGATCGGCGCGTCCCGCGAAGCCATCGACAAGGCGGAAGACCGCGATCAGTTCCGCAAAGCCATGCAGCGTATCGGATTGGAGTGCGCCCGCTCGGCCATCGCCCATAGTTTGGAGGAAGCGCTGCAAGTGCAGGCGCAGGTGGGGTTCCCGACCATCATTCGTCCGTCATTCACCTTGGGCGGCAGCGGCGGCGGTATCGCTTACAACAAAGAAGAGTTCGTCGAGATTTGCGAGCGCGGTCTGGACCTTTCGCCCACCAACGAATTGCTCATCGAAGAGTCGGTGTTGGGGTGGAAAGAGTATGAGATGGAGGTGGTGCGCGACCGCAAGGACAACTGCATCATCGTCTGCTCCATCGAAAACTTCGATCCGATGGGCGTGCATACCGGCGACTCCATCACCGTCGCGCCGGCACAAACGCTGACGGACAAAGAATATCAGCGCATGCGCGATGCGTCTCTCGCCGTACTGCGCGAGATCGGCGTGGACACTGGCGGTTCCAACGTGCAGTTTGCGCTCAATCCGGCCGATGGGCGCATGTTGGTGATCGAAATGAACCCGCGGGTGTCGCGTTCCTCGGCGCTGGCGTCGAAGGCGACGGGTTTTCCCATTGCCAAGGTCGCGGCGAAGCTGGCGGTTGGCTATACGCTCGATGAGTTGAAGAACGAAATTACCGGCGGTGCCACGCCCGCGTCGTTCGAACCGACCATCGATTATGTAGTGACGAAGATTCCGCGTTTCACGTTCGAAAAATTTCCCCAAGCCAACAGCCGCCTTACCACGCAGATGAAATCCGTGGGCGAGGCGATGGCCATCGGGCGCACATTTCAGGAATCGCTGCAGAAAGCGCTGCGCAGCCTGGAAACGGGCATCGACGGCTTCACCGAGCGCTTGGATCCGAACGACCCCGACGCCAAGCAGAAGTTGAGGCAAGAACTGCGTTTGCCGGGTCCGGAGCGGATTTTGTACGTCGGCGATGCGTTTCGCGCCGGCATGACGGTGCAGCAGGTACACGAAGATACCAAGATCGATCCGTGGTTCCTGACCTACATCGAGGACATCCTGCGCAACGAAGAGGTCCTGCGCGGCGCGCTGTTGCACAGCATTGCGCGGGATCAAATGTGGCGCTTGAAGCGCAAAGGGTTCTCCGATTCCCGTTTGGCGACGTTGCTGGGTGTGAAGGAGGACGCGGTGCGCGCCCATCGCCATGCGCTGAATGTGCGTCCGGTATACAAGCGCGTCGATTCCTGCGCGGCCGAGTTCGCCACCACGACGGCCTACATGTATTCCACCTACGAGGAGGAATGCGAATCGGCGCCGTCGAAGCGCGAAAAGATCATGGTGCTCGGTGGCGGACCGAACCGAATCGGCCAGGGCATCGAGTTCGACTATTGCTGCGTCCACGCCGCGCTGGCCATGCGCGAATGCGGTTACGAGACCATCATGGTGAACTGCAATCCCGAGACCGTGTCGACTGATTTTGATACGTCGGATCGCTTGTACTTCGAGCCGCTCACCCTCGAGGACGTGCTCGAGTTGATTCACGTGGAACAGCCCAAGGGCGTCATCGTGCAGTATGGCGGACAAACACCGTTGAAGCTGGCCCGTCCGCTGGAGGCGGCCGGCGCGCCGATTATCGGCACATCGCCCGAATCCATCGATATCGCCGAGGACCGCGAGCGGTTCCAAAAAATTCTGCATGAACTGAAACTGCTGCAGCCGCCCAACCGCACTGCCCGCAATGAAACCCAAGCGGTCAAGCTGGCGGCGGAGATCGGTTATCCCCTGGTGGTGCGCCCGTCCTATGTTCTGGGCGGCCGCGCTATGGAAATCGTCTACAACGAGGAAGACCTGGTTCGCTACATGACCGAAGCGGTGCGGGTGTCCAATGAGTCGCCTGTACTGCTGGATCGCTTCCTCGATGACGCGGTGGAAGTGGATGTCGATGCCATTTGCGACGGCAAGGACGTTCTCATCGGCGGCATCATGGAGCACATCGAGCAGGCCGGGGTTCACTCCGGCGATTCGGCGTGTTCGTTGCCGCCCTACCAGTTGTCTGGCGCGGTGCAGGACGAGATCCGCGGGCAAGTGGTCAAGATGGCGAAGGCGCTGTCCGTCATTGGCCTGATGAATGTTCAGTTCGCCATCCAAGAGGATCGCATTTACGTCCTCGAGGTCAATCCGCGGGCATCCCGCACGGCGCCGTTTGTGTCCAAAGCCTGCGGTCTGCCGTTGGCCAAGATCGCCGCTCGTTGCATGATCGGGCAGACCCTGTCGCAGCAGAGCATCAAAGGCGAGGTCATCCCGCCTTATTACTCGGTGAAGGAGGCGGTGTTCCCGTTTTCCAAGTTCCAGGGCGTGGACCCGATTCTTGGCCCGGAGATGAAATCGACGGGTGAAGTGATGGGCGTGGGCAAGAGTTTTTCCGCGGCCTTTGCCCGGGCGCTGCTCGGTGCCGGCATCGTGCTACCGCGGGACGGCAAGGCGTTTTTGAGCGTGCGCGACGCGGACAAGCGCAAGGTTGTCGAGGTGGCGCGCGAGTTGACGGCGCTCGGTTTCCACCTAGTCGCCACCAGCGGAACGCAGCGTGTGCTTGAAGCGGCGGGATTGGCCTGCGCACTTATCAACAAAGTCGCCGAAGGACGGCCTCACATTGTCGATATGATCAAGAACGATGAGATTGTGTTCATCGTCAACACCACGGAAGGCAAGCAAGCCATCGCGGATTCCGGCGAGATCCGGCGCGCGGCGCTGCAACACCGCATTGCCTATACGACAACCGTCGCCGGTGCGAGAGCGATGTGTTTGGCCATGAAGGAAGACACGCTTGAGTACGTGCATCGACTGCAAGATTTACATAAGGAGTTAGTCGCATGATCACTACTGTTCCAATGACCGAGAAAGGCGCCGCACGCCTGCGTGATGAGCTTCATGACCTGAAGAGCAACGTCCGTCCGCGCATTACCCAGGCTATCGCCGAGGCGCGCGCCCATGGCGACTTAAAGGAAAATGCGGAATACCACGCCGCCAAGGAACAGCAAAGCTTCAATGAGGGACGCATTCAGGAGATCGAGAACCTGCTCTCAAACGCTCAGATCATCGACGTCACCAAGGTTAACGCCAATGGCCGGATCGTGTTCGGCGCCACGGTCGATTTGGTCAATGAAGAGACCGGTGAGAACGTGCGCTACCAGATCGTCGGCGACATGGAAGCCGATATTCGCCAGGGTTTGATTGCCATAAGTTCACCCATTGCGCGGGCGTTGATCGGCAAGGAAGAAGGGGACATCGCAGTGGTTAAGGCGCCCGCCGGCGACACGGAGTATGAAATCGTCGGGGTGCATTACATCTAACAGGCGACGTGGCGTTGCGCGGCAGCCCCCGGAGAATCGCGGAATGATCCGCTCCCACAATTTAGCCGCTCCCCGATCCTCGAAATTCACCGCGCGAGTGCCTCAAGTGAAGAATCGCGGAATGATCCGCTTCCACGACAAATTGAGCCGTTAACTTGTGGGAGCGGATGATTCCGCGATGGGATTTGCGAGCGGAAAGTGACCCTGACTAGTGCGATCCTGCCATCGCCGGTGCAGTGAGAACGGTCACCGGTCCGGTTTCGCTCACCGCCCCCGTCGCGTCTTCCACTCGAATGTTCGCCCGGGCGCCGACATTCGCGCTGGCGCGGAACCATCCGGTCGTGGGGCTGATCGTTCCCGCCGATCCGCCGCCAAGATCGACCAAGCTCCAACTGTAAGGAGCCACGCCGCCGCTGGCGTTGAACCGCACCCACCAGCCCGCGGGCACCTCGATGGAGGTGGGGGTGATGGGCATCGCCGCGGTCGCGGTTCCTACTCGCACGGTGATGCTTTGACCGGCGACGCCGTCCGCGTCGGTTGCGCGCAGTGTCGCCGTACCCGTGCTGACGCCCACAACGTTGCCGGAGGCGTCGACGCTGGCAACATTGGGATTGTTGCTGGTGATTGTGTAGGGCGCGCGGCCTCCCGTTGCGGTGACTGTGACGCTGTCGCCGACCATCAAGCTGGTCGCGCCGCCATTGAGTTGGAGCTGGACATTGCGCACGGTGAGGTTGCCGCTGCTGGCGCTCAGGCCGTTGGCGCCTGTCACGGTGATCGACGCTGTTCCCGCGCTGATTCCCGTTGCGACCCCGGATCCATTCACTGATACCACCGCCGCATTGCTCGACCGCCACGTGAAGGGTGCGGCGCCGCCGGCTGCGGTGAACGTCACGCTATCGCCCACGCCGAGAATTCTGGACTGCGGCGAAATCGTTATGGGCGTCGCTTGCGCGGCAACGGTGATGGCGCCGCTAGTGACGGTTGCATTGTTGGCGTCGCGGGCGGTAACGGTGACCGTGCCTGGGGCGACCGCGGTGAGGACGCCGGTGCCGGTCGCGATGGAGGCAACCGCCTGATTGCTGCTGCTCCAGGTGTAGGGTGCGGTGCCGCCGCTGGCCGTGAAGCTCAACTGCTGGCTGACTGCGATTTGCGCCGTGGCCGGCGAAATGCCGAGGGCGGTGACCGTGACGTTGGTCTGTCCTTGCGCGCCGCTGGCGTCGGTGGCGATAACGGCGACGGTGGTGGCCGTAGTGCCGGCGACAAACTGTCCCGTATTCTGATTAATGGTGCCGCCTTGCGCATTGCTCACTCGCCAGGTATACGGCGCGGTGCCGCCCGCCGCGGTAAACTGGAGTTGGCCTCCGGCGGCAACGGTGCGATTGACCGGCGTCACCGCAACGGTTGGGGCCGGGGTGGGATTCGTGGGCGCGCTGCCAACAGAGGCCAAGGCCCTCGCCGCGTTGACGCGACCCCCGGTGACCGTGCGGTTTGCCAGTGACGGAATGCGGTCGACGTTGTTCAGGATCGCCGTTTTGATTTGCGCTGCGCTTAGATTTGGATTTACCGACAGCAGCAAAGCCGCAATGCCTGAAACCACCGGCGTTGCCATGGATGTGCCACTGAGATTGGCGTAGCCGCTGTTGGTGACGGTGCTCAAGATGCTCGCGCCCGGTGCGCCGACATCGACCGAACGCGCCCCGATGTTGGAAAAACTAGCGAGGGCGTCGGTGTTGGTGGTCGCGGCAACGGAAATGACGTTGGCGTTATTGTAGCTGGCGGGATAGGTCGGACTCGTATCGTTATTGTTGCCGTTGTTGTTGCCCGCAGCGGCGATGAACAAGTGCCCGGCGCGTTCGGCGGCGGTAATGGCATCCGCCAGTGCTTGGCTGGAGGCGCCGCCGCCCCAGCTGTTGTTGGAAATCTTGGCCCCATTTGCCACGGCATACTCGAGGGCCCGGATCGAATTGGCGGTGGAACCGCTGCCGGTGGCGCTGAGGAATTTCAGTGGCATGATCTTGGCCGACCAACTGACCCCCGCGACGCCGACGGCGTTATTGCCGCGCGCCGCAATGATTCCCGAGACATGGGTGCCGTGGCGATTGTCGTCCTGCGGGCGGTTATCGTTGTTGACGAAGTCCCAGCCGTTGACGTCGTCCACAAAGCCGTTATTGTCATCGTCACGACCGTTGTTGGCGATTTCGCCGGGATTGGTCCAGATATTGCCGGCCAGGTCGGGATGGTTGAAGTCGATGCCGGTATCGATGACGGCTACGACGACGTCCGTGCCGGTTGTGATGTCCCAGGCCGCCTGGGCATCGATGTCTGCCGCGGGCGCCGCGGAATTGTTCAAGTGGTATTGCTGGGCGTAGCGCGGGTCGTTCGGCACTGCGAAGGACGTGACGACGTAATTGGGTTCGACATAGACAACGGAAGGATCCAACTGCAATTGGGACAGAGCGACAGCAAGATTTTCAGGCGGAACTTCCCAGTGCACGAGGCCGTTGACGATGTGATATTCGGCCGCCGGTACGGCGCCAAGCGCTTTGGCCAGGCTTTGTGCGCCGCGGGCCGCGGTGCCGTCGCGAAATTTTACGAGTAAACCGTCGGCGGGGAGGGCGGCGTACGGACCGTCGGCGGAAGGTTGGGAGTCGTCGCGCGCCACCGGAACGGGTGTTTGGGTGTTTTCCGCCAGAGCCCGCTCGGGTGATTTGCCGGCGCCGCCGCACGCAATGAGTCCGAACAACGCCGCGATCAGCGGTATACTCATACGACTCGCACTGTCCAACCAGGATTTTTTGCGTTGCGCCATGATTCACTCGTCAAGTATTGGATCGGTGCTGCGGCCGACAGGCAACTACTAAAATGATTTGAATTCCCCTTCGAAACTGAATCTAGCAATTTGGTATTCTGCATTAAAGTAGGGGTGATACCTATCGCATGACGGTGATTGCAGCCCTGCGGCAATCGGTCGGTGCGCGGGTCAACGGGTATCTGGGTTGCGCGATTCCCGGTATTATTGGGCCCTCGTTCAGCGAAGTCGTTTTAGCTTTTAAAACAATTCAATGATTCTCCTTTTCATTGTCATCCTTCCGCTGCTCGGAGCTGTGCTGCCGCCGGTCGCGATCCGTTGGGGCCGCAGTGCCAGCGCCTGGTCCGCGGCGGCCGTCGCCGGTGCCGCGTTCGGCTTGCTGATGAGCCAAGCGTCGCGGGTGTTCGGCGGCGAAGTGCTCGTTGTCGGGGAGCCGTGGCTGGCCCGGATCGGTTTGAGCCTGTCTCTGCGGCTCGACGGTTTGGGATTCCTGCTTGCGCTGTTGATTCTGGGCATCGGCTTGCTGGTGATTTTGTATGCCCGTTACTACCTCTCGGAACGCGACTCGATGGGGCGGCTGTATGGTCTGTTGCTGCTGTTCATGGGCGCGATGCTCGGCATTGCTCTGTCAGAAAACCTACTGCTCATGCTGGTATTCTGGGAGTTAACCAGCCTGAGTTCCTTTTTGTTAGTCGGGTATTGGAAGCATCGCGTCGATGCCCGCCAAGGCGCGCGCATGGCGCTGACGGTAACGGGTGGCGGCGGGTTGGCGCTGCTGGCGGGCATTCTGGTGCTCGGCCACATCGTCGGCAGCTACGAGTTGTCGGTGGTATTGGCGTCCGGCGAGTTGATCCGTGCCCACGCGCTTTATCCGGTTGCGCTGGTGCTCATTCTGCTGGGTGTTTTCACCAAGTCGGCGCAATTTCCTTTTCACTTTTGGCTGCCCCATGCGATGGCGGCGCCAACGCCGGTGAGCGCGTATCTGCATTCGGCAACGATGGTTAAGGCCGGCGTGTTTTTGTTGGCGCGGTTGTTTCCAGCGCTGGCCGGTACGGAGCTGTGGTTTTATTTGGTGTCGGGTACTGGTCTGGCGACGCTGCTGTTTGCGGCCTATACGGCGTTGTTCAAGCACGATCTGAAGGGACTGCTGGCGTATTCCACGGTCAGCCACCTTGGCTTGATCACTTTGCTGTTTGGGCTTGGCACGCCTTTGGGCGCCGTGGCCGGTGTGTTTCACATCATCAATCACGCCATCTTCAAAGCGTCGTTGTTCATGGCCGCGGGCATCATCGATCATGAGGCCGGCACGCGGGACATGCGCAAGTTGAACGGCCTGTGGTACTACATGCCCCACACCGCGACGTTAGCCATGGTCGCGGCCGCGTCCATGGCCGGTGTGCCGTTATTGAATGGCTTTCTGAGCAAGGAAATGTTTTTCGCCGAGACGCTGCACCAAGGCTGGCTGGGCGACTGGAGCTGGGTATTGCCCGCTGCGGCCACGCTGGCGGGCGTTTTCGCGGTGGCCTACTCGGTGCGGTTCATTCACGACGTGTTCTTCAACGGCGAGCCGATCGATCTGCCGCGCACGCCCCACGAGCCGCCGCGCTACATGAAGGTGCCGGTGGAGATATTGGTGGCGCTTTGCTTGTTGGTTGGCGTCTTGCCTGCATGGACCGTCGCGCCGTTGCTGGCTGTCGCTGCCGGCAGCACTCTGGGCGGCCCTCTGCCGGAATACAGTCTGGCGATTTGGCACGGTTTCAACTTGCCGGTGATGATGAGTTTCGTCGCGTTGGCCGGGGGCATTCTGCTGTATACGATGCGTCATCGGTTATTCCGACTGCACGACAGACTGTTTCCACCCTTCGACGCCAAGGATGCGTTCGAGGCTGCCGTGCGGCGAGGGGTGACGCTGGCGGCTGCTGCAACCGGCGCGCTTGAAAACGGCTCCTTGCAGCGCTATGCCGTGTTGCTTCTTGCCAGTGCGGTGTTTGTGGTCGGTTGGGCGTTATGGGGTGGGCCGCTTACCGGCCCGGTGGCGATGTCGGGCGTGGATGGCGTGACCGCGGTAGGGGCTGTGGTGCTGGCAGTTACGGCGATCGCGACGGTCATTTACCATCGCCAAAGGCTGGCGGCATTGGTGTTGCTGGGTGTGGTTGGGCTGGTTGTCTCCCTTGCATTTGTGCGTTTCTCCGCGCCCGATTTGGCGCTGACGCAACTGGCGGTGGAGTTGGTCACCGTCATCCTTCTTATGCTGGCCTTGTACTTCTTGCCGCAAACCACGCCCGATGAATCGCGCGCCTGGCGACGTTGGCGCGATGCCACGGTCGCTGGCGGCGCCGGGCTAGGGGTGGGCGCGTTGGCATGGACGGTGCTGACTCGGCCTTACGAGACCATCGGCGGATTTTTTCTCGAGAACAGCGTGCCCGGCGGCGGTGGCGCGAACGTGGTGAATGTCATTCTGGTGGATTTCAGGGGCTTCGATACGTTGGGCGAAATCACGGTGCTCGGCATCGCGGCATTGGGCATTTTTGCCCTGCTCAGCGGCCTGCGTTTGACCACCCCGTCGACGGATCAGGGCGGTCGCGCGTGGTCCGCCGATACACACCCAATGATTCTCGCGGTGGTATCGCGGCCATTGTTGCCCCTGGCGCTGGTGGTGTCGGTGTACATTCTGCTGCGCGGTCACAATATGCCGGGCGGCGGCTTTATCGCCGGCCTGCTGACGAGTGTGGCGCTGATCCTGCAGTACGTTGCCAGCGGCGTGGCCTGGGCCCAAGAGCGGTTGCGGATCGATGAGGTGAAGATCATCGCCTCGGGCGTCCTGCTTGCGACGCTGACCGGCCTCGGCAGTTGGGTGTTCGGCCGGCCGTTCTTAACCTCCGCGTTCGGCCATTTCGATCTGCCGATTGTGGGCGACATCGAATTGGCGACGGCCATGATCTTCGATCTCGGTGTCTACCTCACGGTTGTCGGCGCGACGTTGTTGATACTCGCCAATCTCGGCAAGCTGTCGGTGGCGGAGCGCGAACGTGAGCCGGGGGGCGTCTGATGGAGTTGCTGTTCTCCGTGCTCGTCGGACTGCTCACCGCGTGTGGCGTTTACCTGATGCTGCGGGCGCGCACGTTTCCGGTTGTTGTGGGTTTGACCTTGCTGTCTTACGCGGTGAATCTATTTTTGTTCTCCATGGGCCGGCTGGTCGAAAATGCGCCCGCGGTGATCGGCCAAGCCGAGCGCTATGCCGATCCCGTGCCGCAGGCGTTGGTGCTGACGGCGATCGTGATAGGCTTCGCGATGACCGCCTTCGTCGTCATCCTGGCCCTGCGAGTGCGCGGCGAACTCGACACCGACCACGTCGACGGTCGGGATAACGCGGGAGATGGGGCGTGATGAGCCATTGGATCACGCTTCCAATCATCCTGCCCCTGTTGAGCGGCTTGATTTTGCTGTTCGGCGCGCGCGCCGGCATGGGCGTCCAGCGCGCATTCGCCACGATCGCGACAGCAGGGCTGCTGGCGGTCAGTTTGGTCCTGCTCGCGCAATCCGCCGACGGCGACTATCAGGTCTACGCTCTGGGCGATTGGGCGCCGCCCTTTGGCATCGTCTTGGTGCTCGACCGGCTCAGCGCGCTGTTGTTGGTTGTGACCGCGACCCTCGCGCTGCCGGTGCTGGTGTACGCATTGCGCGGCAATGACGCCGCCGGAAAATATTTCCACGCCCTGTTTCAGTTTCAGCTCATGGGCCTGAACGGCGCGTTTCTCACCGGCGACCTGTTTAATCTGTTCGTTTTCTTCGAGGTGCTGTTGATCGCTTCCTATGCGCTGTTGATGCAAGGCAACGGCCCGGCGCGGGCGCGGGCGGGCTTGCACTACGTGGTGCTCAACTTGGCCGGTTCGAGTCTGTTTCTTTTCGCCGTCGGCACGCTTTACGGCATTACGGGAACGCTCAATATGGCGGATCTGGCGGTCAAGGTGGCCGAGCTGGGGGAAAGGGATGCCGCAGTGGTGCGGGCGGGGGCCCTGCTGCTGTTGGTGGTATTCGCTTTGAAGGCGGCGTTGCTGCCGTTGTATTTCTGGCTGCCGCGGGCTTATGCGGCGGCGCAACCGGCGGTGGCGGCAGTGTTCGCCATCATGACCAAGGTCGGGGTTTACGCGATCCTGCGCGTTTACGTCATCATCTTCGGAGTCGATGCGGGACTGCTGGCGAACACGGCATGGCCTTGGCTGTGGCCGTTGGCGCTCGTGACGCTGTCCCTCGGTGCTATCGGCGCGCTTGCGGCCCGTGATCTGCGAACCCTCATTGGCTATCTCGTTGTCGTCTCGGTCGGAACGCTGCTCGCCGGGGCCGCGCTTGCCACGCCGGAAGCGCTCGACGCCGTTTTGTACTATCTGCTGCACACCACGCTGGTGACCGGCGGATTGTTTTTGCTGGCCGGGATGGTGACCGAGCAGCGAGGTGCCGTCGCCGACCGGCTCCAACCCGGTGCGCCGGTGAGTCAACCGGCGGTTCTCGGCGGCTTGTTTCTGTTGGGCGCGGTGGCCGTCGCAGGTTTGCCGCCCATGTCGGGTTTTCTCGGCAAGGTGTTGCTGTTGTCGGCCGTACCGCCGGGTGCGCAGGCGGCCTGGTTGTGGAGCGTGGTGTTGATCGGCGGGTTGCTTGTGCTCGTCGCGCTGAGTCGGGCGGGAAGCATTCTATTTTGGCGCACGCTCGATCAACCGGCAGCGCCGGCGAGGGTCGATGGCATTCGCTTGGGCAGCGCCTTGGCGTTGATCGCCGCCAGTCCGCTGTTGGTCGTTTTCGCCGCGCCGGTGACCGACTTTACGCGGGCGACGGCGGAACAACTGCTGAATCCGGCAGCCTACGTCGCGGCGGTGCTGGGTGAACAGAGTACGGGCACGGCCATTGCGGGAGTGGCGCCATGATGCCGTCCGTGGCCTGGCTACCCCATCCGCTGCTGAGCGCCGTCTTGGTCGTCGTCTGGCTATTGTTGGTCAATTCGGTTTCCATTGGGCATGTGTTGCTCGGATCGCTGCTCGGCGTGCTGGTGCCGTTGTTTACCCACGCGCTGTGGCCCGGCCGCCCGCGCATTTAC